>NZ_JBFTZM010000003.1:0-521128 GCF_056406795.1 Neorhizobium sp. P1_A6 | reverse complement strand
GAGCAAGTTTGAGCGCAACAAGCCGCACGTCAACATTGGCACGATCGGTCACGTTGACCATGGCAAGACGTCGCTGACGGCCGCGATCACGAAGTACTTCGGCGAGTACAAGGCCTATGACCAGATCGACGCGGCTCCTGAAGAAAAGGCACGCGGCATCACCATTTCGACGGCGCACGTCGAATATGAGACGCCGGCCCGCCACTATGCGCACGTCGACTGCCCCGGCCACGCCGACTATGTGAAGAACATGATCACCGGTGCGGCGCAAATGGACGGCGCGATCCTGGTTTGCTCGGCTGCCGACGGCCCGATGCCGCAGACCCGCGAGCACATCCTGCTCGCCCGTCAGGTCGGCGTTCCGGCAATCGTGGTGTTCCTGAACAAGGTCGACCAGGTCGACGACGCCGAGCTTCTCGAGCTCGTCGAGCTGGAAGTGCGCGAACTTCTGTCGTCCTACGACTTCCCGGGCGACGACATTCCGATCATCAAGGGTTCGGCACTGGCTGCTCTTGAAGATTCGGACAAGAAGATCGGCGAAGATTCGATCCGCGAGCTGATGGCCGCTGTCGACGCCTACATCCCGACGCCTGAGCGTCCGATCAACCTGCCGTTCCTGCTGCCGATCGAAGACGTGTTYTCGATCTCGGGCCGTGGTACGGTCGTGACCGGCCGCGTCGAGCGCGGCATCGTCAAGGTTGGCGAAGAAGTCGAGATCGTCGGCATCCGCGCCACCACCAAGACGACGGTGACCGGCGTTGAAATGTTCCGCAAGCTGCTCGACCAGGGCCAGGCCGGCGACAACATCGGCGCGCTGATCCGTGGCGTCCAGCGTGACGGCGTCGAGCGTGGCCAGATCCTGTGCAAGCCGGGTTCGGTCAAGCCGCACACGGTGTTCATGGCTGAAGCCTACATCCTGACGAAGGAAGAGGGCGGTCGTCATACGCCGTTCTTCACCAACTACCGTCCGCAGTTCTACTTCCGCACGACGGACGTGACGGGCATCGTCGAGCTTCCGGAAGGCACGGAGATGGTCATGCCTGGCGACAACGTGACCGTTAAGGTGACGCTGATCAACCCGATCGCGATGGAAGAAAAGCTGCGCTTCGCAATCCGCGAAGGCGGCCGCACCGTCGGCGCCGGCATCGTCGCCTCGATCGTCGAGTAAGTTTTAACGCAGGCGGCCTTGGCCGCTTGCGTATGACACAAAAATGTAGCAAATGGCGCGCGAGCGTGATTTGCCCTCTGCTTCGGGTTCGAGGCAGGCAATGAACAGACAAGGTGGGCCGAAGGCCCGAAGACTGGAAAGGGACGCCGTATCCTCGGTGTCCCCTTCGATCTTTGAAACCGGTGGTCCGCCTTAAGGTAAGAGAACAACCCGTGCCCTATTGGGTTGGCACGTGGATAAACAAGACAACAAGGATAACGTCGAATGAACGGCCAAAATATCCGCATTCGCCTGAAGGCGTTCGATCACCGCATTCTCGACGCGTCGACGCGCGAGATCGTGTCGACGGCGAAGCGCACCGGCGCAAGCGTCCGGGGCCCCGTTCCGCTTCCGACCCGCATCGAGAAGTTTACGGTTAACAGGTCCCCCCACATCGACAAGAAGAGCCGCGAGCAGTTCGAGATGCGCACGCATAAGCGCCTTCTCGATATCGTTGACCCGACACCGCAGACGGTGGACGCGCTGATGAAGCTCGACCTCGCCGCTGGTGTCGATGTTGAGATCAAGCTCTGAGACTTCTGTCTCGGGCTGAGTGAGAAGGATTGAACCGATGCGTTCAGGTGTAATTGCACAGAAGGTGGGAATGACGCGCGTCTACAACGACGCAGGCGAGCATGTCCCTGTAACCGTATTGCGGTTGGAAAACTGCCAGGTCGTGGCTCAGCGCACCGTAGACAAGAACGGCTACACTGCCGTTCAGCTGGGTGCCGGTACTGCCAAGGTGAAGAACACGACCAAGGCGCTGCGCGGCCATTTCGCCGTTGCCGAAGTCGAGCCGAAGGCGAAGCTCGTCGAGTTTCGCGTTTCCGAAGACAATCTGATCGACGTCGGCACCGAGCTGACGGCAGGTCACTTCACGGCGGGTCAGCTGGTGGACGTCACCGGTACCTCGATCGGTAAGGGTTTCGCCGGCGCCATGAAGCGCCATAACTTCGGTGGTCTCCGCGCCACGCACGGTGTGTCCGTTTCGCACCGTTCGCATGGTTCGACTGGTAACAACCAGGATCCGGGCAAGGTCTGGAAGGGCAAGCGCATGGCTGGTCACATGGGCCAGACGCGTATCACCACCCAGAACCTCGAAGTCGTTTCCACCGACGAGAACCGTGGCCTGATCCTCGTCAAGGGTGCCGTTCCTGGCTCCAAGGGCGCTTGGATCGTCGTTCGCGATGCCGTCAAGTCGGCCGCGAAGTAAGGGAGCCAAGCACATGGAATTTAACGTCAAGACCCTCGAGGGAAAAGACGCCGGCAAGGTAGCCCTGTCGGACGAGATTTTCGGCCTCGATCCCCGCGAAGACATTCTGGCCCGTATGGTTCGTTGGCAGCTCGCCAAGAAGCAGCAGGGCACGCACAAGACCAAGGGTCGTGCTGAAGTCTCCCGCACCGGTGCCAAGATGTACAAGCAGAAGGGTACGGGCCGCGCTCGTCACCATTCGGCTCGCGCTCCGCAGTTCCGCGGCGGCGGCAAGGCTCACGGCCCGGTCGTTCGCAGCCACGAGCATGACCTTCCGAAGAAGGTTCGTGCGCTGGCTCTCCGTCACGCCCTCTCTGCAAAGATGAAGGCTGAAGACATCATCATCGTCGACAACCTGGTTGCCGCCGAAGCAAAGACCAAGGCGCTTGCCGGTTCGTTCGCTTCGCTCGGCCTCACCAACGTGTTGTTCATCGGCGGCGTTGAGCTCGACAGCAACTTCAAGCTCGCAGCCCAGAACATCCCGAACGTCGATGTTCTGCCGGTTCAGGGCATCAATGTTTACGACATCCTGCGTCGCGGCAAGCTGGTGCTTTCCAAGGCTGCGGTGGAAGCTCTAGAGGAGCGTTTCAAGTGACCGACATCCGCCACTATGATGTGATCGTATCTCCTTCGATCACCGAAAAGTCGACGCTGGTATCCGAACAGAACCAGGTCGTCTTCAACGTTGCCAAGACTGCTTCCAAGCCGGAAATCAAGGCTGCCGTAGAGGCGCTTTTCGGTGTGAAGGTCACGGCCGTCAACACGCTTGTCCGTAAGGGCAAGGTGAAGCGGTTCCGCGGCTTCATCGGCAAGCAGAAGGACGTCAAGAAGGCTGTCGTCACCCTGGCCGAAGGTCAGACGATCGACGTCTCCACCGGTCTCTGAGGTATAAGATAATGGCATTGAAAAGCTACAACCCGACGACCCCGAGCCAGCGTCAGCTGGTCATCGTCGACCGGTCCGGCCTCTGGAAGGGTAAGCCCGTCAAGAAGCTCACCGAGGGTCTCTCCAAGAGCGGCGGCCGCAATAACTACGGCCGCATCACCGCCCGCTTTATCGGCGGCGGTCACAAGCGTACCTATCGCCTGGTCGACTTCAAGCGTCGGAAGTTCGACGTCGAAGGCACGGTCGAGCGTCTGGAATACGACCCGAACCGTACGGCCTTCATCGCTCTCGTCACCTATACCGACGGTGAGCAGGCTTACATCCTGGCTCCGCAGCGTCTTGCTGCCGGCGACAAGGTGATCGCGTCCGAAAAGGCCGTCGACGTAAAGCCCGGCAACACCATGCCGCTGCAGTACATCCCGGTCGGCTCGATCGTTCACAACGTCGAAATGAAGCCGGGCAAGGGTGGCCAGATGGCTCGCTCCGCCGGCACCTACGTTCAGCTCGTCGGCCGCGATGCCGGCATGGCGATCCTGCGCCTGAACTCCGGCGAACAGCGCCTCGTACCGGGCTCCTGCCTGGCTTCGATCGGTGCTGTATCCAACCCGGATCACGGCAACATCAACGACGGCAAGGCCGGTCGTACCGTCTGGCGCGGCAAGCGTCCGCATAACCGCGGCGTCGTCATGAACCCAGTCGACCATCCGCACGGCGGTGGTGAAGGCCGCACCTCGGGCGGCCGTCATCCGGTCAGCCCCTGGGGCAAGCCGACCAAGGGCAAGCGCACACGTTCGAACAAGTCCACGGACAAGTTCATCATGCGTTCGCGCCACCAGCGCAAGAAGTAAGAGAGGAAGTCACTAATGGCTCGTTCAGTATGGAAAGGTCCGTTTGTTGACGGCTATCTTCTCAAGAAGGCTGAGAAGGTGCGCGAAGGCGGACGGAGTGAAGTAATCAAGATGTGGACCCGCAGGTCCACCATCCTGCCGCAGTTCGTTGGCTTGACGTTCGGCGTCTACAACGGCAGCAAGCACATTCCGGTCAGCGTCAACGAAGACATGGTCGGACACAAGTTCGGTGAATTCGCTCCCACCCGTACCTATTACGGTCACGGCGCGGACAAGAAGGCGAAGAGGAAGTAATCATGGCGAAGGCTAAGACCGAACGCCGGCTGAAGGATAACGAGGCGCAGGCAGTTGCGCGTACGCTCCGCGTCAGCCCCCAGAAGCTGAACCTCGTTGCCGCCATGATCCGCGGCAAGAAGGTCGAACGCGCGCTTGCAGAACTCGAATTCTCGCGCAAGCGCATCGCCGGCACGGTGAGGAAGACCCTCGAGTCTGCAATCGCCAATGCCGAAAACAACCATGACCTCGACGTCGACGCGCTGATCGTTTCGGAAGCCTATGTAGGCAAGTCGATCGTGATGAAGCGTTTCCACGCTCGCGGCCGCGGCCGTGCATCGCGGATCGAGAAGCCTTTCTCGCATCTGACGATTGTCGTCCGCGAAGTCGAGGAAAAAGGGGAGGCTGCATAATGGGCCAGAAAATTAATCCGATCGGTTTCCGCCTCGGCATTAACCGCACCTGGGACAGCCGTTGGTTCGCCGACAACGCGGAATACGGTCAGCTCCTCCATGAGGACCTGAAGATCCGCGCCTACCTGATGTCGGAACTGAAGCAGGCCGGTATCGCCAAGGTGGTCATCGAGCGTCCGCACAAGAAGTGCCGCGTCACGATCCACTCGGCTCGCCCGGGCCTGATCATCGGCAAGAAGGGCGCTGACATCGAGAAGCTTCGCAAGAAGATCGCGACGATGACCAATTCGGAAACGCATCTCAACATCGTTGAAGTGCGCAAGCCGGAAATCGACTCGACGCTCGTCGCCCAGTCGATCGCCCAGCAGCTCGAGCGTCGCGTGGCTTTCCGCCGTGCGATGAAGCGTGCCGTTCAGTCGGCTATGCGTCTCGGCGCCGAAGGCATCAAGATCACCTGCGCCGGCCGTCTCGGCGGTGCAGAAATCGCCCGTACCGAATGGTACCGCGAAGGTCGCGTTCCGCTTCATACGCTGCGTGCAGACATCGACTACGGTACGGCTGAAGCCGAAACCGCATTCGGTATCTGCGGCATCAAGGTCTGGATCTTCAAGGGCGAAATCCTTGAGCACGATCCGATGGCTTCTGAACGTCGCGCCATGGAAGGCGATGCACAGGGTCCCGCAAGCCGCGAACGCGGCGATCGTGGTGACCGTGGTGATCGCCGCCGCGAAAACGCTTGATCAACGCTGGCGAAAGATAAGCTCGGAGAAGTAAGAAAATGTTGCAGCCAAAGCGTACCAAGTACCGCAAGCAGTTCAAGGGTCGCATCAAGGGTGTGGCCAAGGGCGGCTTCGACCTGGCCTTCGGTGAATTTGGTCTGAAGTCCCAGGAACCCAACCGCGTCAACGCCCGCGAGATCGAAGCGGCCCGCCGCGCGATCACCCGCGCGATGAAGCGCGCCGGCCGTGTCTGGATCCGCGTGTTCCCGGACGTTCCGGTCACCGCAAAGCCGACCGAAGTCCGCATGGGTAAGGGTAAGGGCGGCGTCGAATACTGGGCCTGCAAGGTCAAGCCCGGTCGCATGATGTTCGAGATCGACGGTGTTTCCGAGGAGCTCGCCCGCGAGGCGCTTCGTCTCGGTGCTGCCAAGCTCTCGGTCAAGACGCGCTTCGTACAGCGCATCGCAGAGTAAGGAGCAAGGCACATGAAAGCCGAAGACGTTCGCGGCCTCACGGCCGACCAGCTCAAGGACAAGCTCGCCGACCTGAAGAAGGAGCAGTTCAACCTGCGCTTCCAGAAGGCCACCGGCCAGCTCGAGAAGTCCTCGCGCATCACCGAAGTTCGCAAGGACATCGCCCGCGTGAAAACCATTGCCCGCCAGAAGGCGGCAGAAGCCAAGGCCTAAGGAAAAATAATATGCCGAAACGCATTCTGCAGGGCGTCGTAGTTTCCGACAAGAACGAGAAGACCGTTGTTGTCCGGGTCGAGCGCCGCTTCGCGCATCCGCTGCTTCAGAAGACGGTCCGCCGTTCCAAGAAGTACAAGGCGCATGACGAGAACAACCAGTACAAGGTAGGTGATGTCGTTTCCATCGAGGAATGCGCACCGATCTCCAAGGACAAGACCTGGACGGTCGTTTCCGCCCAGGCTTAATTTGCTTCGGACCTGCGTCTGGGCCTTGCGCCCGGCGTAGAATCCTGTAAGAAGCACCCCACTGGCGCAGGACGCTCGGAAACGAGCGTTCTTTTGCTTTGAGCGCAGGGAAGGTCCTTTTAAGGAAACCACCTTGGCAAGACCCACCCGCGCACAATGAGATTCTGTCCATAAGCCGAAACGGGGCGTCTTTGACGCCCGGTCGTTCCGGTCATTAGAAAAAGGCGACCTGACATGATTCAGATGCAAACAAACCTCGACGTGGCGGATAATTCCGGCGCACGTCGTGTCATGTGCATCAAGGTGCTGGGCGGCTCCAAGCGCAAGTACGCTTCCATCGGCGACATCATTGTCGTTTCGATCAAGGAAGCCATCCCGCGCGGCCGCGTCAAGAAGGGTGACGTGATGAAGGCGGTTGTTGTGCGTACCGCCAAGGACATCCGTCGTCCGGACGGCAGCGTCATCCGCTTCGACAACAACGCAGCGGTCCTCATCGACAACAAGAAAGAGCCGATCGGCACCCGTATCTTCGGACCGGTTCCGCGCGAACTTCGCGCCAAGAACCACATGAAGATCATCTCGCTGGCTCCGGAAGTACTGTAAGGAGCTCATGCGATGAACAAGATCAAGAAGGGCGACAGCGTCGTCGTACTCGCCGGCAAGGACAAGGGCCGTACCGGCGAAGTCCTTCAGGTTATGCCGAAGGAAGACCGCGCCGTCGTGCGTGGCATCAACATGGTGAAGCGCCACCAGCGTCAGTCTCAGACGCAGGAAGCCGGCATCATCAACAAGGAAGCGTCCATTCACCTGTCGAACATCGCGATCGCCGCGAAAGACGGCAAGCCGACCCGCGTTGGCTTCTCCGTCGTGGACGGCAAGAAGGTGCGTGTAGCCAAGCGTACGGGAGATGTGATCGATGGCTGAGGCAAAGTATGAGCCGCGGCTCAAGGCGGAATACAATTCCCGCATCCGCGCCGCGCTGAAGGAGCAGTTCTCCTTCGCAAACGACATGATGATCCCCAAGCTGGACAAGATCGTCATCAACATGGGTGTTGGCGAAGCGACGGCTGACTCGAAGAAGCCTTCCGTGGCTGCTGCCGACCTGGCTGCCATCGCTGGCCAGAAGCCGGTGATCACCAAGGCACGGAATTCCATCGCGGGCTTCAAGGTTCGCGAATTCATGCCGATCGGTGCCAAGGTCACGCTTCGCGGCGCCCGCATGTACGAATTCCTGGACCGTCTGATCAACATCGCGCTGCCGCGCGTTCGCGACTTTCGCGGCCTGAACCCGAAAAGCTTTGACGGCCGTGGCAACTTCGCCATGGGCATCAAGGAACACATTGTGTTCCCAGAGATCAACTACGACAAGGTTGATCAGATGTGGGGCATGGACATCATCGTTTGCACGACGGCTACCAAGGACGACGAAGCACGGGCTCTCTTGAAAGAGTTCAACTTCCCGTTCCGCCAGTAACCGTAACGACGAGCGTTTAGAAGGAACTCCCATATGGCGAAAACCAGCGCAGTTGAAAAGAACAAGCGCCGCCGCAAGACAGTCGCCAACCAGGCCGCCAAGCGTGCGACCCTGAAGGCTACCATCATGAACCAGGAACTTTCGATCGAAGAACGGTTCAAGGCAACTTTGAAGCTCGCTTCTCTGCCGCGCGATGGCTCGAAGACGCGTATCCGCAACCGTTGCGAAGTCACCGGTCGCCCGCGCGCTTTCTATCGCAAGCTCAGGATGTCGCGTATCGCGCTTCGTGAGCTCGGCAATCTCGGCAAGGTGCCGGGCATCGTCAAGTCGAGCTGGTAAGGAGATCGTTAGATGACCATGACTGATCCCTTGGGCGATATGCTCACCCGTATCCGCAACGGCGCAGCCCGCCGCAAGTCGACCGTTTCCACGCCTGCTTCCAAGCTGCGTGCACGCGTTCTCGACGTCCTGCAGGCTGAAGGCTATATCCGCGGTTATTCGGAAATCGACTTCGGTAACGGCAAGGCCGAGATCGAAATCGAACTCAAGTACTACGAAGGCGCGTCGGTGATCCGTGAGATCGGCCGCGTGTCCAAGCCGGGCCGCCGGGTCTATGTCTCGGTAAAGTCCATTCCGCAGGTCGCGAACGGCCTCGGCATCACCATCCTTTCGACTCCGAAGGGCGTGATGGCCGATCACCAGGCTCGCGAACAGAACGTTGGTGGCGAGGTTCTCTGCTCTGTCTTCTAAGGCAGGGTAGGGGAACTCCATAGCGAACAGACAGGATTGAAACATGTCTCGTATCGGTAAAAAGCCCGTTCAGGTTCCTGCAGGGATCACGGCCACTGTTGATGGCCAGAAAGTGACTGCCAAGGGCCCGAAGGGTGAGCTTTTCTTCGTCGCAAACGACGAAATCAAGCTGGAACTCGAAAACAATGCTGTCTCGGTGACCCCGGTCAACGACAGCAAGGATGCTCGTTCGAAGTGGGGCATGTCCCGCACGATGATCGAAAACATCTTCAAGGGTGTGAAGGACGGTTTCGAGCGCAAGCTTGAAATCAACGGCGTCGGTTACCGCGCATCCCTGCAGGGCAAGAACCTGCAGCTGGCGCTCGGTTTTTCCCACGACGTGGTCTACCAGACCCCGGAAGGCATCACCATTGCCGTGCCGAAGCCGACGGAAATCGTCGTCACCGGCATCAATAAACAGCAGGTCGGTCAGGTTGCCGCGGAAATCCGCGAATACCGCGGTCCAGAGCCTTACAAGGGCAAAGGCGTCAAGTACGCTGAGGAACGGATCGTCCGCAAGGAAGGCAAGAAGAAGTAAGGACGACGGATCATGGCTACCAGAAAAGAAGCACTCACCAAGCGTGCGAGCCGTGTTCGCCGCCAGATCAAGAAGGTCGCAAATGGCCGTCCGCGTCTGTCGGTTCACCGTTCGTCCAAGAACATCTATGTCCAGGTTATCGATGACGTGGCCGGCCGCACGCTTGCTGCCGCCTCCACCCTCGATGCCGGTCTGCGCACGTCGCTGAAGACCGGTGCTGACGTTGCGGCTGCTGCCGCTGTCGGCAAGCTGGTTGCAGAACGCGCCACCAAGGCCGGCGTGACGGAAGTCGTGTTCGATCGCGGCGCCTTCATCTATCACGGCCGTATCAAGGCCCTGGCCGAAGCTGCCCGCGAAGGCGGCCTGAGCTTCTAAGAATTTTCGCCCGCATCCCTGAAATAGGGGAGGCGGGCGAAATGCGGTTCGCCGCACTCATAAGTCGTTCCATCCTAGTCCTTCGTGGGCAGGGGATGGTTGGCTCCCGGAAATTGCCCATTGCACCCGGAAAAGAAAAAGGAAAAGAACAATGGCACAAGAAAGAAGAGGCCAGCGCGAAGATCGCCAGAGCCGCGAAGAGCGCGATAGCGAGTTCGTCGACAAGCTGGTCGCGATCAACCGCGTCGCCAAAGTCGTCAAGGGCGGCCGTCGTTTTGGTTTTGCAGCCCTCGTCGTCGTCGGCGACCAGAAGGGCCGCGTCGGCTTCGGCCATGGCAAGGCACGCGAAGTGCCGGAAGCCATCCGCAAGGCGACCGAAAGCGCAAAGCGCGATCTGATCTTCGTTCCCCTGCGTGATGGCCGTACGCTGCATCACGATGTCAACGGCCGTCACGGCGCCGGCAAGGTTCTGCTGCGCTCGGCCAAGGCTGGTACCGGCATCATCGCCGGCGGCCCGATGCGCGCCGTATTCGAAACGCTCGGCGTCCATGACGTCGTCGCCAAGTCGACCGGTTCGTCGAACCCGTACAACATGGTTCGCGCAACGTTCGACGCCCTGAAGCATCAGGTGCATCCGAAGGACGTAGCAGCTCAGCGCGGCATCAAGTATGCAACGCTGCAGACTCGCCGCGCCGCTTCCGGCAATGCGCAGGAAGAATAAGGAGAGCGATAATGGCCAAGAAAGCCACTCAGGCAGAAGCCAAGAAGACGGTTACGGTCGAGCAGACCGGTAGCCCCATCCGCCGCCCGGCCGTCCAGCGTCAGACGCTGATCGGTCTCGGCCTCAACAAGATGCACCGGACCCGTACGCTGGAAGATACTCCTTCCGTTCGTGGCATGATCCGGGCTGTCCAGCATCTCGTTCGCGTCGTCGACGAGAAGTGAGACGGAGGAATTGACCATGAAACTGAATGAGATCAAGGACAACGAAGGCTCTTCCAAGGACCGTATCCGCGTAGGTCGCGGCATTGGTTCGGGCAAGGGCAAGACCGGCGGTCGCGGCGTGAAGGGTCAGAAGGCCCGTTCCGGCGTGGCGATCAAGGGCTTCGAAGGCGGCCAGATGCCGATCTATCGTCGCCTGCCGAAGCGCGGCTTCACCAACATCTTCAAGACTGACTACGCCACCGTTTCGCTCGGCCGTATTCAGACCGCGATTGATGCCAAGAAGCTCGACCCGAAGGCAACGATCGATGCGGCTGCCCTCAAGGCTGCCGGCGTCATCCGTCGCCCGAAGGACGGCGTTCGCCTCCTCGCCGACGGCGAGCTGACGACGAAGGTTTCGATCGAAGTCGCCGGCGCCTCCAAGGCTGCCGTCGAAAAGATCGAAAAGGCCGGCGCTTCGATCAAGCTGCTCGTCGTAGCCGAAGCAGCAGCCGAATAAATCGTTTAGAAATCGCCCGGTTTGTGCTTCACACCGGGCGATTTTATCTCCATATGTGAGCCTCACGATCCCGAAGCGATCCTGTTGGTCGCCTGACCGGGATCATACGGAAAACAGGGTGAGGCATCCGATTGCATTGGCAATCTCGCGCGCCCGGTTTTTGTGAACCTGAATTTTTAGACTGCTTTCCGGACCTGGCACTTCCCCCGCCGCCGGAGAATTGGTCGGGCGGAGAATTGCATGGCTTCTGCAGCGGAACAACTTGCCTCCAATCTGAATTTTGCGACCTTCGCCAAGGCGGAGGACCTCAAGAAGCGGCTTTGGTTCACCCTTGCGGCACTTCTCGTGTATCGCCTCGGCACCCACATCCCGCTTCCGGGCTTGAACCCCGAAGCCTATGCGCAGGCCTTCCGCGGCCAGGCTGGCGGCATCCTCGGACTTTTCAACATGTTTTCGGGCGGTGCAGTGGAGCGCATGGCGATCTTCGCGCTCGGCATCATGCCCTATATTTCCGCATCGATCATCGTGCAGCTGATGACCTCGGTCGTCCCTTCGCTTGAAAACCTCAAGAAGGAAGGCGAAGCCGGCCGCAAGATCATCAACCAGTATACCCGCTACGGAACGGTGCTGCTCGGCACGCTGCAGGCCTATGGCATCGCGGCCGGCCTCGAAAGTGGCCAGGGCCTGGTGGTCGATCCGGGCTGGTTCTTCAAGCTTTCGACGGTCGTCACGCTGCTCGGCGGCACCATGTTCCTGATGTGGCTCGGTGAGCAGATCACCTCGCGCGGCATCGGCAACGGCATTTCGCTGATCATTTTCTCCGGCATTGCCGCCGGCCTGCCGACGGCGCTTGCCGGCACGCTGGAACTCGGTCGCACCGGCGCTCTCCCGACCGCACTGATTCTCACCGTGCTGGTCGTCGCCATCGGCGTTATCGCGCTGATCGTCTTCGTCGAACGCGCCCAGCGCCGCCTTTTGATCCAGTATCCGAAGCGCCAGGTCGGCAACCGCATGTTCCAGGGCGATACGTCGCACCTGCCGCTGAAGCTCAACACTTCGGGCGTCATCCCGGCGATCTTCGCCTCCTCGCTGCTGCTTCTGCCGGCGACTGCCGCGGGCTTTGCCGGCAATTCCGGTCTGCCGGGCTGGGCGACGATGATCATCTCGGCGCTCGGCCACGGCCAGCCGCTGTTCATGCTGTTCTACGGCCTGCTGATCGCCTTCTTTGCCTTCTTCTACACGGCGATCGTCTTCAATCCGAAGGACACCGCCGATAATCTGAAAAAGCATGGCGGCTTCATTCCGGGCATCCGTCCTGGCGAGCGCACCGCCGAATACATCGATTACGTGCTGACCCGAATCACGGTCATCGGCGCGGTCTACCTTGTCTTCGTCTGCATCCTGCCGGAATTCCTGGTGGCCCGCACCGGCGTGCCATTAGCCCTTGGTGGGACTTCGCTTTTGATTGTTGTCAGTGTAACCCTCGATACGGTAGCACAGATTCAGGGGCACCTCATTGCGCAGCAGTATGAGGGTCTGATCAAGAAGTCGAAACTGCGCGGAGGAAAGAGGGGACGATGAGATTGATTCTTTTAGGGCCGCCGGGTGCGGGGAAGGGGACCCAGGCCCAGCGGATCGTGGAGAAGCACGGTATCCCGCAGCTCTCCACCGGCGATATGCTGCGTGCGGCGGTGGCCGCCGAGACGGAAGTCGGCAAGCGCGCCAAGGCCGTCATGGACGCCGGCAACCTTGTCTCCGACGAAATCGTCAATGCGATCGTTTCCGAGCGTATAGACCAGCCCGACTGCGCCAATGGCTTCATCCTGGATGGCTTCCCCCGCACGCTCGTGCAGGCGGACGCGACTGAGGCGATGCTGAAGGCCAAGGGTCTCGATCTTTCGGTCGTCATCGAACTGCGTGTCGACGACAAGGAACTCGTGCGTCGCGTCTCCGGCCGTTATTCCTGCGCCCAGTGTGGCACGGTCTATCACGACACGGACAAGAAGCCGTCCCAGGACGGCGTCTGCGACAAATGCGGTTCGACGCATTTCAAGCGCCGTCCGGACGACAATGCCGAGACCATGACCAAGCGCCTCGAGGTCTACTACAAGGAAACCTCGCCGCTGATCGGTTATTACCATGCCAAGGGCAAGCTCAAGGCTGTCGACGGCATGGCGGACATGGACAAAGTCACGTCCGATATCGAAAATATCCTGGCGGCTCTTTGAGCCGTCATCGATCTGTTAAAGAATCTTGGGCGGAGCGGTTGCATTTCAGCACTGATTCCGTTAAACACCGCGCCAACTCGCGACAGCTTTAGCGATCGGCGCGGATTTCCCGCAAGGACATCCGAGACCGGTCGTTTTGACCTGTTCCGTATGGTGTTTGAACTGGCGGCCATAGATCTGGCTGCTTTCATGGAAGAAGTACCACTTGCCGGATGGCAACTGGAACAAGGAGAATAGGCGTGGCACGTATCGCTGGCGTCAACATCCCGACTGCGAAGCGCGTTGTCATCGCGCTGACCTACATTCACGGGATCGGCCCGAAATTCGCATCGGAAATCATGGAGAAGGTCGGTCTTCCGGCTGAAAAGCGCGTCCATCAGTTGACGGACTCGGAAATCCTTCAGATCCGCGAAACCATCGACCGCGACTATCAGGTCGAAGGTGACCTTCGTCGCGAAACCGCGATGAACATCAAGCGTCTGATGGACCTCGGCTGCTACCGCGGCCTGCGTCATCGCCGTGGCCTTCCGGTCCGCGGTCAGCGCACGCACACCAATGCCCGCACCCGCAAGGGTCCGGCAAAGGCGATCGCTGGTAAGAAGAAGTAATTTTCAAGTGAGCAGTGATTAGTGAGCGGTGATTAGTCCCGCTCACTAACGGCTAACGACTGCTCACTTGAGGTGGAGCCGCTGGAATTACGGCGGTGCAGAGATCAACGAAAGGGATAAAATGGCCAAGGAAGCCACCCGCGTCCGTAGACGCGAGCGTAAAAATATCACGTCGGGCGTTGCCCACGTCAATTCTACCTTCAACAACACGATGATCACCATCACCGACGCGCAGGGCAATGCAATTGCCTGGTCGTCCGCTGGTGCAAAGGGCTTCAAGGGTTCGCGCAAGTCGACCCCGTTCGCAGCCCAGATCGCTGCCGAAGACTGCGCCAAGAAGGCTCAGGAACATGGCATGAAGTCGCTGGAAGTCGAAGTCTGCGGTCCGGGTTCCGGCCGGGAATCGGCTCTGCGCGCTCTGCAGGCTGCCGGCTTCATGATCACCTCGATCCGCGACGTGACCCCGATCCCGCACAACGGCTGCCGCCCGCGCAAGAAGCGCCGCGTCTGATCGTCGGAAAGCGAAGGGGCTACCGGCGGGTGGCCTCTGTCTGAACTCGGGAATAGCCGCCTGACCCTCCCTGGAGGTTCGGCGGCTTTACCCATATCGCCGATGGACATCGTTTCGATCGGTGCTCCTCATGCTCGGTTGCCACGATTGGATGGTGGCAACGAACGGAAGGTATTTAGTGATGATCCAGAAGAACTGGCAGGAACTGATCAAGCCGAACAAGGTGGAATTCTCCTCCTCCGGCCGTACCAAGGTAACCCTGGTTGCCGAACCTCTCGAGCGCGGCTTCGGCCTGACGCTCGGCAATGCGCTTCGTCGCGTGCTTCTGTCGTCTCTGCGCGGTGCGGCTGTAACCGCCGTGCAGATCGACGGCGTATTGCATGAGTTCTCCTCGATCCCGGGCGTCCGGGAAGACGTGACGGACATCGTGCTCAACATCAAGGAAATCGCCATCAAGATGGATGGCGACGACGCAAAGCGCATGGTCGTGCGCAAGCAGGGCCCGGGCTCGGTAACCGCCGGCGATATCCAGACGGTTGGCGATATCGAGATCCTCAACCCGCACCATGTCATCTGCACCCTCGACGAGGGCGCCGAGATCCGCATGGAATTCACGGTCAACAACGGCAAGGGCTACGTTCCTGCCGATCGCAACCGTGCCGAAGATGCTCCGATCGGCTTGATCCCGGTCGACAGCCTCTATTCGCCGGTCAAGAAAGTGTCCTACAAGGTGGAAAACACCCGCGAAGGTCAGGTTCTCGACTACGACAAGCTGACCATGACCATCGACACCGATGGCTCGGTCACGGGTGAAGACGCCGTTGCCTTCGCTGCTCGCATCCTTCAGGACCAGCTCTCGGTCTTCGTCAACTTCGACGAACCGCAGAAGGACGTCGAAGAAGAATCGGTTACCGAACTCGCGTTCAACCCGGCGCTTCTCAAGAAGGTGGACGAACTGGAACTTTCGGTCCGTTCGGCCAACTGCCTGAAGAACGACAACATCGTTTATATCGGCGACCTCATCCAGAAGACCGAGGCGGAAATGCTGCGCACTCCGAATTTTGGTCGCAAGTCGCTGAATGAGATCAAGGAAGTTCTGGCATCCATGGGCCTCCATCTGGGTATGGAAGTTCCCGCCTGGCCGCCGGAAAACATCGAAGATCTCGCCAAGCGTTACGAAGACCAGTACTGAAATCAACAAAGGCAGGTTTTGACTGCCTTTCCCCGTCAAACAGCGGGCCTCTGATCGAAAGAGATGAGTGCCCGTATGTGCCAGGAAACGGCAGGCCCGAAAATAGATGGGTACCTGCATTAAAGGAGAATAGCCATGCGCCACGGAGTAGCCGGCCGCAAGCTCAACCGTACCGCCAGCCACCGCAAGGCGATGTTCGCCAACATGGCGGCTTCGCTCATCACTCACGAGCAGATCGTCACGACCCTTCCGAAGGCGAAGGAAATCCGTCCGATCGTCGAAAAGCTCGTCACCCTCGGCAAACGCGGCGACCTGCACGCTCGTCGTCAGGCGATCTCGCAGATCCAGGACCAGGACGCCGTCAAGAAGCTGTTCGACGCCATCGCTTCGCGTTACGCAACCCGCAACGGCGGTTACCTGCGTATCATGAAGGCCGGCTTCCGCCAGGGCGACAACGCTGCCATGGCCGTTATCGAGTTCGTTGAACGCGATGTTGACGCCAAGGGCGCAGCCGACAAGGCTCGTGTTGCTGCTGAAGCAGACGCTGCCGAAGCCGCATAATTTTCCGCATCGTCGGAATTGAAAAAGCCGGGTGGAGACGCCCGGCTTTTTCGCGTTTCCGGCCAATTATGATGGCGACCTTACCGATCGATCGAACGGCTTGACCTGCGTCAAGAGCTTACCCGGCCAAAGCGATAGGGTCTCGGCATTGAGACAAGATCGTGAGGTACGAAAATGGTTGAGCATGTAGTTTTTGAAAATGCGAAAGACGAACTCGTCATTCCCGCTTTGGCCCCTGTCTATGAGAAGCTGGCGCAGCCCATGGCCTGGAGTATATTCCGACTGGCGGTCGGCGGCATGCTGGTAATCGAGGGATGGCCGAAGATCATTGCGCCGCTGGCGCAGGTAGGCTTCGTCGAAAATATCGGCATGTATCCGGGCTGGTTCTGGTCGCCCTTCCTGGCCGCCCTGCAATTCTTCGGCGGCATGTTCATCGCAGCCGGCCTGTTCACCCGCCCCATTGCGCTCGCCAACGGCGTGATGCTGGCCATGACCCTCTGGTTCCACGTCACCCATCCCTATGGCGACGCTTTCCTGACCCCGGCCGGCATTGAGGCGCTGAAGGCCGGCGGCCAGCAGTTGTTCACGCCGCAGGCATTGGCGCGGCTGAAGGATGGCGGTCACATCTTCCTGGAACAGGTTCAGAGCAAGGCAGAACTGGCTTCGCTGTTCTGGACGGGCGGCGCCTTCCTCTACGCCGCCTTTGGAGGAGGCTACCTGTCGCTCGACCGGCTGCTGTTCCGCAAGCATTTCTGAGCGGGCCTCAAAGACCTTGAACATGAAAGGAGCCGGATCGATGGATCCGGCTCCTTGCGTTGAGGGGGCATCCGTTAAAGTGCCGAGGCGCTCGATTCGCCCTTCGCGTCAGCCGTCCTGCCTGCCCTCTGCGAGGCCACGGGTTTTTCCGGTTTGTTATTGGCCCTTTTCCAATTCAGGACCGGCCGTCTGAGGGATCGATAGGCCAGCAGCAGGGCAATCAACCCGATATGCATGAACGGCACCAATGTCACGGACTTGACCGCCAGCGCATAGTGGAGCGCGCCGCCGGCGGCGATCAGGTAGATCAGCTTGTGCAGCTTGTTCCAGCCCTGGGCGAGCTTTCGGATCGACCAGTTGTTGGAGGTGACCGCAAGCGGGATCAGCATCAGCAGGCAGGTAAAGCCGATGGTGATATAGGGCCGTTTGGCGATATCGCCGCCGACCGCGCCGAAATCGAAGCGCAGATCGAGCGACACATAGACCGAAAAATGCAGGAGCACGTAATAGAAAGCGATCAGCCCGAGCGCTCGGCGATAGCGGATCCAGTTGATGCCGGCGAGATCGCGCAGCGGCGTGATCGCGAGCGTTGCGATGATGAACCGCAGCGCCCAGATGCCGAGCTGATGTTCGAACTCCTTGACCGGATTGAAGCCGAGGCCACCGGTCAACCCGAGGTAAAAGTACCAGGCAGCCGGAACGAGCCCGATGACGTAGAGTGCCCAGACGCTTGCCTTGTGATAGCGGCGGGGCAGGGTAGGAAAGTTCGCCATCCTCAATAATTCGCCTTCAGGTCGAGACCGTCATAGAGGCTCGCCACCTGATCAGCGTAGCCGTTGAAGGGCAGCGTGGGGCGGCGGTTGGCGCCGAAGAAGCCGCCTTCGCCGATCCGCTGTTCCGTCGCCTGGCTCCAGCGCGGGTGATCGACTGCCGGATTGACGTTGGAATAGAAGCCGTATTCGCGTGCGTTGGCATTCTTCCAGGTGGTTTGCGGCTGCTTCTCGACCAGCGAAATCTTGACGATCGACTTGATGCTCTTGAAACCGTATTTCCATGGCACGACGAGCCGGATCGGCGCCCCGTTGGGGTTCGGCAGCGTCTCGCCGTAAAGGCCGACCGCGAGGATCGCCAGCGGATGGCGCGCCTCGTCGAGCCGCAGGCCTTCGACATAGGGCCAGGGCAGCGCCTGGAAAAAGCCCTTCTGGCCCGGCATTTGCTCCGGCCGCACTACGGTTTCGAATGCGACGTATTTGGCGCTGCCGAGTGGTTCGACCTGGTCAAGAAGGGCAGATAGCGGGAAGCCGATCCACGGGATCACCATTGACCAGCCCTCGACGCAGCGCATCCGGTAGGTGCGCTCCTCGAGCTTCATCGTCATCAGTTCCTCGAGCCCGAATTCCTTCGGCTTGCCGACCATTCCGTCGACCTTGACCGACCAAGGCGCCGGCTTGAAGTCGCCGGAATTGGCGGCCGGATCTTCCTTGTTGACGCCAAATTCGTAGAAGTTGTTGTAGGTGGTAACCGCCTCCTTCGGCGTCGGCGTCTCGTCCACCTTGTAGGCGCTGGGGTTGGCCGTCAGTGGCGCGGCAAACGCGCTGTCGGCTCCTGCAAAGGCAAGCCCGGCTGCGGCCGCAGCGCCCATAAAATTCCGGCGCGACATGTAGATATCGCGGGGGGTGATTTCAGAAGCCGGAATATGCGGCGGACGATAGGCGGGCATGTCGAAAATCTCCTCTACGGCAACGAGTGCCTTCTTGCTCCTATACGTAACGCGGAACCGAAAGGTTTCACAGCGGCGGGAAGATTGGTTCGAACCACGTTTGCGTGAAAAACCGGAGGTTTGCGGATGGAAATGCCGTCGATGGAACCCCATTTCGAGTTCTTCAGTTCTCATCGCAGGGCCATTCGCCCGACAAGAGGAGATTGCAGATGACGGCACGCACATGGGATGCCGGAAGCCACGAAACCTTCGCCGACCGCACTGAGAGACTACGGCGCCTGCGCCGCCTTTCGGGCATTGCGCGGCTGATGGATACGGCAATCGGCATTCCCGGCACCCGCATCCGTTTCGGCGCCGATTCGGTCTTCGGCCTCATCCCGCTCGTCGGCGATGCGGGCGGCGCGCTGGTCGGCCTTTACATCGTCAACGAAGCCCGAAAGCTCGGCCTGCCGACCGCAAAGCTTACCCGGATGCTCGGCAACATTGCCGCGGACTCCTTGCTCGGCAGCGTACCGCTGGCGGGCGATATCTTCGACCTTTTCTTCAAATCGCACCGCCGCAACGTCAAGATGATCCTCGACCACTTCGATATCCATCCGGATGAACTGCGGGTGAAGTGAGGCGTCGTCGGACAGCCGGCTCCGACCGTACCGCTTTGGCCTGTCGTGATAGTGACACTCCGGGCGCTTTGCGCTAGGAAAGCCACAAAACCACGGGCTTTTTGCGCGCGTCTCCCGAAAGCGGTAGACTGTGCCGGCCCGCAAGAAGAGATCGAGGACAACACCATGCCAGCTTACCGCTCGAGAACCACGACCCACGGCCGCAATATGGCCGGCGCGCGCGGGCTTTGGCGCGCGACGGGCATGAAGGACAGCGACTTCGGCAAGCCGATCATTGCGGTGGTCAACTCCTTCACCCAGTTCGTGCCCGGTCACGTGCACCTGAAGGATTTGGGCCAGCTCGTCGCCCGCGAGATCGAAGCGGCCGGCGGCGTCGCCAAGGAATTCAACACGATCGCCGTCGACGACGGCATCGCCATGGGCCATGACGGCATGCTCTATTCGCTGCCGTCGCGCGAAATCATCGCCGACTCGGTCGAATACATGGTCAACGCCCACTGTGCCGACGCCATGGTCTGCATCTCCAACTGCGACAAGATCACCCCCGGCATGCTGAATGCAGCGATGCGCCTCAACATCCCGGCCGTCTTCGTCTCCGGTGGCCCGATGGAAGCCGGCAAGGTGGTGCTGAAGGGCAAGACCCATTCGCTCGACCTGATCGACGCCATGGTTGCCGCCGCCGACGACAAGATGAGCGACGAGGACGTCAAGGTCATCGAACGTTCGGCCTGTCCGACCTGCGGCTCGTGCTCAGGCATGTTCACCGCCAATTCGATGAACTGCCTGACCGAAGCGCTCGGTCTGTCGCTGCCCGGCAATGGCTCGGTGCTCGCGACCCATGCCGACCGCAAGCGCCTGTTCGTCGAGGCCGGTCATTTGATCGTCGATATCGCCCGCCGTCATTACGAGCAGGACGACTATTCCGTCCTGCCGCGCTCGATTGCCACCAAGCAGGCTTTCGAGAACGCCATGACGCTCGACATCGCCATGGGGGGCTCCACCAACACCGTCCTGCACATCCTCGCCGCCGCCTATGAAGGCGAGGTCGATTTCAACCTCGACGATATCGACCAGCTCTCGCGCCGCGTCCCGTGCCTCTCCAAGGTCGCGCCGGCCAAGGCCGACGTTCATATGGAAGACGTCCACCGCGCCGGCGGTATCATGTCGATCCTCGGCGAACTGGATAAGGGCGGTCTGCTCAACCGCGAGTGCTACACGGTGCATGCCGAAACGCTCGGCGATGCGATCGACCGCTGGGATATCACCCGCACCAGCAGCGAGACGGTCCGCAACTTCTTCCGCGCAGCACCTGGCGGCATCCCGACCCAGGTCGCTTTCAGCCAGGACGCCCGCTGGGACGAGCTCGACACCGACCGCGAGGCAGGCGTCATCCGCTCCGTCGAACATCCATTCTCAAAGGACGGCGGCCTGGCGGTTCTCAAGGGCAATATCGCCATCGATGGCTGCATCGTGAAGACGGCCGGCGTCGACGACTCGATCCTGAAGTTCACCGGTCCGGCCCGCGTTTTTGAAAGCCAGGATGCGGCCGTCAAGGCGATCCTCTCCAACGAGATCGTCGCGGGCGACGTCGTGGTCATCATCTACGAAGGCCCGAAGGGCGGCCCGGGCATGCAGGAAATGCTTTATCCGACCAGCTACCTGAAGTCGAAGGGCCTCGGAAAGGCCTGCGCCCTCATCACCGACGGCCGTTTCTCCGGCGGCACCTCCGGCCTGTCGATAGGCCACGCTTCCCCGGAAGCGGCCAATGGCGGCACGATCGGCCTGGTGCGGGAAGGGGACAAGATCGAGATCGACATCCCGAACCGCACGATCAACCTCGCCGTTTCGGACGCCGAACTCGCCGAGCGCCGCAGAGAGCAGGACGCCTTCGGCTGGAAGCCGTCGCAGCCCCGCAAGCGCAACGTCACCACCGCGCTGAAGGCCTACGCCGCGTTTGCGGCAAGTGCTGACAAGGGCGCGGTGCGGATTCTGCCGGAGTAAGACGGCAGCTGAGTTGAAAAATCACGAGGCGCCGTCCGGTTCACCAGTCGGCGCTTTGTGCTATTCTGATGCTCATGTTGCCCGAGGGATGAGAAATGTCCGAGCTTCATCGCATCACTTTTGATCCGCACGTCTGTTCGGGACCCCCGACAATCCGCGGGCTGCGCATCCGGGTGAAAGATGTCCTGGAACTGTTGGCTTCAGGCGCAACGCAGGAAGAAATTCTGGAAGACCACCCGTCGCTGGAAGCGCCAGACATTGTTGCCGCGCTCGAATACGCCGCCCGTCAAAGCGATCATATCGCGCTAAGCGATGCACAAGCGACCATTCCACAGCCCGATTGTACAACCCTGAAGCTTCGGAAGGGCGATGAGCCTGTTTACACGCTTGAGCCAGATGGCCGCGTGCTGATCTCCCGTGCTTTCCCATCGGTCGACGATCCCTTTGCCACGTTCGATGAGTGGGGTAGCGACGAGGATCGAAAGGCCTATGCCGATCTTTGAGCCGGGCGCGACATTCTCGCCGTAACGCCGAGTGGTCAGGGCGAAAACTCCTAAAGCGGCCGGTTCAAATTCTTATACGCCTCGTCCAGCTGCTTCAGCCTCTCAGCATAAGCTGACCGGATGCATTCGACATCCTCGCCGCAGGCCTGGCGTTTCTTCAGCCAGGCGCTCTGTTCGTCTTGCAGTTTGCCGCGGTTTCCCATTGCCATCAGGCCGGTGAGGATATCGAAACTCGTCACCATCTTCACGTCGGCGTCGTTGAGCGTGCGCGTGTCGCAGATCACCTTCTCGTCGGCGGCAAGATCGCCGCGCTCGCAGTCGAAGCTTGCGGCCGAGGCCGTCCGAGGACTGGCTGCGACCGTCAGGCCGAGAAGAAGGCCCGTCGAGGCGATGGCGATGGTCAAATGTCTCATGGCTGCACTCCTGATCTCGATGCGCAACGCCTGGAGATCAGCTCAGTTCCCAGAGGCTCCAGAGAGCGAAGACGAGACAGCAGAACCAGATGGAAAGGATGAAGGCGAGGCCGGTGCGGCTCGTGGGTCTTTCGGCCCAACGTTCGGCCTGGCTGCGGAACTCGCTCATCAGCGGCGCGGGCACTAGCTTGATCGCAAGGAGAATGCCGAGCGGCACGATCAGCAGATCGTCCAGATAACCGAGAATGGGAATAAAGTCGGGAATGAGGTCGATCGGCGACAGCGCGTAGGCCGCAACCGCGCCGGCCACCAGCTTGGCGTGCCACGGCACGCGGCGGTCGCGCGAAGCGAGCCACAACGCCAGAATGTCGCGTTTCAGCCGTTTTGCCCACCCTTTCAAACCCGTCAGCCAGCTCATGTTTTTCTCCCGATTTTGACCCTATATAGGGAAAAAGGTTGACGGTTTTCGCCACAATCTCCGTTGTTCCGCCACCTTTCCTTTCTAGTTTTCCACGCTACAAATCGATCCGGATTTTCTCAAATGAGGACTTACATGCTGACCATGCCGAAATGCGTGACGACCGGCCTTCTCGCTCTCGCTTTCCTGATGCCAGTCGCGGCACTCGCCCAGGACAAGGTGGTGCCACAGAGCCGCCAGGAAATGCAGCTCTCCTTCTCGCCGCTGGTCAAGCAGACCGCCGGCGCCGTCGTCAACGTCTATGCCGAACGGGTCGTGCAGCGCCTCAATCCGTTTGCGGGGGACCCCTTCTTCGAGCAGTTCTTCGGCCAGCGAATGCCGAACCGTTCGGAAAAGCAGTCCTCGCTCGGCTCCGGCGTGATCCTTGCGGCAGATGGCCTCGTCGTTACCAACAACCACGTCATCGAAGGTGCCGACGACATCAAGATCGCGCTTGCGGATGGCCGCGAGTTCCCTTGCGATGTCGTGCTGAAGGACGAGAGCGTCGATCTTGCGGTACTTCGGATCAAGTCGAAGGAGCACTTCCCGGTGCTGCCGGTCGCCGATTCCGATCGCGTCGAGGTGGGCGACCTCGTGCTGGCGATCGGCAATCCATTCGGCGTCGGCCAGACAGTGACGAGCGGGATCGTCTCCGCACTTGCCCGCAACCAGATCACCACGGGCGATTTCGGCTTCTTCATCCAGACCGACGCTTCGATCAATCCGGGCAATTCCGGCGGCGCCTTGATGAACATGAACGGCGAGCTGATCGGCATCAACACCGCGATCTTTTCGCGCGGCGGCGGTTCGAACGGCATCGGTTTTGCGATCCCCGCCAATCTCGTCAAAGTCTTTCTGGCGGCGGCTTCCGAGGGCAAGAAGAGCTTCGAACGCCCCTTCGTCGGCGCGAGCTTCGATGCGGTCAATTCGGATGTCGCCGAAGCGCTCGGCCTCAAGACCGCGCGCGGCGCTCTGGTGACCCGCGTTGTCGAGGGTGGACCGGCGGACAAGGCCGGCCTCAAGCCCGGTGAAGTGGTCATCGCCGTCAACGGCATTGCGGTCGAGCATCCGGATGCGCTCGGTTACCGGCTGACGACCGCCGGTCTCGGCAAGCAGGCGACGCTCACCGTCCAGACGGCGGACGGCCAGCGGCAGGTGAACCTGGCGCTCAACACTGCGCCGGAAACCACGCCGCGCGACGAGCGGCTGGTCGAAGGCCGCAATCCCTTCGCCGGCCTGAGGATCGCCAACCTCTCGCCGAAGCTCGCGACCGAGCTGCACATTCCGGCTGAAAAGAGCGGCGTGGTCGTGACCGACGTGACGCGCAACTCTCCCGCTGCGCGCCTGGGCTTCCAGCCGAAGGACATCCTGATCTCGCTGAACGGCACTGCCGTCACCAGCACCAAGGGCATGGAAGCCATGCTCAACGATGATCCGGGTTTCTGGCGGGTCGAGATCGAGCGCGACGGCCAGCGTATCAGGCAGTTCTTTCGATGAGCGGTGATCTCTTCGCGCCGAAGGTCCCGGAAGAGGTCGCCAACCGGCGGCCGCTCGCCGACCGCCTGCGGCCGAAGTCGCTTGCCGAAGTCACCGGCCAGCCGCACCTGACCGGCGAAGATGGCGCGCTGCGCCGAATGATCGACTCGGGTTCGCTCGGCTCGATGATTTTCTGGGGTCCGCCCGGCACCGGCAAGACCACAGTCGCACGACTGTTGTCCGGGGAGGCGGGACTGGCCTTCGAGCAGATCTCGGCGATCTTTTCCGGCGTCGCGGACCTGAAGAAAGTGTTCGAGACCGCCCGCCTGCGCCGTATGGACGGTCGCCAGACGCTGCTGTTCGTCGACGAGATCCATCGCTTCAATCGTGCCCAGCAGGACAGTTTCCTACCCGTTATGGAGGACGGCACCGTCATCCTGGTCGGTGCGACCACCGAAAACCCGAGCTTCGAACTCAACGCCGCTCTTCTGTCGCGTGCCCGGGTGCTGACCTTCCGCAGCCATGACGAAGAGAGCCTGAGCGAGCTTCTCACCCGCGCCGAACAGGCCGAAGGCAAGCCGCTGCCGCTCGACGACGACGCCCGGGCCAGCCTGATCCGCATGGCGGATGGCGACGGCCGCGCCGTGCTGACGCTTGCCGAAGAGGTCTGGCGCGCCGCGCGGGAAGGGGAGGTCTTCGATACGACGGGCCTCACCCAGATCGTCCAGCGCCGCGCGCCGGTCTACGACAAGGCGCAGGACGGCCACTACAATCTGATCTCCGCGCTCCACAAGTCGGTGCGCGGCTCGGATCCGGATGCTGCGCTCTATTATCTGGCGCGGATGTTCGATGCCGGCGAGGACCCGCTTTATCTCGGCCGCCGGCTGGTGCGCATGGCCATCGAGGATATCGGCCTTGCCGATCCGCAGGCACTGGTCGTCTGCAACGCCGCCAAGGATGCCTATGACTATCTCGGTTCGCCGGAAGGGGAGCTGGCATTTGCGCAGGCCTGCGTCTATCTGGCGACCGCGCCGAAATCCAATGCGGTCTATACCGCCTTCAAGGCGGCCACACGCGCCGCCAAGGAAAACGGCTCGCTCCTGCCGCCCAAACACATCCTCAATGCCCCGACCAAGCTGATGAAGGGCGAGGGGTATGGCGAGGGTTACCGCTACGATCACGACGAGCCGGAGGCCTTTTCAGGTCAGGACTATTTTCCGGAAAAGATGGGCCGGCAGACGTTCTACGATCCGCCGGAACGCGGCTTCGAGCGCGACATCCGCAAACGGCTCGACTGGTGGGCCAAGCTTCGCAAGGAACGAAATCCGAAGTGAAACTCTTCTGGCAGCCGATCAGGAGGCGTGTTTCTGAGCCACGACGTTGGCCGGCGCTCCGATCAGCCTAACGGAGGATTCCGCCAGACCGTGATGGCCTTCCATGTCGACGATGACGTGCCAATGGCCCGCCTCCGGGATGACCAGGCGGATAGGGGATCGTTTGGCGATGCCGCCGACATATTTGAAATCGAGCAGTTCCGTGAAGCGCTGGAAATTGGCGGCATTCATCAGGCGCACATTGTTGACCGCATTCAACGTCACCTCGATCGTCGTCCCCGCGCGCTGCGGCTTCAAGTCGTAGTGGGTAAAGCGGAAATTCGGTACGGCCATTCCTGCCTCATTGATGCCAGCATAGAAGTTCATCAATCTTAACAATACGTCGTTAACGAATAGTGGAACATTGCGGTTTCCCGTGTGTTTACTTCCGTGAAGACCAGCTTCGGCCGGCATATCCCTAGGCCGCGCCGAAGACAATCAGGCGGCTTTCGTCCCCTGCAGCCGCCGCACAAGAATAATACTTTGACCTCCAATCTACCTGTCCCGCCGTCTCCTCGCGGCGGGACTTTCTTTTGCGCGAAGAAATTTCGGCGTGGATTGTCGGCCCGGGCTTATCCTCTTCGTCCTTGGGGCATCACCAACCAATCCATCGAGGAGGACATCATGTCGATCAGGATATTGGCCACCGCAATTGCAGCCGTCGTCGCATCGTTCGTTCCGGCTCCGGCCGAAGCGCAGGAACCGAAAGCGGCCACACCCCAGGCGATCGCCGCCGAGCCGTCGAGGAAGGGCTATGTCGAGGTCGGCGGCATCAACTATTATTACGAAATCCGCGGGGAGGGTGAACCGCTGCTGCTGCTTCATGGCGGTCTGGGCTCCATCGACATGTTCGCGCCGATCATGCCGGCGCTGACGCAGCACCGCCAGGTCATCGGCGTCGACCTCCAGGGTCATGGCCGCACGTCGCTCGGCAAGCGGCCGTTCAGCCTGGAAGCCATGGGCGCCGACATGGGCAAGATCGTCTCCGAACTCGGCTACGGGCAGGTCGATGTGCTGGGTTATTCGATGGGCGGCGGCGTCGGCCTGCAGATGGCCGCACAGTCACCCGAAAAGGTACGGCGGCTCGTCATCGCCTCGGCACCCTTTGCCAAGAACGGGTTCTTCCCGGAAATGATCCCCCAGCAGGAAGCCGTCAGCGGTGCCATGGCCGAGATGATGAAGGAGACGCCGATGTTCATCTCCTACAAGGCGGTAGCGCCGGATGTCTCCGAATTCCCGCGGCTCCTCGACGCGATGGGCGACCTGATGCGCCGGGATTACGATTTCTCCGATGCGGTCGCCAGGTTGACCATGCCAGTCATGCTGGTCTTCGGCGACAGCGACATGATCCGCCCGGAGCACATCGTCGAATTCTATCACAAGCTCGGCGGCGGTCTGAAGGATGCCGGCTGGATGCGCGAGAACATGCCGAAGAACCGGCTGGCGATCCTGCCCGATCTTACCCATTACGAGGCCTTCGCGTCGCCGGCCCTGGTGCCGACCGTGCTGCCCTTCCTTGATGGCAAGAGCAATGCGCCGAACTGGGCGGAACAGGTCAAGAAGTGAAATCGCTAAACGCGATGCCGGTCGAAAGTCGGCATCGCCTCATCTTTTCAGGCGCTTGTGTGGGTTTGCGGATTCTGGTTCATAAAACCTTGAATCAGTTTCTGAGGTTTTCGCGGTCGAGCTGGAGGGTCAGCGCCAACACCGTTTCGCAGGTCGGCGTCGGCACGCCGGCGAGCTTTCCGAGCGCCACCACCATACCGGTCAGCGGCATGATCTCCAGCGCCTTGCCGGCAAGCAGGTCCTGCAGCATCGAGGTCCTGACGGGGCCGAAACCGCCCGACCGGCTGAGCTGCTCTTCGACGCTGCCGCTGAAGACCGCGCCAAGCGCCTCGCCGACAGCTCTCGTCTCCGTCATCACCTTGCCGACCTGTTCGACCAGCGCCGCGTTTTCCATGATGCTGTTCATTCGGCCGCGGGTGAGCGCGCTGATCGGGTTGTAGGCGGCATTACCCATCAGCTTGGTCCAGATCGCGTCCCGGATCCGCTCTGTCGGCAGGATGTTTAGGCCGGCGCGGCCGAGAAGCGCCGAGATCGACTGGAGGTCCTGCGAGAGTTCGCCGGACGGTTCGCCGAGGAAGAAGCGGCCATCGCCGTTGAGACGGATAGTGCCGGGCTCGATTACCTCGGCACCCTGATAGGCGACGCACCCGATCACCCGTTCGGGCCCGACGAGCCGCCACAGCTTTCCCTCGGGATCGAGCTCCGAAAGCTGGCGTTCCGCATGCCCGCTTTCCGCGTCCCGATGGAAATACCACCACGGGATGCCGTTCAGGATCATGATGATCCGAGTGCCTTCCTTGAGAAGGCCGGCGAGGCCCTCGGCGGCATCGGCAAGCTGGTGTCCTTTGAGACCGGTGATGATCAGGTCTTGGCTCGGCAGATCCGACGGATCGCTGGTGGCGGTGACACGCGCACGGAGCGGCGCGGCATCGCCCCCCGGCTCGACGGTCAGGCCCTTGTCGCGGATGGCGGCGAGATGTGCGCCGCGCGCCACGACGGAGACGTCCGCCTCAGGGCCAAGCCCGTTGGCAATCTTCGTCGCAAACGTGCCCCCGAGAGCGCCCGCACCATAGATGCAGATATTCCTGATGGTCATAATATCCTCGCAACGCTTATATGCAGTGCGGTAGGTTTAGGACATCTTCGGGATTCAGGCGAACGAGTTTTTGTGATGGGTCAATGGGCCCAACTGGCGGATACGAGCTCTGTCCGGCGAAGCTCGTCGATCGCGGTGACGGCGTCTTCGACAGACCAGCCGGCCTTGACGGCGGCGGCGATCATCTTGATCTCCGCTTCCTCTTCGAGCGCAAGAAAGAGCGGTTCAAGGGCCTCCTGAACGGTGAGGATATGTTCATCCGGCGGGGCAATAGACGTACGTGCAGCGGACGTAGGCATGATACGCTCGGCTCCTCTCTCTTTTGTGATCGAATCCTCACAATTGCTGTGAGCGGGAAAAGTTCCACGCAACTTGTGGAAAATTTCATTCGGACGGTTTCTGCGGCTCAAAGCTTGTTCTTTCGCCAAGCCTCTGCCTTGTTGCCCAGCTAAAATACATGTGATTCGGGTGCCACGAGGCCGCCCGGCCGGCGGGTGCCGATGCCAAGGAGATTGCGATGACGGACGCCAAAAAACACCAGATTACCGAAATGCGGCCGAAGATCACCGTGATCGGCGTCGGCGGTGGCGGTGGCAACGCCATCAACAACATGATTGCCGAGGAGCTGGAAGGCGTCGATTTCATCGCCGCCAATACCGACGCACAGGTCCTGGCGACTTCCAAGGCATCCCGCCGCATCCAGCTCGGCGCCCACGTGACCGAAGGTCTCGGCGCCGGCTCCCTGCCGGAGATCGGCCGCGCTGCAGCAGAAGAATCGATCGACGAGATCATGGATCACCTCTCCGGCTCGCACATGTGCTTCGTGACGGCCGGCATGGGCGGCGGCACCGGTACCGGTGCGGCGCCGATCATCGCCCAGGCTGCCCGCAATGCCGGCATCCTGACCGTTGGCGTCGTCACCAAGCCCTTCACCTTCGAAGGCAATCGCCGCATGAAGACGGCCGATGCCGGCATCGAGGAACTGCGCCGCGCCGCCGACACCGTCATCGTCATTCCTAACCAGAACTTGTTCCGTATTGCCGACGCCAAGACCACGTTCGCCGACGCGTTCATGACCGCCGACAAGGTGCTGTTTGCTGGCGTCGGCTGCATCACCGACCTGATCGTCAAGGAAGGCCTCATCAACCTCGATTTCGCCGACGTGAAATCGGTGATGAAGGGCATGGGCAGGGCGATGATGGGCACGGGCGAAGCCTCCGGCGACGGTCGTGCGCTACTCGCCGCGGAAGCTGCGATCGCCAATCCGCTGCTCGACGACATCTCGATGAAGGGCGCCAAGGGCGTGCTGATCTCGATCTCTGGCGGTTCCGACATGACCCTGTTCGAAGTGGACGAGGCCGCAAGCCGCATCCGCGACGAGGTCATGGACGATGCCGATATCGTCGTCGGCGCAATCTTCGACCGCAGCCTCGACGGCAAGTTCCGTGTCTCCGTCGTCGCGACCGGCCTCGACGGCGGCGATGCGGGCATTGCTCCGGGTTCCCCGGCGGACATGCAGACGTTCCAGCGCACGCTGCAGTAACCGCCCCGGCCTCCGGGCCAGGAGATCCGTTCCAACAGAAGCCTTCCGGCGGTTTTTGCTGCCGGAAGGCTTCTGCTTTCCGGGTTCCGACGTCTTTTCATTGTCATCCGGCGCGGATATAGCTCGCCGCCCATTCGACGATTGAGAGGAGGAAGAGCATGGATGCGACTGATGTCGGCTCCCATTGGGAGAGCAATGCCGAGACCTGGACGATCTATTCGCGGGCGGGTTACGACAAATACCGGGACGTGCTGAACACCCCGGCCTTCCTCGACATGCTGCCGCCGGTTGCCGGGTTGAAAGGCCTCGATCTCGGCTGTGGCGAGGGCACCAATACCCGCGCAGTCGCCCGGCTCGGCGCCGAGATGACCGGCCTCGACATCGCCCCGACCTTCATCCGCTACGCTCGCGAGACCGAGGCTGCCGATCCGCTCGGCATCGCCTATGCGCTCGGCGACGGGCAGGGGATCGACTTTCCGGACGCGAGTTTTGATTTCATCACGGCCTTCATGTCGATGATGGATATGGCCGATCAGCGCCAAGTGCTGAAGGGCATTTACCGCATCCTGAAGCCGGGCGGTTTCCTGCAGTTCTCGATCCTGCATCCCTGTTTCGTGCCGCCGACGCGCAAGAATATCCGCGATGAGAGCGGAGAGGCGGTGGCGGTGCAGATCGCCGATTATTTCGACGAGACGGACGGGCGGATCGAACGCTGGCTGTTTTCTGAAATTCCGGCCGAGGAGCGGGCGAAGCTGACGCCGTTTTCGGTGCCGCGTTTCCACCGCACGCTGACCACCTGGGTGTCGATGGTCGTCGGCGCCGGACTGGTGATTGAGGCCTTCGGCGAGCCGATGGCATCCGAAGAGGTGGCGAAGGCCGAACCGGTTGTCGCCGACACTCGCGTGGCACCGATCTTCCTGCATATCCGCGCCGGTAAACCCTAGACGCGAAAAGAGCGGCCACGCAGTCCGAATGGTCACTAAAGCGTGAGCCTGTAACCGGGGTGCTGCCTGCCGCGAATGAGGCTGCAATGGCCATGCTGCAAGGAGCACCCCCGTGAACAACCAGAATTCCTTTCGTCTCGCATTCGCCGCACTGTCCCTGAGCCTCCTAGGTGCAGCACCCGCCCTGGCCGGCGCGCGAAATCCGGTCGTGGTCGAGCTATTCACCAGCCAGGGCTGCTCATCCTGCCCGCCCGCCAATGCCAATCTGGTCAAGCTGAGCCGCGATCCCGCCATCCTGGCGCTCAGCTTCGCCGTGACCTATTGGGACTACCTCGGCTGGAAGGACATTTTCGGCAGGGAGGAGTTCACGCGGCGCCAGGCGACCTACGAACCGGCGCTGGGTCAGTCGAGCCCGTTCACGCCGCAGATGGTTATTAACGGTCGCACCTCGACTGTCGGGCAGGATCTTGGTGAAGTTCGTAGCCTGATTGCGGCAGAAAAGCCGCTTGCCGGACCTGCGGTCAGCCTGAAAGGCGATACGGCCGCGATCGAGGGCGGCGGCAAACCGGCTTCGCCTGCCGATATCTGGCTGGTTCGTTATGATGCGGGCCTTGTCGAAGTTCCCGTGGCACGCGGCGAAAATGCCGGCGAGACATTGCCCCATGCGCATGTGGTGCGCGAACTGACGCATCTTGGGCTGTGGAACGGCAAGGCGCAAAGTCTGACGATGCCGGCGGCAAAGTCCAACCAGAAACGTGCTCTGCTCGTTCAGGAACGCAATGGTGGGCAAATTCTCGCGGCTGCGACGGATTGATGAGGCGCGGAGGGTGAAGTCTATTGATGTCTGCCCCCATCCGGATCGAGCGGTTCCGTGCGATGCCGCTTCATATCTCGCCGGCACCGAGGCCTGTTCCCGAGACTGTTACACTTGTTGATCGGCTGTCGAGCCCTCGTGGCCTGCGGATTAAGGAAGTGTTTATGAATTCATGAAAAATGAATGGAAACTTGCCGGCGGTCCGGGCCTCAAGGGCTTGGGTGGGATGAACGTGACCGTCGCGCGGTGTGTAACCTTTGAGTAACCGCCTGCTGATGTTTGAGATGCAGGCGCTGTACGGAGTAGACCAAGACCATGAACAACAGGCCATTCGCCCTGGCGATCCTCGCCGCATTCGCTGCCACGCCTCTCTGGGCTGCCGACCTGGCGCCTTATTCCGAGCCGCCGACCTATAACGAACCTGCCGGCACGCCGAAGGCGGGCTGGGGTGGTGCCTATGTTGGTGCCGATCTCGGCATGGCATCCCGCAAGCTGAACCCGTTCGATGGCGACAAGGGCCTCGTTCTCGGCGGTCACGGTGGCTACAATATCGACCTCGATTCCGGCGTCGTTGGCGCGGAAATCGAAGCTTCGCATCTCGGCAACGTCGAAAGCCGCGTGCCCGGCGGCAAGATCACCGAAAAGGGCCGGGTCGCGGCCAAGGCCAAGGCCGGCGTCGGCTTCAATCAGACGCTTGTCTACGGCACCGCAGGCGCCGCGCTCACCAGCTTCGGCGGCAAGAACGGTACGTCCGGTCCGGACGGCTGGAAGCCGGGTTGGGTCCTGGGCGCCGGCGTCGAGCAGAAGCTCACCGACAACCTGTCGGCCCGGGTCGAATACAACTACACCATGACCAACGACGTCCGCAGCACCTCCGGCGGCGTCTCCTCCAGGACCGACGTGCGCGACCAGACGCTCAAGGCTGGCGTAAACTACAAGTTCTAGGACGCAAGCCCGCCGGATCGGTCGGATACGGTGGCGGGATTTTATCGCTAGAGAAACTCAAAGCGCCGTGCGCCGAAAAGGCGCGCGGCGCTGGCGGTTTATAGCGGCGTTCTCAGCGAGCCGCCTGGGTGTCGAGATGGTCACGGAGCTGATCGATCTTGCCGACCGCCGGACCGACGCCAAGCTCGTCCTGCGCCCATCCGAAAGCTTCGTCGCTCACCGGGGCACTTGCGAAATCCTTCAGTGCATCGCGCAGCGCAGCTTCGCCGAGTTCGGGATCCGTGGCTGCCGGGGCCATGCCGTTCGTCTTCTCGTATTGCGCATAGGCCGTCATATAGGCCGAAAGCGACGCCATCCGCGGATCGCTGGTGTTGAGATAGGCGTGGAAGTTGCGCCGCAGCGAGTTGAGGCCAGTCAGTTTAGAGGCTTGCGGCTTGGCTTTCTCGGCGGGCGTCACCTTCGAGACCTGTCGGCCGGCATCCTTCTTCGCCCGCTCCTTGCCGGAGTCGAGATTGGCCGAGGTCGACCGGCTCTTGCCGGAATGGCCATGGTTCGAGAGATTGTCGCGATCGGTGCCACCGCCGCCGCCGTTTCCACCGCCATGGCCGCCACCGTTTCCGCCACCATTTCCGTCTTTGGCGAAAGCGAGGTCTGAAAATCCGGCTACGCCGCCGCCGACGGAGACTGCAGCAAGCGCCAGGACAACGATGCCGTTTTTGAGGACCTTGTTCATAATCACCGATCTCCTCGATATGCCCTGCCCAAGCCGGGAGACGTTCCGCGCTTCAGGGCCTTCAGATGCCGGGCATTCTGGAGCAGCGGCGAATATAAATCCATGGGATTAGGACCAATGATCCCGCCTTCGGGACCAAGGTCGGGTGGGGGCGGGACCTTGGTCTCAAGGGGCCGTTCCCGAGCGGCGGCGGACGCGGTGGTCTGTCCTGTGTCTGCGGCAAATGGCGAGGTCCGTCCAGCTGACTTATCTAAGAGCCCAATCCGCTATCGAGAAACGCCTCGACCAGCCCGTGAGGCGAGTTGCCGCCGAACAGTGTCCCGACGAGTTGGGTGGCTTCGGCAGCGGCCACGGCACTACGAGGAAAGAGATCCGTCTCGTAGGCCAGCAGTGCAGCCTCGACATCTGCGCCGTTGGCGGCAAGCACCTTGGCGAGCTGCGCCCCATCATACATCGCGAGGTTCGCCCCTTCGCCGGACGGTATCATCAGGTGCGCGGCGTCGCCGAGCAGCGTCACTCCCGGGACCCGATCCCATCGATGGTCTTGTGGAAGCTGATGGAGGACACGAGCCACGGGGGCTGTCTCGCTATCGGTGATGAGAGCCGTCAGTGCCGGATTCCAGTCGTGGAACTCGGCCGCGATCCGGGCCGTGGCAGACGCTGAGTCGGAGAAGTCGAGGCCGTCGATCCACGCCTTCGGTTTGTTCAGCGCCACATATGCATGAAGCGTCGCATTGGGCTCGCGATGCGCCATGATGCTCTGGCCCGGCGACAGCGCGAACAGCGAGCCGCCGCCGACCGCCTCGGCGCTCGCCTTGTGGCGCAGGTCGGCGTCGAACAGCCAGGTTTCCACAAACGTCGTTCCGACATAGGTCGGCTTCGCATCGGAGACGAGGGCGCGCACCTTCGACCAGGCGCCGTCTGCCCCGACGAGGATGTCGGTGGTGACCTTGAAGCCATCCGCGAACTCCAGTTCGTGACGTCCGTCGCCAAGTGGGTACGCAGCCACAAGCTTGCTTGCCCAGCGGACCGTGCCGCCGGGAAGCGACTCCAGCAGGAGCCCGCGCAATTCCCCGCGCGGCACCTCCGGGCGCCCGCCCGTGCCGTCGTCGGAATTGTCCATGAGGACGTTGCCGTGCTTGTCGAGGACGCGTGACTGCTGACCTCCGGGATGGATGAGCTTTACGAACTCCTCATGGAGCCCAGCGTCCTTCAGCGCGAGCTGGCCGGTGAACTCGTGGATGTCGAGCATGCCGCCTTGAGGACGCGCGCTCGCTGAAGGATCCGCCTCGTAGACAGTGGCGGAGATGCCGTGAACGTGGAGGACGCGGGCAAGCGTCAGGCCGCCGAGGCCGGCGCCGATGATGGCGACATGTGTACTCATGACGAGCCTTTCGCAGTTCAGAACGACAATGGAATGACATTCCATATTTGGAATGACGTTCCATATATGTCAAGGTGACGGCATGAAGAAAGCAGCTGGAACAAGACGGCAGGATTCCCTCTCGAGGGATCGCATCGTCGACGCGGCGATCAGGATCCTGGATAGCGATGGCGAGACGGGGCTGACATTCCAGGCGCTCGCGAAGACGCTCGCGACCGGTGCCGGGGCGATCTACTGGCACGTCGAGAACAAGAACGATCTGCTGACGGCGGCTTGCGACGCCGTCGTCGCTCGAACCTTGGACGCGGCTGAGGGCGGTGCCATGCCCGGGGCAACGATCCGCGCCCTGGCCGTCGGATTGTTCGATGCGATGGACGAACATCCCTGGATAGGCTCAGCGCTGGCACGGGCTGGCGGGAAGATGCCGATATTACGCATCCTGGAGGGGCTGGGCCAGCAGGTGCGCGCCTTCGGGGTGCCACAGGAGGCCGAATGGACGACCGTCTCGGCTATTCTCAGCTACATCCTCGGCGTCGGCGGACAGAACGCGGCCAATGCTCAGTTTGCGGGGCAGCACGGTCTCGACAGATCGAAATTCCTGGAGGAGGTCGCCGACGAGTGGTCCAGGCTGGATCCGGACGAGTTCCCGTTCGCGCGAAGCATCGCCCTCTATCTGCCACAGCATGACGACCGTGCCGACTTTGTCGCCGGGATCGACCTCATCCTCCGCGGCATCGGGATGCCGAGCTAGTCCCGCGCGGTGTCCGGGGTGCGGAGAAATCGTTAAGTCGGAAAAGCTTGCAGCTTTCCGCTGGCGTCATACTGAAGGCGGTTATCTTCGATCGTTCCCCGGTGCATGACGGCCCACTCGGCGAGCTGCCGCACCGTTTCCGACAGGGAATGCCCAAGCGGCGTCAAAGTATATTGGACCTGAGGCGGTGTGCTGTGATGGACGGTTCGATCGACCAGGCCGTCGCGTTCCAGCGTCTTGAGCGTCCGTGTCAGCATCTGCTGCGAAATACCGCCCACCTGCCGCTTCAGCTCGTTGAACCGTCGGGCACCCAGCCGAAGCGACACGACGACCTGGATCGTCCATTTGTCGCCGACGCGGCTCAGGATTTCACTCACCCCTCTGCAATCGGCTTCCGCGTGCGAAACAGTCACATCCATCTGACCAACTCCCAAAGATATGCTTTTGACGGGCATTTTTAGGTCACATAAATGGTCGTGGTCAACATTGTAGACCTCGTCTCCGGAAAGAAAAGCCGAGACGGGTCCACCACAAGGAGACCACCATGAACCTCTTCTATTATCCCGCCGCCTGCAGTCTGGCCGATCACATCGCGCTCATCGAGACAGGGCTTGCCTATAAGCTCCTGAGCATCAACCATGAGAGAAAGACCGAGGACGGCCGGGATTTCCTGTCCATCAACCCGAAGGGCTATATCCCAACCCTTGAGCTGGAGGACGGAGTGTTTCTCACGGAGAACCCGGTCATTCTGAACTACATCGCCGAAAAGAGTGGCAAGCTTCTTCCGAAGGAGGGCATGATTCGGTGGCGGGCGCTCGAGTCTCTCGCTTTTATGGCGTCCGAAATCCATGCAAGTTACCAGCCCTTCTTCAGGGATTTCCCCGAGCCGGAGAAAGTGCGCGCCCGCGAAAAGCTTGTGAAAGCCTTCGCTATTCTCGCCGACCAGATGGGCGACAAGAAATTCCTCGTCAGCGACGAGATGACGATTGCAGATTGCTACCTGTTCTGGATCCTGATGGTCGCGCCCAAGAGCGGCGTCGACCTGCCGGAAAACCTCCGCAGGGCCTTCGACCGCATGCGGGCACTGCCCTCCGTGATCCAGGCGCTCGCCGAGGAAGGACTGGGCTGATCGGAGCCGCCGTCCCGAACTGAGCGCACAACGTTCCGAGCCAAGCGTACCGCGAGAGGCGGTCCGCTTGGCTCGGAAATCGCGCGAAAGGGCGACGGCTGCTTTTGGTGCGTTGAGATCTCGTCATGGGGCGGCGCATAGCGAACCGATCAGCAGGTCCGCGTGCCCCCTGTATGGGCGCATTTCAACCGAGCCAATCGTCGGCCAAGCCTCCCCGATCTCCACCTCCGCTTCCGCGGGACGGCAATCTACCGCGTACCGACAATTACAGACGCGGTCGAACGAAGCTGCACCTGTCCGTCCCGAACGGATTGTCGTGCCAGAGCAAGGACCTCGTCGCGGATCCGCGTTTTCGTCTCCGGGTCGGCTTTCGCAAGTCCCGCCACTACGGGGGCGGCGATGTCTGTCATGAAGTCCCAGTACCTCTCCGGCGACTCGTGAGTCATGATGGACGACACTTCCTCCTCGTTTATGTCCTTCAGGCCGGCCCCCTCGAAGGCGCTGCGCATCAAACCAGACGGGGCGCAACGAAAGAGCCCCGGCGATCCGGGCGGTGGCGCAGGCATCTCCACATGACGAGCGATCGTTGACATGATCGTCGTTGCCCAGGGGTTGCTGTCCGGCCCACTCCAGACGGCCGCGCAGATACGCGCCCCTGGCTTCGCCACCCGGGCAAATTCTCGAGCCGCAAGCGAGATATCGGGAAAGAACATGAACCCGAAGCGGCACAGAACGCTGTCGAAATGTGCATCGGGAAATGGCAACGCTCCCGCATCGCAGGCTTTGGTTTCGAAATTTGACAGGCCCCGGCGCGCCGCATTCTCGGCGGCTACCGCCAGCATGCGCTCGGAGAGATCGGTTACCGTCACTCTTCCACGCGGCACCATTGCGGCCGCGGTAAGGCCAGGTTCGCCGGTGCCGGCGGCAACGTCAAGGACGTGCGAGTGCTCGTGCAAGTTCGCGAGCCGCAGCATCGCGTCACCAAACGGGGCAAGCCAGCGGAGAACCGGCTCGTCCCATTTTTTCCAGCCCGCGGAAAAACGATCCCATGTGTCGCGCTGCTGGTCGCGGATATCATCGAGGTTTCCAGGCATGCCCGTCGCTCCTTCCATGATAGACCTCCCGGTCGGCCGGGTGACACACTATGGACGCTCTGGACCAGCTTGCAATCAAATACGTGCCGTAACGGGATGCTCGCTTTTGCCGGCACGCGGAACTGCGCTGGCAATGGCCGCGGCGCAAGATTGCGATAGCGCTACACGGCCAATGGGTATTGATCTCAAGTGTCGGAATTATCCCGCTCAGGTGTCCGGGCACGCCGGGCAAAGCTGGCTTTCGTCCACCTCGGACGGCCGGGGATCGTTTCAATCCCACGATCTTCGACGTAGATGCCGAAGTTGATCGGCCTTACGTCCGCCTGCTGCGCAATCTCCCGCACCGGGTCTTGCAAAAGGCATATAGTTTTTCAGGCACCAGAGTGCCTGAAAAATTCTCGATGAGGCTGATTCTGGACAAACCGATCGTTTCAATGATTCGATCAGCCATTTACATTCATCAGCTGCAGCCGCTCGTCGCACCGCAAGTGTCGCACTTCTCGCACGTGCCGTTGCGCACCATCGTGAAGTTCTGGCACTCGCCGCACATGTTGCCCGTATAGCCCTGGGCGATCGAGCGCATGCGGCGTTCGTTTTCGACCTTTTTGGCTTCCGTCTTGGCGGTTGCTGCCTCGTCGGCGGCCTTGTCGGAGAAGAGGGCCGTGGTGGCGGCCTGTTCTTCGGTCAGTTCCTCGACGATCTCTTCGGCGAGTTCCTTGGCGCGCTCTTCGTAGTCCCGCTTGAAGGAGACGATTTCGGAGGTGGAGATGGCAACCGTCGGTTCCAGTTTGCGGGCGGCTGCACCGGCAAAGGCGGTGACGTTGGTGCCGGCCGAGGCGCGGGCAGGGGCGGCGGTCGCCGCACCCTTGATGTCGGCCGGGCGGTCGCCGCCGGTGCCGGAGACGAGCGTCGGCTTGTAACCGCGGGTCAGGCCCTTGGAGACCACGTCCGCCTTGCCTTCCGAGACGCCGCGGCCGAGCGCGGTGTTGGAGAAGTCCGACGTGTCGACATGTGCGAGGTCATGGCGGCCGAGATAGGAGATCGCCAGTTCCCGGAACACGTAGTCGAGGATGGACGTGGCGTTCTTGATCGCGTCATTGCCCGTGACGATGCCGGCCGGCTCGAACTTGGTGAACGTGAAGGCATCGACATATTCCTCGAGCGGCACGCCATACTGCAGGCCGAGCGAGACGGAGATCGCGAAGTTGTTGATGAAGGCGCGCAGGGCCGAGCCTTCCTTGTTCATGTCGAGGAAGATTTCGCCGAGACGGCCGTCGTCGTATTCGCCGGTGCGCAGGAAGATCGTGTGCCCGCCGATCTTCGCCTTCTGGGTATAACCCTTGCGGCGGCCGGGCAGCTTTTCCTGGCTGCGGACGACCTTTTCGATGATCCGCTCGACGATCTTTTCGGTGATCGTCACCGCCTGGGCTGCCGCCGGCTGAGCCAGCAGTTCCTCGACGGCGTCTTCCGCATCGTCATCGGCAATCAGCGACGAGTTGAGCGGCTGGGAGAGCTTCGAGCCGTCGCGATAAAGCGCGTTCGCCTTTACGCCGAGCTTCCAGGACAGCATGTAGGCGGAGCCGCAGTCCTCGACGGTCGCATCGTTCGGCATGTTGATCGTCTTGGAGATCGCGCCTGAGATGAACGGCTGGGCAGCCGCCATCATGCGGATATGGCTTTCGACCGAGAGATAACGCTTGCCGATCTTGCCGCAAGGATTGGCGCAATCGAAGACGGCCAAATGTTCGGCCTTCAGGAAGGGAGCGCCTTCGAGCGTCATCGCGCCGCAGACATGGATGTTGGCGGCTTCGATGTCCTTCTTGGAGAAGCCGATATGTTCGAGCAGGTTGAAGCTCACGTCGGCGAGCTGCTCGTCGGTGACTCCAAGCGTGCCCTTCAGGAAGTCTGCGCCAAGCGTCCACTGGTTGAAGACGAACTTGATGTCGAAGGCGGCCTTGGTGGCGCCGTTGATGGCTTCGATCTTCTCGTCGGTGAAGCCCTTGGCCTTCAGCGAGCCGGAGTTGATGCCGGGGGCCTGGTTGAGGTTGCCGTGGCCGACGGCATAGGCCTCGATCTCGGCGATCTGGCTTTCCGAATAACCGAGCGTGCGCAGGGCTTCCGGAACGGCGCGGTTGATGATCTTCCAGTAGCCGCCGCCGGCGAGCTTCTTGAACTTGACGAGCGCGAAATCGGGCTCGATGCCGGTCGTGTCGCAATCCATCACGAGGCCGATCGTGCCGGTCGGGGCGATAACCGAGACCTGCGCGTTGCGGTAGCCGTGCTGTTCGCCGAGGACAAGCGCCTTGTCCCAGGCAGCCTTGGCATGGGCGACCAGATCCTGGTCCGGGTTTTCCGAATGGATCAGCGCCACCGGGTTGACCGACAGCTGCTCATAGCCGGAGGTTTCGCCGTGGGCGGCGCGGCGATGGTTGCGGATGACCCGCAGCATGCTGTCGCGGTTCGGAGCGAAGTTGGGGAAGGGACCGAGCTCGGAGGCGATTTCAGCCGAGGTGGCATAGGAAATGCCGGTCATGATCGCGGTCAGCGAACCGGCGATGGCGCGGCCTTCCGGAGAGTCGTAGGCGATGCCGGTCGACATCAGGAGGCCGCCGATATTGGCGTAGCCGAGGCCGAGCGTGCGGTACTGATAGGAAAGTTCGGCGATCTGGCGCGACGGGAACTGCGCCATCATCACCGAGATTTCGAGCACGACGGTCCACAGCCGCGTCGCATGTTCGTAATCGGCGATGTTGATGCGGGCGGTCGCCTTGTCCTTGAACTGCAGCAGGTTCATGGAAGCGAGGTTGCAGGCCGTGTCGTCGAGGAACATGTATTCCGAGCACGGGTTCGAGCCGCGGATCGGGCCGCCGGCCGGCGAGGTGTGCCAGTCGTTCATCGTCGTATTGAAGTGGATGCCCGGATCGGCGGACGCCCAGGCGGCGTAGGAGATCTGTTCCCAGAGATCCTTGGCCTTCAGCGTCTTCATCACCCGGCCGTCCTTGCGGGCGGTCAGGTTCCAGTCGCCATCCTGCTCGACAGCGCGCAAAAAGTCGTCTTTGAGCGAGACGGAGTTGTTGGAGTTCTGGCCGGAGACGGTGAGATAGGCTTCCGAATCCCAGTCCGTGTCATAGGTCTTGAATTCCAGGTCCTTGTAGCCCTGGCGGGCGAACTGGATGACGCGGCCGATATAGTTTTCCGGAACCTGATCCTTCTTGGCAGCCTTGATCTCGCGCTTCAGGGCCGGGTTCTTGAGCGGGTCGTAGCAATCGTCGCCAGATCCGCCTTCGCAGTTCAGGCAGGCCTTCATGATCGCCTTCAGGTGGCGGGAGACGATCTTTGAGCCGGTGACGAGGGCTGCCACCTTCTGCTCTTCCTTGACCTTCCAGTTGATATATTCCTCGATATCCGGATGGTCGATGTCGACGACGACCATCTTGGCTGCACGGCGGGTGGTGCCGCCCGACTTGATGGCGCCCGCAGCGCGGTCGCCGATCTTGAGGAAGCTCATCAGGCCCGACGAACGGCCGCCGCCGGACAGCTTTTCGCCTGCGCCGCGCAACATCGAGAAGTTGGAGCCGGTGCCGGAGCCGTATTTGAAGAGGCGCGCCTCGCGGACCCAAAGGTCCATGATGCCGCCCTCGTTGACGAGATCGTCTTCGACCGACTGGATGAAGCAGGCATGCGGCTGCGGATGCTCATAGGCCGACTTCGACTTGGTGAGCTTAGCCGTGAAGGGGTCGACATAGAAATGGCCCTGGCCGGGGCCGTCGATGCCATAGGCCCAATGCAGGCCGGTGTTGAACCATTGCGGGGAATTCGGGGCGACGCGCTGGGTTGCGAGCATGTAGGCAAGCTCGTCCATGAAGGCGGCCGCGTCTTCTTCGGAGGTGAAATAGCCGCCCTTCCAGCCCCAATAGGTCCAGGTGCCGGCAAGGCGCGAGAAGACCTGGCGCGCGTCGGTTTCGGAACCGTACTGCTCTTCCTTCGGCAGTGCCTTCATCGCTTCCGTGTCAGCTACAGAGCGCCACAGGAAGGAAGGGACGTCATTCTCTTCGACCTTTTTCAGGATCTTGGGAACGCCGGCCTTGCGGAAATACTTCTGCGCCAGAACGTCCGTCGCAACCTGGGAGAACTGCGCCGGCACGTCGATATCGGCAAGCCGGAAGACGATCGAGCCGTCCGGATTGCGGATCTCGCTGATCCCCTTGCGGAATTCGATTTCCCCGTAAGCACCCGTCTCCGGCTTGGTGAAACGACGTTCGATGCGCATTGCCTTAAATCCTCGTCCGTTGGCGCCTGATGATAAGGCGCAGATGTGCCGCTCCAGCCCACACGTTCGACGCGCGCAGCCGGTTGAATGTTCCCGATCCCAGGTGAATCATCTTTCGATGCCAACCTGTATGTTGTGGTGATAACGGCTGCAACACTACTACATATAGTATTAACAGAATCTTTCCGCCAGTCCCAGCCGTTGTTTCGGAGCGGAAAATCGAGCACGCACGGAGACCCTGATAGCAGCCCGCCCCTCATAGCCGGACTGCGTGATCTTTTCCCGTCAAACTCGAAGAAGAACCGGCCTCGTAATTCCGGTCCAGTCGCCGCCGCAACGTAAGGAACACTGTCGAACGAGCCGAGAGATTCGTCAAGGCGTAGATTGCAACGCTTTTATAACCACAAGATATTGTGGTTCTTGGCTGTGGATAACGGGGATGAAGAAATAGCCGAGGATTCTCAGGCAGTTGCGGGGATGGCCTGAAACTTGTGTTACGAAGCCGAGAAATATTTCGTGAGCGGCGGCCGGTGCCAGAAGCCCGGTTCAGCAGGGTTTTGAAGGCTCGGCCGTACCATATTGAGACACATCAAGAATCTGCGGCCACTAGTAATAGACAAGCCCGCGCGGTTTTTTAACCGGGCGGGCTCGTGACAAGGACCGAGATTTTTGAAAGGGGCCGGAAAGAATCAGCCCTTGGCGCCCTTGGCGATTGGCTCCTGATAGGTGAAGCCCATGTCCCAAGGGAAATAGATCCAGGTGTCCTGGCTGACTTCGGTGACGAAAGTGTCGATGGTCGGCACACCGGAGGGTTTTGCATAGACACAGGCGAAATGGGCCTTCGGCAGCATGGCGCGCACTTCCGACGCCGTCTTGCCGGTATCGGTCAGGTCGTCGATGACCAGGACGCCGGCGCCTTCGTCGACCGTCAGTTCGGGCGTGATTCCCTTGAGCAGGTTCATTTCGCCCTGGTTGACGTAGTCGTGGTAGGAGGCGATGCACACCGTCTCGATCAGGCGGATATTGAGTTCGCGCGAAATGATCGCCGCCGGCACAAGGCCGCCGCGGGTGATGCAGACGATGGCACGGAATTCCCGGCCAAGGCCGGCGAGCCGCCAGGCAAGTGCCCGGGCATCACGGTGGAACTGGTCCCAGGAAACGGGGAAGGCTTTTTCGGGAAGAGACATAGGGCTGGCCACCATTTGCGAAAGCATATTGTTGGCTCTCGCTAATAGCGGCAATTCCCCGGTCGACGCAAGGATTTGTCAGCGGGAAAGCAAAGTCAGCGCCGTCATCGAATCGAGCAGACTGCGGGTAACGCCGCCAAACAGTATTTCCCACCAGCGCGAATGGCCGTAGCCGCCCATCACCAGAAGATCGACGCTGCCTTCCGAGAGATGGTTCTCGATCGCCGCTGCGGCAGAGATGCCGCTCTTTCCCTGCGTCGACAGTGTTACGTTGACGCCGTGCCGGGCAAGGGTTGCGGCGATCTCGGCGCCCGCCATTTCCGGCGTCTGGCCGCCACGGTCGCTCGGATCGACGCAGAACACCTCGACGCTTTCGGCAGCTTTAAGGAACGGCATCGAATCGAAGGTCGCCCGCGCCGCCTCCCGCGAACCGTTCCAGGCGACCAGTACCCGTTTGATCGGCTGCGGCACCTTCATCGTGTAGGGGATGAGCAGCATCGGCCGGCCGCTGTCGAAGAGGAATGTTTCGATATCGGCGCGATGATCGGCATGGGCCGGGTCGCTCTGGCTCGCGACGATCAGGTCGACCGCATGGGCGGTATCCATCACCGAATGGGAGCCGTAACCGGCCGACGACGTGAAGCTGCGCCATTCGATGGAAAGACCATCGCGAGACGCCTGGTCCTTGAAAATCCGCTCGACCTCGGCGGTTTCCTTCTGCGCGGCGTCCTGAAGGATCTGCACGGCGGCGGGATCTGGAATTTCCATCGGCGCGATCAGCGGCACGGCGGCGAGCGTTTCGGCATGCACGCCGATCAGGTGGGCGGAAAACCGCTCGGCGAGCGCTATCGCGAAATCGGTGATCTGCCTGGCGTTTTGAGGGGTGTCGAGAACGGCGAGAATGGTCCTGTAGGCCATGGCTGTGTCTCCTCATCAACTGGTTCCACGGAATTGGAAACCAGTGTCTCATAAATACGTGTGTCGCACTTTGATCCCGGTCAAGGAGGGCACCCCGGCAATGAGGAAACAGAGTGCCGCGGGTCAGGCGTCGGCTGTCGGATTGGTGGCGATCTTGGCCCGGTCGATGCCGGCGATCATCTCCGCCACGGCTTGCGCAGCCGCATCGAGAACCTGCGGATCGCGGGCGCGCACCACGATTTCGGTCGAGAACCGCTGCCCGTCATATTTCGGATAGGAACCGATGCTGGTCTCCGGGTGCGCTTTCTGCACGGCCGACAGCAGCGTGCCGATATCGCCTTCGCCATAGGGGCAGGGCAGCGCCCGCGACAGCATTTTTGTGCCCGAGCGCAGCATCGGCAACACGTTGTCGACCATCGCCTGGAAGACCTGCGGCACGCCGGCCATCACGTAGACATTGCCGATGATAAAGCCCGGCGCGGTCGAGACCGGGTTTGCGATATGCCTGGAGCCCTCGGGCATGCGGGCCATGCGTTGGCGGGCTTCGGTGAATTCCATCTCCCGGCGTTTGTACATCTCGGCAAGCAGCCTCATCGCTTCGGGATCGTGGATGCAGGGCACGCCGAAGGCCTTCGAGATCGCATCGGCGGTGATGTCGTCATGAGTCGGGCCGATGCCGCCCGAGGTGAAGACGTAGTCGTAACGGCCGCGCAGCGCGTTCAGCGCCTCGACGATCGCATCCTCCTCGTCGGCGACGATCCGCACTTCCTTGAGGTCGATGCCGGAAAGCGTCAGCAGATCGGCGAGATGGCCGATATTCTTGTCCTTCGTCCGGCCGGACAAAAGTTCGTCGCCGATGGCGAGCATGGCGGCGGTGACGATCAAGGACGGCTGGGGCGCTTCGGACATGGAAATTCCTCCGTAAATGCCACACTCCTAAGCCCAAATTTTTCAAGGCAGAAGCGATTTTGTCGTGATCAGCGCAGAAAGGAGGTCCGTTACGAATTTATGATCCGCAAGCGAAATATCGTCTCCAAAAGCTGAACAGTGCGTAGACCTCGCAAGGGCTGTCGCCGATCCGTGAAGCCGTTACATATGGGTCTGGTTCTGGCCGCAGACGGCCTTGTTCACACACCAGACATCGAATGGAGAAGATCATGGCAAAGGTTCTCGTGCTTTATTATTCCGCTTACGGCCACATCGAAAAGATGGCCTATGCCGTTGCGGAAGGCGCAAAGTCGGCAGGCGCCGACGTGACGGTCAAGCGCGTTCCGGAACTGGTTCCGGACGAGCTCGCAAAGGCTTCCTATTACAAGATGGACCAGCAGGCTCCGATCGCAACCGTCGACGAACTCACCGAATACGATGCGATCATCGTCGGTGCCGGCACCCGTTTCGGCACGGTCGCTTCGCAGATGCGCAATTTCTGGGATCAGACAGGCGGCCTCTGGGCACAGGGCAAGCTGGTCGGCAAGCTCGGCTCGATGTTTACCTCGTCGGCAACTCAGCACGGCGGCCAGGAATCCACCATCCTCGGCTTCATCCCCACCTTCCTGCACCAGGGCATGGCCGTCGTCGGCCTGCCCTACGCCTTTGCCGGCCAGATGGGCACGGAAGAAGTCAAGGGCGGCTCCCCCTACGGCGCCAGCACGATCACCAACGGCGACGGCTCGCGCCAGCCTTCGGAAATCGAACTCGAAGGCGCCAAGTACCAGGGCGCCCACGTCGCCAAGCTGGCTGCCAAGCTCGCCGGCTGATCGAATTGCGATAATCTCCGAAAGGGCGCGGCGAGAGATCTCCGCGCCCTTTTCTCATCCCGCCCATCCGACCGTCTTGCTTTTTTCGTGACCGCGAACCGCTTCCGCAATTTCGGTGCTTGACGGCGTCGCGCAAGTTCAAGAAACAGGACGCCCATGCGGACGTGGCGAAACTGGTAGACGCAAGAGACTTAAAATCTCTCGGCCTTTGGTCATGCGGGTTCGATCCCCGCCGTCCGCACCAAACCTGACCTTGCCTGCAACCGTTTTCCGTGAAGACCGTTTGATATCCACTTCGATGGAGGTGTGCTTTGGGCTTTACCTTTGCGATCGGCGATATTCATGGCTGTCTTGCGCAGTTGAAGGAACTGCTTGCACAGGTGGAGGACCATGCGCCTTGCGGGCACGTGGTGTTCATCGGCGACTATATCGATCGCGGGCCGAAGAGCCGCGGCGTGCTCGACCTCGTCATGGCGGGCCCGCGCAAGGAGGGATGGCGGTGGACGGCGCTCAAGGGCAATCATGAAGACATGATGGTCCGCGCCCACCAGAACGGCGGGCACGACGAGATCCTCTGGATCGACAATGGCGGCCGCGAGACGATGGTTTCCTTCGACGGTTACGTGCCGCCCGAGGTGCTGTCATGGTGCGCGCATCGTCCGCTGATCCACGTCGACGAGCATCGCATCTTCGTGCATGCGGGCGTCGACGAGACGTTGCCGCTCGAGGGGCAGCGGGAGCGTGACCTGATCTGGAAGCGATTTGCGAGCGACGACGACGGCGAATTCTGGGGCCGGCATCTCTGCCACGGCCACACGCCGCTTCCCGACAATCCGCAGACGATCGGCAACCGCACCAATATCGACAGCGGCTGCGTGTTCGGCGGTGAGCTGACCTGCGCCGTCTTCGACGACGACGAGCCGGGCGGGCCGGTCGAATTCCTGCGCGTGCCGGGCTAGTGCCGCCAGAAGACCGGCGTCAGCAGGACCAGCACGGTCAGGATTTCGAGACGCCCGAGCAGCATCATCAGCGACAGTAGATAGAGCGCTGGATCGCTGATCGTGGAAAAGTTGCCGACGGGGCCGACGATCGGGCCGATGCCGGGACCGACATTCGACAGCGCGGTGATGACCGAGGACGTGGCGGTCAGGACGTCGTAGCCGAACAGCGTCATGCCGATGCTGCCGACCACCCAGAGGAAAATGTAGAGGCTGACGAACAGGAAGACTGCACGCTGGGTCTCCGCATCCACCGTCAGGCTGCCGTAACGCACCGGATAGATCGCGTTCGGATAGATGAGCTTGTTGAGCCCGGCGCGGATGACGTTGACCATCACAACGAAACGGTAGGCCTTGATGCCGCCGGCAGTCGAACCGGAGCAGCCGCCCATGAAGGTGGCGAAGAAGGCGACGAGCACAGCGAATGGTCCCCAGAGCGTGTAGTCGTCGCTCGCAAAGCCGCCTGTCGACAGGATCGAGGTGATGTTGAAGAACGAATGGATCAGCGCGTCATCGAGTTCGATGCCATTCCTCAGGTGATGGTAGACCGCAACGGCGATCGAGATGACGCAGAGATAACCAAGGAAAACCAGGATTTGCGGATCGCGCAGCGTATCCAGCCGCCCGCGTACGGCAAGCAGGATCAGCACCGAAAACGGCAGGCTGCAGATCGCCAGGAAGACGGTGCCGAAGACCAGCAGCGCGTTGTTGTCGAAATAGGCAAACGACATGTCGTGCGTCGAGAAACCGGCCGTGGCGATCGTCGACATCGCATGGTTCAGCGCATCGAAATGGTCCATGCCGGCAAGATCGTATGCGACGGTGCAGGCAAGCGTCAGCAGCACGTAGACGATCAGGAAGGCGCGGGTGAAGCTCGCAAGCCGGGCGAACGGTTTGTCGTTGGTCTCCGACGATTCGAGCTTGAAGATCGAGGCGCCGCCGACCTTCAAGAACGGCAGCACGAAAAGGCCGAGGCCGACGATGCCGATGCCGCCGAGCCAGGAGAGCAGCGAGCGCCAGAGCAGGATACCGGGCGGCATGGTGTCCAGCCCGACGATCACCGTCGAGCCGGTAGTGGTGATGCCGGAAATCGATTCGAACAGCGCCTGTGCAAACGAGAGTTCGTGTTCGGCAAGAAAAAGCGGGATCGCGCCCACCACCGAAAACATCGCCCACAACACATTGACCAGCAGGAAACCCAGCCGCTTGTTGAAGACCGGCGGGGGGCCATGGGTCGCAAGCGCCGCCGCCGCCGCAAGCCCGCCGACCATGAAGCCGGACATCGCGAAGACCTGCCAGTCGCGGTGCCCGTAATAGAGGTCCACCATAGCCGGCAGGAACATTGCCAGCGACAGGTAGAGTGCGCAGAGCGCCGTCATGTAGATGACCGACCGGAAAAGATTGGCGTTCAAAAATGGTTGTCCCGAATTTCGCGGCAACTGAAAGAAGCTTTGTCTCAGCCGTAAGCCTATGGCATAGCGGGACCATTCTTGAAATTCAATGGATGGCCGATGTGACCGAGGCAGAGTTGACCAAGGCAGACGTGACCAAGGCGGGCGTGACGAAAGCGGGCGTGGACGACGCGAGAGTTGCGATGCGGGAGATTTTTCCCGAGACACCGCTGCAGATGAACGAGCACCTCAGCCGCCGTTATGGTGCCGAAATCTGGCTGAAGCGCGAGGACCTGTCTCCTGTCCGCTCCTACAAGATCCGCGGCGCCTTCAACTTCCTGCGCAAGGCGATCGCGTCGGGTGCCAAGGGCAAGACTTTCGTTTGCGCCTCGGCCGGCAATCACGCGCAAGGGTTCGCCTTCGTCTGCCGCCATTTCGAAGTGCCGGGCGTGGTCTTCATGCCGGTGACGACGCCGCAGCAGAAGATCGACAAGACCCGCATGTTCGGCGGCCCCTTCATCACCATCCGGCTGATCGGCGACATTTTCGACCAGTGCTATGCGGCAGCCCGCGCCCACGTGGAAGAGACCGGCGGCGTCATGGTGCCGCCTTTCGATGACGCCGACATCATCGAGGGCCAGGCAACGGTTGCGGCCGAACTGCTCGAACAACTGCCTGACAGCGTAACACCCGATCTGATCATCCTGCCGGTCGGCGGCGGCGGGCTTTCCTCCGGAACGACGGGTTATTTGAAGGACATCGTCAAGCGGGAAGACTTTCTCTTCACCGAGCCGGAGGGCGCGCCGAGCCTCAAGAAAAGCCTTGAAGCCGGCGAGCCGATCACGCTCGCCAAGCTCGACAATTTCGTCGACGGTGCTGCGGTGGCGCGGATCGGCGACCTGAATTTCGAAGCTTTGAAGGGCTTTTCTGCGGATCAGGTCCTGCTGGTGCCGGAAAACGCCATCTGCGTGACGATCACCGAAATGCTCAATGTCGAAGGTGTCGTGCTGGAACCGGCCGGCGCCCTGTCGATCACCGCGCTCGAAATGCTCGGACGCGAAAAGCTGGCCGGCAAGACGGTGGTCTGCGTCGTCTCGGGCGGCAATTTCGATTTCGAGCGCCTGCCCGACGTCAAGGAACGCGCCATGCGCTATTCCGGCGTCAAGAAATATTTTGTCCTGCGGCTCGCCCAGCGCCCTGGCGCGCTGCGCGACTTCCTCAACCTGCTGGGGCCGGAAGACGACATCGCCCGGTTCGAATATCTGAAGAAATCGGCACGCAATTTCGGCTCGATCCTGATCGGTATCGAAACCGCAAGGCCGGAGAACTTCGCTAGCCTGCTCGAACGATTCGATGCGGCCGGCATGGGCTATCAGGACATTACCGAAAACGAGATCCTGGCGAACCTCGTCATCTGAGCACGGTCTGTAGCCAGGCCACGGTCCGCTCAGCAAGCGGTGCGGTGGTCGCCGGCGAGATGATGTCGCCGGCAATCACGTGATTGCCGGGATCGCCGGTCTGGCCGACATCGACAAGCTCATGAGGCCCGCCCCAGCGGCCGGCGACCTCGCGCACCTTGTCGGGGCGGATGACCTGATCGAGCGACGAATAGAGAAGCAGCGCCGGCGTCCTGACCTGCTCGACCGGGCTCTCGACCGAAAGTTTCACGAGCGCTGCCATGGGGAGCAGGGCTTTTGTCGGATAGCGGGTCGTCCAGTGGGCGGCATGGCGGTCGTTATAGGGCGTGAAGCCGCGGCTTTCACCAAGCAACAGCCGTGAGAGCTGCGGCGCGACCGATGTCGTCAGCAGAAATGCGGCAAAGCTGTTGATGCCGTAGTTCGGCGATACGAACACGGCCGCCGAGATGCGCGATGCGATCTTCGGATCGGCAAGCGCCAGTGTCGCAAGCGAGGCGCCGGTCGAGGTGCCGATGACGATGACGCGATCGCCGAGCGCTTCGCCGATCGCGAGACTTTCGGAAAAATCCGCCAACCAGTCTTTGAGGCTTGCTTCGCCCATCGCTTCGCCGCTGCGGCCGTGGCCGGCGAGCCGGGTGAAATAAAGATTGGCGCCGAGCGCCGCCGCGACACGGTCGGGCAGTGGGCGTATCTCCTCGGCCGAGGCCGAGAAGCCGTGCAGGTAGACGATGGCAACGGATGTCTTTGCCTTCGTCGCCGGATCGGCCCAGACGACGTGTTTGGCGGCGCCGGGCCTTATATCCGGAAAACGGCTTTCGCTTGCGCCGAGATACGCGTCGATATCGGCGCCGAGGCGGGCTTTGTCGAAAGTGGGAAAACCGTCAGCGGGCATGCGCGGGCCGGACATCAGCAGCACTCCGAAGGCGGCGATCAGGATCGCGCAGACATAAATGACCGTCCGCCATGACAACAATCTCCTCCGCATCCGGCGCTCCCTCCGAACCCAGGGTAGATGATAGGCGGGCTTGGTGACGGCGGGAAGTGTATCTGGCGCAGATTAGTGGCCTAACCGCAGATCTGCGGTCGGGAGGGTAGGGCGCAGAAGCCGCGGCGCTCCACCTCGGGCCGTGTCTTCTCGATCATGTTGGTCCAGACGAGGCCCGGAAAGCCTGAAGGCACCATGTCCCACGCATCCCGGTCGTCTATGCCGGAAGATCCGGCATCGCCAGCCTCGAACGGGCCGATCAGCACGACGTCCGACCCGGCCGCCTGCATCCGGTTGTAGAAACGCTCCGGCCAGCCCCAGAGCAGGAAGGCAAGATTGGCGGGGACCGGGACAAGGGTATTGCGGCAGGCTTCCGGCACATGACCGCTCCAGCCGAGCGCCAAGTAGTTGAGGAGGCAGGATTTGGCCGTGCGGTTGGAATAGCCGGGAAGGCCAGGGATGAGCGCCACCGCTTTTTCGGTCGGCTCGTTTCCGCCATAAACGCCGAACGCCGCTGCCCGCGCGCTGGGGTCGGTCTTGAGAAGCGTTGCCAGAGCCTCACCTTCTTCCCGGCGGCGGCTCTTGAAATTGATCAGGAAACGTCCATCCGGAAGGGCGGAGAAGACTTCCGTCAAAGTCGGCATCAGGCCCTTGCCCTGGCCCCGAAACGGAAAGGTCCGGCCGCCGTCGGCGGTGTAGCCGTAGCCGATGTCGAGTGTCTTCAGGACCGGCATCGGGGTCTGTTCGGTAACGCCCTTGCCCTCGGTGCGGCAATCGAGCGTCCAGTCGTGGAAGACGGCGAATTGTTTGTCCGGCGTCAGATGCACGTCGAGTTCGACCACGTCGGCGCCGGCATCGAAGGCGGCCTTCATGCCGGCAATGGTATTCTCCAGAAAAGCATGCGTCGGCTGCAGCATCAGGCTTGCGGTGCAGGTATCGTTCTCGACATGGGAGGCGTCGAAAAGTTGGTGCTGGCCGCGATGGGCAATGATCCTGAGCGGCTTTTCGCTTGGAAAGCGGGAGAACAGGGAGGTATTGCCGATCCAAAGCGCGGCGATGACCGCTAGGAGGAATGCTGCGGCGATCTTCCATTTCATGCGGATAGGCTCCTCAATCGTGCGTTGGATATGAGACGTTGGATTGTGACTTTTCCTTGGGTGCCCTGCTTCCGGGCGGCGCGGGAATATGCTAGGCAGCCGCCATGGCTTCGTTTCTGTCTAATATTTTCTCGATGTTCTCCGGTGGCGGCAAAGCTGCCGAAGCACCTGCTGCTTCCGCAAAGCCGGTCGAACATAGCGGCTGCATCATCCATCCGGCGCCGATCCGCGAGGGTTCGCAGTTCCGGCTGGCAGGGCGTATCGAGAAGGATGTGAACGGTGAGACGCTGGTGCGCACCTTCGTCCGCGCCGACGTGTTCACTTCCATGGACGACGCGGTTGAATATACTGTCCGCAAGGCTCAGCAGATCATCGACCAGAATGGTCCGGCGCTGTTTTCCGATGGGGAAAAGTCGCGCTCTGCGTGACATGCGTTCCGCATTGTGATCGCAAAAATTGTGAGTCACACTCAAAATTAAATCATTAGCGATAGCTTGAAGCATCTGTTCCGATGTCTTTTCTGCGGTCGACTTTTAATGCGATCTCGCTGGTCATATTTTATGCTCTTTATAGGCTCCGGGCTTTCCGGCGGCCTTATTCCAAGCTTTGCCTTCGCGGATGATCTGCTTTCGCGCACTTCCCGGCTGGACATGACATGGGTGCTCGTCGCCGCCGGACTGGTGATGATGATGCAGGTCGGCTTCCTTCTGCTCGAAGCCGGCATGGTGCGCTCAAAGAACTCGATCAACGTCGCGCAGAAGAACCTTCTCGATTTCGTCTTCGGCGTCGTCGCGTTCGCCGCGGTCGGCTTCATGATCGCCTTCAGCCGTTCGAACGGTTTCCTGTTCGGGAAGCAGAGCGAGTTCTACTTCCTGCGGGATCTCGACAGCTGGCAGTCGGCGTTTTTCGTCTTTCAGGTGATGTTTTGCGGCACCGCCGCGACCATCGTCTCGGGCGCCGTCGCCGAGCGCATGAAGCTGGCGGCCTATGTGTTCGGCTCGCTGTTCATGTCGGGGCTGATCTACCCGGTCTTCGTCCACTGGGTCTGGGGCGCAGCGCTGTTTCCCAATGCATCCGCCTTCCTGTCGCAGATGGGTTTTGTCGATTTCGCCGGCTCCACGGTCGTCCATTCGACCGGCGGCTGGGTGGCGCTTGCGGCCTGCATGGTCATCGGCCCGCGCATCGGCAAGTTCAATGCCGACGGAACGCCGGTCAGGATCGCCGGCCATAGCCCGGTCCTGTCGACCACGGGCGCACTGCTTCTCTTCATAGGTTGGATCGGCTTCAACGGCGGTTCGACACTCGGCGTTTCCGATCAGTTGGCGCCGATCATCATGAACACGGTGCTGGCCGGCGGCATGGGCACCTGCGTCGGTTATGTCATCGGATTCTACCAGGACGGCGTCATCCTTCCAGAAAAGTCGAACTCCGGCATGCTCGGCGGGCTGGTGGCGGTAACCGCCGGCTGCCATATCCTCGATCCGGCAAACGCGCTGATGGTCGGTGCCATCGGCGGCGCAGTGGCGATCTTCGGCAACGCCTTCGTCGAGAGAACGCTCAAGATCGACGACGCGGTCGGCGCGATCGGTGTGCATGCCTTTGCTGGTGTCGCCGGAACCCTGCTCCTGGCGCTTCTCGCGCCGGTCGACCAGCTTCCGGCTGGCGGCAGGCTGGCGCAGCTGCACGTGCAGCTGGTCGGCGTTGGCGTCAATTTCTACTGGTCCTTCGGTCTCGGTTACGCCTTCTTCTGGGCGGCCGACCGGCTGATGCACATCCGGGTTTCGGCCAAGGACGAAGAGGATGGGCTGAACCTTGCCGAACACGCAACCCGCCTCGGCGTCGGCCATGTGGAGGATGCACTGGCCGATCTTCTCGGCGGCAATGCCGACCTGCGCAAGCGCCTTCCCATGGTCAAGGGCGACGAGGCGGAAAAGCTGACCGGCCTCTTCAACCGGCTGATGGATAATGTCGAGGAGGAGGAGCGCAGCCGCGGAGAACTGACCGAGCTCCGACGCGACAACGAGGAATCCGAGCGCGTTGCAGCGCTGGCGAACGCCACGTTCGAGGCGATCCTGATCCACCGGGACGGTATCATCGTCGATGGCAACGAACAGCTCGGCAAGATGATCGGCCTGCCGCTTCTCGAAATCATCGGCCGTTCCGTCTTCGACTTCCTGCATGATGGCGAGACGATCCCCGTCGTCGACATGATGAAACTCAACGACGACAACAGCCATGAGATTCTCGTGGCGCTGGCGAGCGGCGAGGAAATCCCCGTCGAGGCGCGCGGCCGCGACATCCTCTATCGCGGCGAAAAAGCCCGTATCGGCTGCCTCGTCGACCTCAGGGAGCGCAAGCTGGCGGAGAGCCGCATGCGCTACCTCGCTCTCCACGATCCGCTGACCGGGCTGCCGAACCGGGTGCTGTTTTCCGAGCGGCTGACCGAACTTGTGGATGAGGCCGGAAACGGCAGGGGTTGCGGCGTCCTGATGGTCGATCTCGATCGCTTCAAGGACGTCAACGACATCCATGGCCACCAGGCCGGCGACGCGGTGATCCGCGAAACCGCCGCGCGCCTTGCCGCCGAAGCCGGGCCGGACAATATCGTCGCCCGTCTCGGCGGAGACGAGTTCGCCGTCATCATCGCCCATACATCCGATACCGACGAGCTTGAGAGTTTCGGCGATCGGCTGCTGACCGCGATGGCCGATCCGATCGATATCGGCCACGGTGAACAGGTCAATATCAGCGTTAGCATCGGGGGTGCGCTCTGCCCCGAACATGCAAAAGACGTGGACGCGCTGATCGGCTGCGCCGACGTGGCACTCTATCATGCCAAGAACGCCGGCCGGAATGCCTGCCGCATGTTCAAGCGGGGCATRAACGAATTGATCGAGAAACGCCGGGAGCTGGAAGTCGATCTGGAAATCGCCTTGCAGCGGGGCGAATTCGAACTCTATCTGCAGCCTCGTGTCGAGGCGGAAAGCGGCCTCATCATCGGTTACGAGGCGCTGCTGCGCTGGTTCCATCCGAAGCGCGGCATGATCAGTCCGGGCGATTTCATTCCGGTCGCCGAAGCCTCCGGCAAGATCATCCGGCTCGGTGCCTGGGTGCTCGCCGAAGCCTGCAAGATCCTGGACAGTATCGATGGCCATATCAGCGTCAACGTCAGCCCGCTGCAGTTCCGCCATGCGGATTTCGTCACCGATCTCGCTGATCTGCTGAAGACCACCGGTGCCGATCCGCACCGGATCGAGCTCGAGATCACCGAAAGCGTGCTGATCGAGGACGACAAGCGCGCCGTGCAGATCCTCAACGATCTGAAGCGCATGGGCTTCCACATCGCGCTCGACGATTTCGGCACCGGTTATTCATCGCTGAGCTATCTCAGCCGCTACCCGTTCGACACGATCAAGATCGACCGTAGTTTCGTCAACAACCTGAACCTGGTCGACAACGCGCAGATCATCGTACGCACCATTATAGACCTCGGCACCGGCCTCGGCATGAAGGTCGTCGCGGAAGGTGTAGAGACGACCGAACAGGCGCTGTTCCTCGCTCATGCAGGCTGCGACGAGCTGCAGGGCTATCTCCTCGGCAAGCCCCGAAAACTAGGCGAGATCACGCGTGAGATCGATCCGGCAATCGCCACCCAGCTCCGCAACGTGCCGAAGAAGTTGCCGGAGATCCAGGATTACCCGACGTTCGAAGGGGAAACCTACCAGCCGTTATTGCATAGTCATGCATAATGGCCATAATCCCCATAGGGGTGGAGAGCTTGTAAAAAGATAGCGGTTACAGCGGCATAATGCCTGCGGGGGGTAAAGCAGATCGAAATGCAGGTGTTCAATCTCGCCCTCTTTCTTCTGGAAGCGGTGATCTATTTCGCCGTCATGACCGCCTTCCTGCATTTCCGCCGCCATCTTGGCCTTGGCATATTTCTGGCGGCGCTCGGCGTCATGCATTTCATGGAGACCTACCTTGCGGCGGTCTTCTACATCGAACTTCCATTCGGCACCGTGTCCCCTGGCTCGTCGGTCTTTTTTGCCGGCAAGCTGATGATGATCCTGCTCCTTTACCTGAAAGAGGATGCGGCAGTCGTCCGCCAGCCGATCTACGGGCTTTTCCTCGGCAATCTCCTGACCGTCGGCATCGCCCAGATTCTACAGGCGCATGAGGTCGTGGCGCTGCCGGGCGGCCGCGCCGCGGACTTGGCGTTTTTGAGCGAGATGGGCTGGCTGATGGTGTGGGGTACGGCGCTGCTCTACGTCGACGCGATCGGTATCATCCTGCTCTACGAACGGCTGGGGCGGGTGCTGCGTAGCAATGTGGTTTTGCGTTTCGCGATCAGCGGCGCAGCTATCCTGACCTTCGACCAGATCGGCTTTTACTCGGCGCTGAACATCCTCTTCGGTGCGCCGCCTTCGGTCTTCTTCGGCGGATGGTACGCCAAGCTGCTGTCAGTGGTTCTCTATTCACTGCTTTTTGCAGCCTATCTCAAGATCGAGCAGATTCCGCGGCTCGCCAGATCGACGCGCGAGATCACCGATATCTTCAACGACCTGACGTTTCGCGAGCGTTACCAGGCCCTGCTTGCCAAGAGCGGCGTCGACGGGCTGACCGGTCTTTTCGATCGCGGCCGGCTGGAGGCAGATGTTCCGAAACTCATTCACCGCTGCCTCGATCGCGGAACAGGGCTCAGCCTGATCATCGTCGACGCGGATCATTTCAAACAGGTCAACGACCTCTTCGGCCATCTGAAGGGTGACGAGGTGCTGAAGGAAATTGCGGTCTGTCTGCAGGCGGGCTCACGCCCGATCGACCATCTTTCCCGTTTCGGCGGCGAGGAATTCGTGCTGATCCTGCCCGATACCGATCACGACGGCGCCCTGACGATCGCAGAACGTTTGCGCATTGCAATCTGCCGATCGGTCATACGCCCTGACGGCCAATGCGTGACGGTCTCGATCGGAGTGGCGACGGCCCCGGAGGACGGACATGCGCTCGATACGCTGCTCGGGCGCGCCGATGAGCGGCTCTATCGCGCAAAAAATGACGGCCGGGACAATGTCCACGGCCGTCTTGGCAGGCTCGTCCCGTCAGGCGCAGGGACGGCTTAAGCGGCGAGAGCGAGCTGCCGATTACGCTGCTGGGCACTGGCGATAGCCTTTTCAGCAGCCTCTGGGCCGAAGGCAAGGCCTTCGACATAGATGACTTCCACATCCGTCATACCCAGGAAGCCGAGGATGGTCGTGAGGTACGGGACGGCATGGTTCATGCCGGTGGCCGGGCCTTCGGAATAGACGCCACCGGATGCAAGCACGATATAGATCTTCTTGCCCTTGGCGAGGCCTTCCGGGCCTTCGGCCGTGTAGCGGAACGTCTGGCCGGCGCGAGCGATGTTGTCGATCCAGCTCTTCAGCGTCGAGTAGATGTTGAAGTTGATGAGGCCGGTGGCGATGACCACGGTATCGGCAGCCATCAGTTCGGCAACCAGCTTGTCGGAATAGTCGGCGGCGGCAGCTTCTTCCGGGGTGCGGTCGGCTGCGGGCTTGCGGATGGCGGACGTGGTGACGCTGTCGAGATGCGGGATCGGATTGGCGCCGAGATCACGATGGACGACCGACGTGCCATTGTCGCGGGCGCTCAGTTCGTTGGCGAGGTCATGCGCGACCTTGCTGGACAGCGAGTCATCGCCGCGCGGGCTGGAAGTGACGAGGAGGATAGAGGACATATTTTTTCCTTATCTGGAGATCTTATCCGCAGTCTTGGGCCTGCAGAAGGATTGGGGAGCGGGTGGATCCGCTGTGTTCGAGAAATAGATAGGCGTGGACGCCCATCGATAAAACTGAGATAATATCGAAGCTATCTATCGAAAATTTGGATGACGACCATGGATGCCAATCCCACCCTCGATCAGTTGCAGGTGTTTCTGGCGGTTGCCGAAACGGGCAGCTTTTCCGCGGCCTCGCGCGCGCTGAACCGGGCGCAATCGGTGGTCAGCTATACGATCGGCAATCTCGAAGCCCAGCTGGAAATGGCGCTTTTCGAGCGCAGCGGCGCCCGTCAGCCGAAGCTGACCGAAGCGGGCAAGGCGCTGCTGACTGACGCCCGGCGCATCGTCGCCGATCTTCAGGTGATGCGCGCCCGGGCCAGGAGCATCAAGCAGGGGCTGGAAGCGGAACTGTCGGTGGCGCTGAGCGTGATGGTTCCGTCGGATGCCGTTGTGACGGAGCTGCGTGAATTCCGGGAGAGGTTTCCGAGCGTGGCGCTCAATCTCAATATAGGCGAACTGGGCATGGTCATGGAGATGGTCCTATCCGGAAAGGCCGATATCGGCATAGGCGGATCGATCCTTCGGCAGGAGGATTCGGTGGTGATGGAGAAGATCGGCTACTCCTTCATGATTCCGGTCGCCGCTGCCGAACATCCGCTTGCGAAGTTCCGTCGGCCCCTGACGCTCGCGGACGTGCGCGAGGAAGTTCAGCTGGTTGTCACGGACACGTCAGGCCTGACGAATGGCCGCGATTTCAATGTCTTGTCCTACAAGACATGGCGCGTCAGCGACATTGCCACCAAGCACCAACTGATCAAGGGTGGTCTTGGCTGGGGCGGCCTGCCCGCTTCGGTCGCCGGAAGGGACATCATGGACGGAACTCTCGTTGCGCTCGATCTCGAAGCCTATGAGCAAAGCCAATACCCGCTCTATGCCATGCGCAAGGCCGCAAATCCGCTAGGACCTGCGGGCCGGTGGCTGGTCGATGCCATGGAGCGTCGGCTGTCGACCTGCCCGAGCCATGACGACTTCAAGCAGATGCTCGGCATCGAACCTCGCGAAGGAATGCCTCAAGCCGCCGAATAACCGAAGCCTATGCCGGCCGGAGCGCGTCGAAGAGGGATCAAAGCCAGTCGATGCGCTTGAGGATCCACAGCGTGCCCGCGGAAATAACGACGACAAGCGCAACGATGATCAGGAAAGCCCAGGTGTCATTAACGCCGGGAATGCCACCGACATTCATGCCGAAAAGGCCCGCCACGACGCTCGGCGGCAGGAGAAGGGCCGCCAAAGCGGCAAGCCTGTTGGAATTGCGGGCGATCCGTTCGCCGATGACCGTCGAAAGGTCGTCATGAAGGATGCCGGTGCGGTCGCGGATCGCGTCGAGATATTCGATGAACCGCATCAGCTTGTCGATCACCTCGCGAAAGCGGAGTTTGTCGCGTTCCTTGAGCCACGGCGCATCGTCGTGCTCGATCCTGTTGAGCGCGTCGCGTTGCGGTGCGAGATAGCGGCGTAGCTGTACGGCACGGCGGCGCAGCAGCTTGAGCCTCAGCCGGACTTCGCTTGCTTCACCCTTGAAAATCAGCTCGTCAAGTTCGTCGACTTCTTCGTCCATGTCGTCGAGCACCGGCTCCAGATCGCGGACGAGCTTGTCGCTGACAAGCGCCAGCAGTTCTCCCGCCTGCCGGGGACCCTTGCCGTTATCGAGGGCCCGCCGGATATCGCGCAGCGCGGTGATATAGTGGCCGCTGTCGCGCAATGTCACCAGCCGGTGCTCGTCCACCCAGATATGCAGCGGCACGAGATCGATCTCGTCGGAGTTTTTCTCTGCTTCTTCCGGCGGAGCGGCGCAGACACCCCGCAGGATGATCAGCAGTCCGTCGCCCACGGGCTCGACGCGCGGGCGGGAATCCTCTGCAAGAAGCGCCTCCGCCACCAGCGGATCGAAGCCGCCATTGGTATTTATCCATTCCGCGGTCGCCGGATGATCGCGCTCGAAATGCATCCAGACGATACCGTCGCCCGGCTTCCAGCTGCAGGCCTCGGACATGTTCATCGTCCTGCAGCCGCCGTGGCCGTCGAGGACAAGGACGAAGCGCAGGCCTGGCTCGTCTCCGTAGCTTACTGCGGTCTTTGCCTTTTCGAGCATCCGTGTGCGTCCTCCTGCCGATTTCGGATCGATTCTACCAGCAAATACTGTGCCCGCGAAGGGTAAGCATTCCCTCAACAACGGCGGAACGATCGGCAGTCACCGGCTGCGAGTTGACGACGTTTTGACCTCTGCTATAACGGCACAACGGTCTGCAGTTCACCGAGGCGTTGCCGTCCCGAAAGGGAAGCTAAACCTGCTCATGACAAAGATGATCAGCACTTATCCCGTGCTAGAGTCGACAAGCCGGCGACCAGCGACACCCCGATTTTTGGGGAACGGCGCGTTCGAGGATAAGACATGCCGAGATCCATCTTTCCCATGGAGATCGCCGATCTTTCGGCTTTCGCCAAATCCGTCCGCGACGGGATCGCCAAGTTCGATCACAAGCCGAGCCATCTGGAGATGCTCAATCTCCTGACCCGGGCCGCGGGCTTCCGCAACTACCAGCATTTTCGCGCCGTTGCCAAAACGGCCGACGTCATCGCCGAGTGGCGCCCGGTGCTGGAGGACACGCCGGCGCCCGACGAGGCGCGGGTGTTGAAGACAGCGCGCCATTTCGACGAGGAGGGCAGGCTGGTGCGCTGGCCCGGCAAGCGCGGGCTGCAGGAAATCTGCCTGTGGTTCCTGTGGTCGAAGATACCGGCGGACCGGGAGTTCACCGAACGGCAGATCAGTGAACTCTTGAACACGCTGCACCTCTTCGGCGATGCCGCGATGCTGCGCCGCGATCTCTTCGATTTCGGTCTCGTCCAGCGCACCCGCGACGGCCGGGAATACCGCCGCATCGAGCAGAAACCGCCGGCGGAACTGAAACTGCTGGTGTCGCGGATCGGTCCTGCCAGGGCAAAGGCGGCATAACCGTCAGTCGGCCCATTCCGGATCGGTCTAAATCGTGAATCGTAAGCCATCGGTCGGAACCTCCCTGCCGATGGCATCTCCGCCAGGATCAGAGTTCCAGCGCACCCTGAATACAGGCGACTACGTCTCCACCGATCCAGATATCGTCGCCGACTTTGTCGACATACACCCGGCCGGCGCGACCGAGCACGGTGCCCTGGGCCGCAACGTAGCTTTCCGGCGCGACACCGGATCCGATCAGCCATTGGGCAAGGCCGGCGTTGAGACTGCCGGTGACCGGATCCTCATAGCCGTTGCGGGTAAAGGCACGCACCTCGAATTGCGCGTCCTTACTGTCAAGATCGGGATTGAAGCGCCCGACGAGCCCGACGCGGGTGCCGGCGAGAGCGGAATAATCCGGCTTGACCGCCAGCACATCGGCGCGCGAGGGCAGGCGCACGCCGATCCAGTCCGGGCCGTTCTCGCACCAGTTGGAATCCTCGATCAGGTTGTTGGGCAGGCTGAGAGCCTTGGCGATCCGCTCCACCAGCGCCGGATCCACCGGGCCGCTACGCGTCAGCGGCGGCGCCGCAAACGCAAGCCGGTTGCCGTCACGGCGGATGCGGACGAGGCCCGCGCCGCATTCCTGCACGATGTCGCTGGTTGGTGATGTCTGTTGCTGCGAGAGCCAGACACGCGCACTGCCGAGCGTCGGATGGCCGGCGAAAGGCAGTTCCTGCGACGGCGTGAAAATCCTCACTCGGTAGCTGGCCCTCGGATCGGTCGGCTCGAGCAGGAATGTCGTTTCGCTGAGATTGGTCCAGTTGGCGAAGGACTGCATCTGCGCGTCGCTCAGTCCATCGGCGCCGATCACCACGGCAAGCGGATTACCGCGCATCGGCTGACTGGAGAAGACGTCGACTTGCTGGAAGGAGAATTTTGGCATTGCCTTGCCTCATGCAGTTGAAAAGAAAGACGGCAGCCAAGGCTGCCGTCCAAATGTCGCCGAAAGGTGATATTGGCCGTTACAGCACGAGCCGGAACTTGGCAAAACCGTTCTCGCCGTCGCCGGCGTCCTCGATCTTGGCACCCTTGACCGCGGTAGCGAACTGGCGGGCCTTGGGGCCGGTCTCGAAGATCGCGCTTGTACCGGGCAGCGGCTTGAACGACCAGTTGGCGTCGGCCGACGGGTTGATCGTGCCCTGTTCGACGATATAGCGGACGATCACGTCGCGGTTGGTGTCGGGAGCCACGAAAATCACCTTGTCGCCGGCGATCTCCGGGAACTTGCCGCCGCCGCCGGCGCGGTAGTTGTTGGTCGCCACCACGAATTTCTGGGCCGGATCGATCGGCTTGCCGTTGTACTTGAGGTCGACGATGCGGTTGGAATTGGCATTGACGAGCTTGCCGTCCTTGTCGAAGCGGGTCGGCTGCGACAGGTCGATCTGGTAGGTGACGCCGTCGATGACGTCGTAATTGTAGGACGGGAAATCGTTGTTGAGGAGAGGTGCGTCCTTGGCACCTGACGCAACCTGATTGAACATCCCGGCCGACATTTCGAGCCAGTTCTTGACCTGAGCTCCGGTGATCAGCACCGCCTGCACGGTATTCGGATAGAGATAGAGGTCGGCGACGTTCTTGATGGCGATGTCGCCTGCCGGGACATCCGTGAAATATTCGGCACCGCCGCGGCCGCCGGCCTTGAAGGGTGCCGCGGCCGAGAGCACGGGAATGTCCTTGTACTGGCCCTCTTTCAGCATGTCCTTGATGTACCAGGTCTGCGCATTGGCGACGATCTGCACCGACGGATCGTCGGCGACCAACGCGAAATAGGAATAGAGCGGCGCCGAGCTCTTGCCGACCGCGCGGCGGATATAGGCGAGCGTCGCCTCATGCTCCTCCTTGGCGGCCGCGATGATTTCCGGCTTGTCCTTGACGTCGGCGACGATCTTCTTGGCGTCGTCGCGGTGGTAGATCGGCCGGGCTTCGGAGGTGAAGTCCACGACTTTCCAACCCTTGCCGTCCTTTTCTACGAGCAGGTCGATCAGGCCCATATGCGAGCCCCAGAAACCGCCCATGACGGCGGGCTTGCCCTGCAGCGTGCCCTTCTTGGTATCGGCCCCCTTGACCCCGTCGAAATCCTTGCTGTTCGGGAAAACGAGATGCTGGTGGCCGGTGAAGATCGCGTCGATGCCGGGAACGCCGGCGAGATAGAGCGACGCGTTCTCCATACGGTCGCCCGGGCCCCCGCCGTCTATACCCGAATGGGAAAGCGCGATGACGACGTCGGCGCCTTCTTCCTTCATGACCGGCACCCAGGCCTTGGCGGCTTCGATGATGTCGCGGGTCTGTGCCTTGCCTTCGAGGTTCTTCGCATCCCAGGTCATGATCTGCGGCGGCACGAAGCCGATGAAGCCGACCTTGATCGGGCTTTCAGCGCCCGAGCCGTCCTTGATCTTCTTCTCGACGATCACATAAGGCTTCAGGAAAAGCTCGTCCTTTTTAGGGTCGGAGGCGAGCATGCCTTTGGTGAGGTTGGCGCAGACGTAAGGGAAGCCGGAGCCCGCCAGCACCTTGAACAGAAAGTCGAGACCGTAGTTGAATTCATGGTTGCCGAGCGTGCCGGCATCGTAGCCGAGTACGTTCATCGCCTTGATGACCGGGTGCTTGTCGCCGTCCTTCATGCCGCGCTCATAGGCCATGTAGTCGCCCATGGGGTTGCCCTGCAGGAAGTCGCCATTGTCGATCAGCATGGAGTTGCCGGCTTCGGCACGGATTGCGTCGATGATCGAGGCGGTGCGGGCAAGGCCAAGCGTGTCGTTTGGCTTGTCGGCGTAATAATCGTAAGGGAAGACGTGAACGTGGATGTCGGTCGTTTCCATGATGCGAAGATGTGCCTGATTGCCGGCCGCACGGGCAGCAAACGGGTGCAGCATGACAAGCGCCGACGAGGCGGCAAAACCTCCGAGCAGCGAGCGGCGGGTGATCGGGTGAAGATCGTTAAGCGATGACATGGCAGCCTCCTTGGAGCGGACCGGTGAGCGACAATTCGGCGCCATATTGACGCGCGAGGATTGTATCTCCAAGCGGATTCTGAAGCGGTGGAGGAGATGGTGTGATGATCGCGGGCTCTGTCCTAGAGGCGGTCAGGAAGAGGTGCTAACCCGACGCGTCAATAGGCCGCCATCCGCATCGCGTCGACGAGCTGGGCCATCTGGAAGGGTTTGGGAAGGACGGGGATATGGCGCATGTCGGCAGGCAGGCCGAGCGGTCCATATCCGGTCACGAAAATGAAGGGGATGTCCCGAGCGGTAAGGATCTCGGCGACTGGAAAGCTGGCTTCGCCGGCGAGGTTTACGTCCAGCAGGGCCATGTCCAGGGGAAGCGACCGGGCCTTGATAATCGCATCATCGAGCCGCGAGGCCGTCCCCATCATCCTGCAGCCGATCTGCTCCAGGAACTCTTCGAGCATCATCGAAACAAGTGCCTCGTCCTCGATGATGAGGACGCGAATTCCGACAAAGATCTGGGCATCGTTCACCTTGCACCCGCTTGCAGGGCACCCATTGGCAGGAAGGGCGTCACCTCGGCCGAGACGACGACGTCGCAGAGCGGCGCCTCGATCGTCCCGACGATCCCGGCAGGCTGATCGAATATCACCGATGCCTTGCCGCCGAGATCCTGGGCAAGGCTGCGCTCGATCAGCCTGACGCCGAACCCTCGTCTCGACGGCACGGCGACAGGCGGTCCGCCGCTTTCGATCCATGTCAATCGCAGCAGAGGTTTGGCACCCTCGACAATCTGCCAATTTATCGCGACCTGACCGTTAAGCGTCGAGAGCGCGCCGTATTTCAGGGCATTGGTGGTCAGTTCGTGCAGACCCATGGCAAGCGCGAGCGCCGCCCGCGGCAGCAGCCGGAGCGATGGGCCAGAGACCGCGAAGCGATGGTCGCCGCCCTCGCCAAACGGTGCCAGTGCACCGGTGACCACATCGTCGATACTTGCCCCCTCCCATTTTTCGCGGGTGAGCACGTCATGTGCGGCCGCCAGCGCCATGAGGCGCCGCTCCAGGTTCTGGCGCACGATCGGATCGCCGCCCCGCAGGGTCTGGGAGGCAATGGCCTGGACGGTCGCAAGCGTGTTTTTGACGCGGTGGTTCAACTCGTTGACCATGAGTTGCAGCCGCTCCTCGATCCGTTTCCTCTCGGTGATTTCGACCGAGACGCCGACCAGGCCGATGACTTTGCCATCGGCATCGCGCAACGGAGCTTTGGTCGACGACCAGACCCGTGGGTGGCGGCCCTCGCGGCTGATGACCTCTTCGAATTCTTCGGTCCTCGCCTGTTCCATGATCCGACGGTCGTTGACCATCACCGCTTCGGCCTGGCCTTTGCTGTCCAGAAACTCCAGGTCCGTGCGGCCTTCGACTTCGGGCCAAGGCTTGCCGATCAGGTCGAGCGTCGAGACATTCGCCAGGATGATGCGGCCCTGCAGGTCCTTGGCGTAGATCAGCCCCGGCGCGGTCTCCAGGATGGCGCGGAGCAGGGCGTTGGTCTGATGGAGCTGCCTTTGGGCGAGCTTGATGGAGGTGATGTCGCTGCTGACTTCAATCGCAACTTCCGGCTCCCCGGCTTCGCCGCGGATCAGCGACCATTTGCCGATAATGTGGATCTCTCTGCCATCCTTGTGGCGACGCGTGAGTTCACCCTGCCATTCGCCGTCGCGCGCGAGGATCGCATTAATTTCCTCGAACGGGATGGGGAAACGGGTGTGGAGAAGGTCGAACCCATTTTTCCCCAGGGCTTCTTCTTCGCAATAGCCGTAAAGCCGTTCTGCGCCGATCCCCCAGAGCACGATCCTGCCGTCGAGACCGCGCAAGGTGCCTTGCGTCTGTCCGAATGTCTGCGTGAATCTTTCGAGCCGGCCGAGTTTGGCATCGATATCGCGCCGTATCCTTCGTTTGGCCCAGATGGACGCTGCGAAGGCGGCCGCAGCAAGCGCCAGAAGGATCGTCGCCGCACTCAAAGTATAGGTAGCAAGGAAGAAGCCGTTCGACACCGCCAGAAGGCCCCCCAGCGCCAGGAGACCAGCTGCCAGCCATGTAACGAGGGTAGCCCGCATACGTGCAACCCGCGATGTCGTGGAGGGCGAGGCAAAAGGAACAGCAACCATCGAAGCATCCTTGGTTTTGCCTGCGCGCTGTGACTAGGCGCTCAATGCAGGCGGGAAAAACTGGGACACTTGAACAGCCGCCTACTCTCAACGAGGGCGGGCTTTGGTTTTAATGCTCCGGATAAATTAGGACTTTATCATTTATCAACTCAACGGCAAGTAGTAAATATTTGGTAAATGCTCATTTCGGCTGGATATTTCCGGCATCCGTGGCCTTTACATTGTCGCTGTTTATGCGTGGTGATTCGAGGGATCGTGAATGTGTTGAAAATTGGATGGCGGCGGGGATGCACCGACCGATTCAGCGGGAGGCCGGCGCATCCTTATGGAAGAAGCGGAAATAGGACGAGACCTGCGCCACCGCATTGCTGTTGATGCTGAACTGCACGCCGAGCCGGCCGCTGCGGCGCCACTTGACAGTGCCTTCCAGGATGCCGAATTCCTGGCTCTCGACCCGGACCTGACTGCCATCCGCGGCATGAAAAACGCGACCCCCGAGATCAAGCGCCATGCCGGTCGCCGAGAGATCTGTGACGCGGCCTTCGACGGCTTGATTGAAATATTTGACCGTACCCAGAATGCGGGTCTTCTTGCGCTCCGCGCTGCGGGTCTTCATTCGTCCGTTGATCATGGTCTCATCCCTCGTTGTTCCTTAAGGCGCGGAAGATACACGCATTGCCTTGAAATCCCTTTAGGACGATCCGTAAAAGTCGAGTGATCCCAATCATAGACCTACATTCGGCCTGTCGATGATTTCGCGCAGCGCAAAGCTCGAATTGATCTTCACCACATGCGGCAGCGCCGACAGCCAGTCGCGATGGATCCGCTCGTAATCCTCGAGGTCCTTGGCGGCGACCCGCAGGATGTAGTCGTATTCACCGGACATCAGGTAACAGACCAGAACGTTGGGACAGAGCTTCACCGCCGCCTCGAATTCCGTGAGCGTCCTGGCGAACTGGCCGGACAGCGAGATGTGGACGATCACCATCATCTTGTAGTCGAGCGCCTTGTTGGAAAGCCGGGCGTGATAACCGCTGATCGTGCCGCTCTTCTCAAGGATGTCGAGCCGCCGCGAACAGGCCGACGCCGACAGCCCGACACGCTCGGCAAGCTCCGCATTGGAGATGCGGCCTTCCTGCTGCAAGGTTCGCATGATCGCAACATCAATGGCATCGAATGCGCTCATTCGTAGATCCTTCGAAAAATTGGCCGTTCAAGCAATTATCTGCGAAAATGCGACATTCCGCAATTCGTCTTCGCAAGGACATTCACGCGATTTTCTGGTTTTCTTCCTCACGGGAACATCAACGGCGAAAGCCACAACTGAGAGGAACGCTGAATGCGTGTCGGATGCCCGAAGGAAATCAAAAACCATGAATACCGCGTGGGGCTGACGCCCGGCGCGGTACGTGAATATGTGGCCCACGGCCACGAAGTGCTGATCGAGACCAAGGCAGGCGCCGGCATCGGCGCGGATGACGGCGCCTATGTGGCTGCCGGGGCCAGGATCGTCGGTTCGGCCAAGGAAATCTTCGAAAGATCCGACATGGTCGTCAAGGTCAAGGAACCGCAGCCCTCCGAATGGGTGCAGCTCCGCGACGGCCAGCTTCTCTATACCTACCTTCATCTTGCGCCCGATCCGGAACAGACCAAGGGGCTGCTCGCGTCCGGCGTCACCGCCATCGCCTACGAGACCGTCACCGATGATCGCGGCGGGCTGCCGCTGCTGGCTCCGATGTCGGAAGTCGCCGGCCGCCTGGCGATCCAGGCGGGTGCGACCGCGCTGCAGAAGGCCCATGGCGGCCGCGGCATCCTGCTCGGCGGCGTGCCCGGCGTGCTGCCGGCCAAGGTCGCCGTCATCGGCGGCGGCGTCGTCGGCCTGCATGCGGCCCGGATGGCTGCCGGCCTTGGCGCCGACGTTTCGATCATCGACCGGTCGCTGCCGCGCCTGCGCCAGCTCGACGACATCTTCAACGGCCGCGTTCACACCCGTTATTCGACCATCGATGCGGTGGAAGAGGAGGTCTTCTCCGCCGACCTGATCATCGGCGCCGTGCTGATCCCCGGTGCTGCCGCGCCAAAATTGGTCAGCCGCGAAATGCTCTCGGGCATGAAACAGGGCGCAGTCATGGTCGACGTCGCGATCGACCAGGGCGGCTGCTTCGAAACCTCGCATGCGACGACCCATTCCGAGCCGACCTATGAGGTCGACGGCATCGTCCATTATTGCGTGGCCAACATGCCGGGTGCCGTGCCGGTGACCTCGGCGCATGCGCTGAACAATGCGACGCTGCAGCACGGGCTGGCGCTGGCCGACCGCGGCTTGCGGGCGATCGCCGAAGACAGGCACCTGCGCAACGGCCTCAACGTTCATCGGGGCCGGGTCACCAACAAGCCGGTCGCGGAAGCGCTCGGCTACGAGGCCTTCGCTCCGGAAAGCCTGCTCAGCGTCGCGTAACCGGAAGTGCCGCGGACCGGCTGAGACACTTAGGGGCTGGAGAGACGCCGGGCGCTTCGCGTCCGGCGTTTTTCTATGTTCAAGATCAATCAGATATGATTTAGATATATCTTAGTTGTTGACGAAATCTCCTGGGTTGCTACCTTTAGATATATCGAAAGACAGTCTGAGGAGACAAGAAATGTTCAAACACAGGTTCGATGGAAGACATGGCTGCGGCGAGCGTGGCGGCCGCAAAGGGTTCGAGGAAGTGTTCGCCGCCCGCGGAGGCCCGTTCGGTGGAGGATTTGGACGCGGCGGCCGGGGTGGTCCCGGCGGCGGCCGCGGTTTCGGCGACGACGGCGATGGCCGGATTGGCCGCTTCCTGATGCAGGGCGACCTGCGCCTCGTCGTATTGGCGCTGATCGAGAAGGAACCGCGCCACGGCTACGAGATCATCAAGCATATCGAGGATCTCACCTACGGCTTCTATGCGCCGAGCCCCGGCGTCATCTATCCGACGCTGACCTACCTCGAAGAGGCCGGCTATGTCGTCGCCGAGGTGGACGGCAACAAGAAGCGCTATGCGATCACCGACGAAGGCCGCAAGTATCTCGACGAGAACCGCAGCTTTGCCGCGACGATCCTCGATCGGCTGTCGCAGCTTGCCGAGCGCATCAAGCAGCGGCAGGAGCGCCACGAGCGCGGCCGCGAATCCGGCCCGTCACTGCCGCGCAGCGTCGATTCCGCCATGCTCAACCTTCGCGAGGTGATTGCCCGCAAGCTCGAGGGCGACGAAAGGAAGGGCAGTGAGATCGTCAGGTTGCTGCTCGATCTCGCCGAAAGCCTTGAGCGCGGCGACGAGCAGGGTGACAATACCCAGAATTGAAGCCTAAGCGGACTTCGGAACGAACATGATGGCGCGCCGCTTCGATAGAACGGCGCGCTTTCGCGTTTCAGATTGCGAGAGCCGTGTCCTTGAACGCCGGCACCTCGACCTTGTCGATCCGGCACTGGTAACAATTGTTGCGGGCCGAGCGGACATGCACATAGGCGATGTCGTCGCGGGCGAGCAATTCCTCGGCGCGCGAGGCGATCGTCTCGGTCGGCGCCACTGCGCCGCTGCCATAGACGATCCGGTCGTCCCGTCCGTAGCCGCGGACGATATAATCTGTGCTCGCCAGCATGGGCGGCAGGACCTCTTCAGCCGCGTAACGCCGGCAGGGCTGCTTGTGCAGGAAGATCGGGCCGGTTTCCGCATAGGGCTGCAGTTCGGGGAAGGGCCGGTAGGCGAGAACCAGCAATTCCTCGCCGGCATCGATATTCTTGAGGCAATGGCGGCAGGGATAACCGGGGCCGTCGGACGTCATCGTTTCCGGCTGGCGTCCGTAGGCGTCGGCGCCGCCCTTCCAGAGATGCTCGGCATCGGCGGCGGGCATGGCTTTGAAGGAAATGGTCATCGGGCTCTCCTGTGTGCGTGTTGCACAAGAAATGCGCCTGCAGGACCCGTCTCGCCACCCGATACTTGCCTCCGGTCGAGAATATGAAATCCGTTGCGCCAGCGGGCTGTATCAGTTGCCTTTGGGCGGCGAGCGTATGATGTTTTCGGCGGCAATGCTGGAGCTCGACCAGTCGGTGAAGGTTTCAGCCATCAGCCGCGATGCTTCGATCTCGATTCGGTCGCCTGTCCGCGTGGTCTGGTTCTGGTCGTTCCAGTTCCGCTGCAGGGTGCCGCGATAGCTCCTGTTGTCGAAGGGGGAGATGTAAGTGAAGGAGATGAACGTGTCTTCGGATACGTGCGACCCGAACTGCCGCCGCACCGCGCCGCAATCCGAGCTCCATTTGCGCGGTGGTTCGAAAAAGGGCATCTGCCGACGCGGCGGCCACTTCGAACAAAGGACTTCGACCCTGTCGATGCCGACCGTTTGCGGAATGTAGAGGGTGATCCTGACCACCCACCAGGAGATAAATAACAGGAGGACGACGAGCATCATCACCACGAAAGCGATCAACATCGCCTTGGGTGAAAATCGCGACATCAGCCGTCGAGCGCTTTCAGGAGCTCGGCATCCGTCATCGGCGGAACCAGCGCTTCGTAGGTCGAAACCGGTGAAAAACCCATCATCTGGTAGAGCTGCAGGGCGCGCGGGTGGTCCAGCGTATTGGTGGTGACGGTCACCTTCTGCGGATTGTCCTGCCAGGCTGCATAGAGCGCCTGGAGCAGGAACCACTTGCCGATGCCAAGCCCGATCGCCCGCTCGAACAGGCCGAAGTAGGAGAGCTCGATGACGTCGTCGCTTTCCTTGAACAGCTCGAAAAAGCCGGCCGGCGCGCCGTTGACGTAGAGCACCGTCACGGAGGTCCGCGGATTGTGGACGGCGGCCGCAAGTTCCTCGTCACCCATGCGCAGGCGCTTGTACCAGTGCCAGCGTTTGCCCACCTGCCGATAGAGATAGCGATAGTAGTGAAGCGGGATTTCGGGCGCGCGGATGATCGCCGTCTGGATATTGACCGGCACGGCCAGGCTTGTTTTCGGCGGTGCGGTCATTTCCAGGCTGGTGACATGGGCTTTCAGCGGAGCGGGCTTCCTGGCCATGACGCTCACGCCGCTTTCGGCGAGGGCGGGCCGGTAACCACAGGCGTATCTTGGCGGCTGCCCCATTCGGTCCATGAACCGTCATAGAGCGCGTTGTCCTCGTGGCCGAGGGATTCGAGGGCCAGCGTGATGATTGCGGCGGTTATGCCGGAGCCGCAACTCGTCACCACCGGCCGGCCGAAGTCGATGCCGGCATCCTCGATCGCCTTTTGCAGCTCGGGCAGCGAACGCAGCTTGCCGTTGACCGAGAACGTGCCGGACGGAAGGCTGAGCGCGCCCGGCATATGGCCGGAACGCATGCCGGCACGCGGCTCGGGGTCGGTGCCGGCGAAACGGCCGGCCGGCCGTGCATCGGCGATCTGGCGCGTGCCTTCGCTGACGATCGACAGCATGGTCTGGAAGTCGATCACCTTGTCGACCCGGAAATTCGGGGTGAAGGTGACGGGTTCGGGCGAGGGGACGATCGTTTCGAGCGGCCTGCCTTCGGCCTTCCAGCCGTCGATGCCGCCGTCGAGTACGAAGACCTGGCCTGCGCCCATGATCCGGAACAGCCACCAGCCGCGCGGCGAGGAGAAGATGCCGGGACCGTCATAGATGACGATCCGGTCGTTTTCGCGGATGCCCATGCGGCCGACGGTCTCGGCAAACACGTCCGGCGACGGCACCATATGCGGCAGGCCGGTCGAGTGATCGGCGACCTTGTCGTGGTCGAAGCGGATGGCGCCCGGAATGTGCCCGGCCGCGTATTCGGCATCCGCGTCGCGGTTCTGCGCGGGAAGATAGAAGGAGGCGTCGAGGATCTTGAGGTCGGGGCTGCCGAGCTCGTTGTGAAGCCACTCGGACGAAACGACGAAACGGCTGGTTTCACTCATGTCATATCTCCTTTGGGCCGATATATCAGGCCTCTGCGCCGGGCTCGCCGAACCGGATGCGGAACCGGCGGTTTTCCTTGCCCTTCTTCTCGATCTTGGCGATATGAATCGCCCCGACCTCCTGCGTTTCGGAGACATGTGTTCCACCGCAGGGCTGGCTGTCAACGCTGGAATTTTCGCCTATGCAGACGAGGCTGACCCGCCCGAGACCCATCGGCGGGCGTACGTTCTTCGACTTGACGATGCCCGGATTGGCGGCAAGCTCCTCGTCGGTGATCCACTGCACGTAGACGGGGTGGTTCTGGCCGACGAGCTCCATCAGCCTGGCGGTTACCTCCTGCCGGTCGATTGTGTCGGTCATGTCGAAATCGACGCGCGACTCCTCTTCGCCGACGGCGGCCCCGGTGATCGGATACTGGCAGACGACGGAGAGAAGATGGCAGGCGGTGTGCATGCGCATCAGCTTGTAGCGGCGCTGCCAGTCGATATGCATGACTAGATTTTCGCCAACCAGCGGCTGGGCTTCACCTTCCAGGGGCACGTGGAGGACGATATCCTTGGTGGCGCCGTGTCTGGTTTGCCCAAGCTGGATTTTCGTGCCATCGGCGCGTTCGAGAAAGCCGGTATCGCCCGGCTGACCGCCGGACGCGGCGTAAAAACAGGTGCGATCGAGCTCGATGCCGCCGTCCTCGTGGATGGCCGTCACCACCGCTTCTGCTGTCGATAGATAGAAGTCGTCGCGGTAGAGAGCTTCAACGGGCATGGATCACTCTGTTCTTTGAAGGGTATCAGACCGTCTGGAAGGGAATGTCGATCTGCCGTTTCTGCGTCAGCCATGCCGGCACCGGCAAGCCCTTGGATTTCAGGAAATCCGGGTTGAAAAGCTTGGACTGATAGCGGTTGCCGTAGTCGCAAAGCACCGTCACGATCGTGTGCCCGGGGCCGAGATCCCTGGCGAGCCGGACGGCGCCGGCGATATTGATGCCGGTCGAGCCGCCGAGGCAGAGGCCTTCGTGCTCGACGAGATCGAAGATGTAGGGCAGCGCTTCCGCATCCGGGATCTGGTAAGCGAAGTCCGGTTTGAAACCTTCGAGATTGGCGGTGATGCGGCCCTGGCCGATGCCCTCGGTGATCGAATTGCCTTCCGACTTGAACTCGCCATGGGCGTAGAATTCATAAAGGGCGGCACCTTCCGGATCAGCGATGCCGATCTTGATGTCCGGGTTGCGGGCCTTGAGGCCGAGGGCGACACCGGCAAGCGTACCGCCTGAGCCGACTGCGCAGATGAAGCCGTCGACCTTGCCGCCGGTCTGCTCGAAGATCTCGGGCGCCGTGGTCTGGACATGGGCTTCGCGGTTGGCGACGTTGTCGAACTGGTTGGCCCAGATCGCGCCGGCGGGTTCGGTCTTTGCAAGCTCCTCGGCAAGGCGGCCCGAGATTTTCACGTAGTTGTTCGGGTTCTTGTAAGGGACGGCGGGAACCTCGACCAGTTCGGCACCCAGCAGCTTCAGCGCGTCCTTCTTTTCCTGGCTCTGGGTTTCCGGGATGACGATGACGGTGCGATAGCCGAGCGCCTTCGCGACCACGGTCAGGCCGATGCCGGTATTGCCGGCCGTGCCTTCGACGATGACGCCGCCGGGGCGCAGCAGCCCCTTCTTTTCAGCGTCGCGGATGATGTAGAGCGCTGCCCGATCCTTGACCGATTGGCCGGGGTTCAGGAACTCCGCCTTGCCGAGGATTTCGCAGCCGGTCGCTTCGGAAGCGCCGTTCAGCCGGATGAGGGGCGTGTTGCCGATCACGTCGAGGACGGAGGAATGGGAGGTCATCGGGGGTGCCTTCTTGTTCATCGCACATGTAAACAGGGTCTTTTCGGCGGACAAGGACCCGGAGGCAAGAAATTCTGTTTCCGGAAAGGGTTTGCCCCCGTAAAATCCATCTATCCGAGGCCGGATCCGCGGTTGCGAGGGGTGGGTGAAAGAGGGTTCGAAGTGCCGTCCTCTAATGTATCGACAAGCCCTTAAAAAAATCGGCCCTATTATATTGGAAGTAGTAATCCAAATTTCTCTCCATGCGTATAGACGTACAGTTAAAGCAGAGACGAAACCGCTTTAGGCGACGCATTGACCTCGCTTTGACCGGATTTTTGCATAAAACTGGCATTTTGGACATGCTGCGGAACCTTGAACGGCTGGATCTTCTGATCGCGCATTACGTGTCCGGCTCACTTCCGGAGCCGGCTCACGTTCTCGTCGGTTCGCATCTGGAAATGCAGGCCTCCGCCGCGAAACTGGCCGGTCTCATGGAGGGCCTTGCCGGTGAGATCCTGCAAATGACCCCGCCCGTGGCATTGTCGGCCCGCGAGCGACGGTTGGCTGAGATCTTCGCCTCCGCCGCGCCGGCGGAGCCTCCTGCCAGGATCTTCGCAAAATCGGGATTTCCCGCGCCGCTGCGCGCCTATGCGGGTACGGACCTTGCCGATATCAGATGGAAAACGAAGCTCCCGGGATTGCGCCATCACGTCATCGAAAGGTCGAAGGATGTCGAGACGAGCCTTTTATGGGGACGACCGGGAAGGGCGCTGCCCCAGCACGGCCATCAGGGGCTTGAACTGACCTTGGTGCTCGACGGCGAATTTCACGACCATCGCGGTAGTTTCGGCAAGGGTGATGTCTCGATCGCGGACGAAATGCTGGACCATCGGCCGATCGCGGGCAAGCGCGGGCCGTGTCTCTGTTTTTCCGTGCTGTTCGCGCCGATCGCCCTTTCCGGCTCCACCCTCCGGCTTTTCGGCGATCTCATCGGTCTCTGAACCATCAAGGCCGGCGACCGCCGGCCCATTCGTTCAGTTCAGATGCAGTTGCGCTTCGCTGACCGCTTCTTCGAACTGCTGGCGCGCTTCCTCCGGCGATCTGCGCCCATCTAGCGCTGCCCGGCAGACGCTGCGCGCTTTGACAAAGTGTGGTCCGCGCATATCCGGCCACCGATCCGTCAGAAGCGCAAGCGCCTCAAACGGTCCGTTGATGACCTCAGTACCGAGTTGCCCGAAGGCGACGCGCACCGGTTTTTGCCAACTTGCCTGCGGCATCTTTCGTGTCCTCCCTGGATACCAACCTTAAAAAACGATGCAGCCGGCATTTGGTTCCGCCGGATTCAAAAAAATCTGATCAGGCGGGCGATGATCCAAAAACAAGCCGCCATACCTCTCGATACGACGGCTTTCGGTCAGCAATGCGGAAGCGATTACTCGACGACCTGAACCACGGTGTGGGTGCGCGGATCGACGATGACGCGCTGCTGGTTGACGACCGCATAGGCATAGGTCGGCGCTTCCGGGATGGGGGTGAGGACGACCTGTTGCGGGATCGGCTGGCCGACGACGACGCGCTCCTGCACCACGACGGACTGCTGTATCGGTTGCTGGCGCACGTAGGTGACGACGCGTTCCGGCGGCGGGTCGATCGCCGTGCCGGCGACCGCGCCGACTACGCCACCGACGGCAGCGCCAACCGGACCACCGACGATTGCACCGGTAACCGCACCGCCCACGGCGCCGTTGACCGTGCTCTGCTGGGCCATTGCGCCGGTCGCGAGGAGGCCGATCGCGGCGGAGAGAATGATGAGCTTTTTCATGGTCACTTCCTTATCGGTTGAAGTGGCCGGAGAACGTGGCGGCATCATCTTTCGTTCCGCCTTGATCGGCGCGTAGGACTTCAGTCCTAATAGGACAGCTTGGGATACCAGTGCGGCGCGCGGCCTTCCGGGGTAGAGTCGAGGATCGTCCAGATAGGCATCAGATCGGGTGCGCCGCGCGGGTCCTGGCCGGGGTCGGCAGTGGCACCGCCCATCTCGCCGCTCCAGAAATGCCGCATGGTTCCATCCCGGCGGGTGAACACGTTGAAGGCCGCGTCGTCGCTGCCGTCCTTGCCGATCGCGTGGTAATCCCGGCTGAACTCGCCGCTTGTATCCGAATAGAGCGGCAGATGGTGCCAGCCGCGCTCCCGTTTGAAATCGGTGAGCCGCTGCAGCGGCGAACGTGCGACGACGGCGAACGCGACGCGCTGCCGGATGTCGGGAACCTCGCCGTCCCAGGAGGAAAGCAGCGACGTGCACATTGGGCAGGGCCGCTCGCGCTGCGGACCGAACATATAGCTGTAGATGACCAGCGTTTCCTTGTCCGCAAACAGCTCTTCGAACGAGATCCTGCCGTTCACGCCCTCGAACGTATAGTTCTTCGGCACATGTCCGCCCGGCGGCAGATGGCGTCTCTGCTCGGCAACGCGCTCGATATGGCGACGGAGCTCGATTTCCTCGGCGAGAAGCGCATCCCGCGCCTCCCTGTATGCGGCGCTTTCGTTGGGAAAGTGCACGCCATTCTTTCTTGCAAGTTCGATTGCCGGTGTGAGGCTCTGCATATCCATGACATTCCTCCGTCTGTAATGGTCGGGCAGGAGACTTGGCCTTGCCCCCGCTGATATAGTCGCCAAATTGCGGGCGGACACGGGCTCGCCCACATAAAGGACGTGCGCCGGCGGTCTATTCCGACAGGCGCGCGGGAAAAGTGAACCGGAATTGAGGGAGCAAGATGTCAGGGCGATTTCTGATCGAGGGACCGGAAGACGCACGTCTCACGATCCTGCTTGCGCACGGCGCCGGCGCGCCGATGGATTCGGCATCGATGACGGCTGCGGCGAAAGCCCTGTCGGCCACGGGTTTTCGTGTCGCGCGTTTCGAATTCGGCTATATGGCGGCGCGCCGTACCTCCGGCGATCGCAAACCGCCGCCGCGGGCCGAGACGCTGAATCCCGAATACAAGGCGGCGATCGCCGAACTCGGTGCGAAGGGACCGCTGATCATCGGCGGCAAGTCGATGGGCGGACGGGTGGCCAGCATGATCGCCGACGAGCTCTACGCGGAAGGCAGGATCGCCGGCCTGCTGTGCCTCGGCTATCCGTTCCATCCTCCGGGCAAGCCGGAGCAGCTCCGCACCCAGCATCTCAAAGGTCTCAAGGCGCCGGCGTTGATCTGCCAGGGAACCCGCGATGAATTCGGCACCCGCGAAGAAGTATCTGGCTACGAACTCTCGAAGGCCATCGAGATCCTCTGGCTGGAGGACGGCGATCATGACCTGAAGCCGCGCAAGACGATTTCCGGATTTTCCGCCACCGACCATCTCGCGACGATGGCGGAAACCATGCTCGCCTGGACGGCAAAGTTGAGGATTTGAGCGGGATAAAGGCTCCCATCCTGCCAGTTGATGGTGCCCGCACGGTGCATTGGGAAGAAAGTCCCCAGTCGGCGACATGGAGAAAAGCGCTCCCGAAATCTTCTCATTTGATGTTATGAACTATTTAGTACAAAATGACGTCGCGGATGCCGGTTCGAAGTGGGAGGTCGCTCGCCGGTGCATCTGAGGAGCCTCTTCGGTCACATTCCGAGGAAAAGGGAGGGACCGGCATGAAAACGTCGATAGCCACGGTTTCGATCAGCGGAGAGCTGCCCGAGAAGCTGGAAGCGATTGCCAAGGCCGGTTTCGATGGGGTGGAGATCTTCGAGAACGATTTCCTCGCCTTCGACGGCAGCCCCGCCGATGTCGGCAGGATGGTGCGCGATCACGGGCTGGAGATCACGCTATTCCAGCCGTTCCGCGATTTCGAGGGCATGCCTGCCTCGCATCGGAGCCGCACCTTCGATCGCGCCGAGCGCAAGTTCGACGTGATGCAGGAACTCGGCACCGACCTCGTCCTTGTCTGCTCCAACGTCTCGCCGGTCTCTCTCGGCGGCATCGACCGGGCGGCGGCCGATTTTCACGAGCTCGGCGAACGGGCCGCCAGGCGCGGGTTGAGGGTCGGCTACGAGGCGCTCGCCTGGGGCCGGCATATCAACGACCATCGCGATGCCTGGGAGATCGTGCGGCGTGCCGACCACTCGAATATCGGGCTGATCCTCGACAGCTTTCACACCCTGTCGCGGAAGATCGACATCAATTCGATCCGCTCCATCCCGAAGGACAAGATCTTCATCGTCCAGCTCGCCGATGCGCCGCTGATCGACATGGACCTGCTCTACTGGTCGCGGCATTTCCGCAACATGCCGGGCGAGGGCGATCTGCCGGTGACCGCCTTTACCACCGCGATCGCCGCGACCGGCTATGACGGTTATTTCTCCCTGGAGATTTTCAACGACCAGTTCCGCGGCGGATCCAGCCGGGCGATTGCCGATGACGGCTACCGTTCGCTGATCTATCTCGGCGACCAGGTGCGACGCAGCCCGAACGCATCGGGCCTGACGGTTCGCGACATGCCCGACCGCGCTTCGGTCAAGGGCGTCGGTTTCGTAGAGTTTTCCTCCGACGAAAAGGATGCGGCCGATCTGGCCGCCATTCTCCGGACGCTCGGTTTCCGCAACACGGCGAAACACAAGTCGAAGAAGGTCAGCCTTTACAGCCAGGGAGATATCCGTCTCCTCGTCAACACCGACGAAAAGGGGTTTGCCAACGCCTCGTTTGCGGTCCACGGCACCTCGGCCTATGCGATGGCTCTCGTCGTCGAGGATGCCGGGCAGGCGTTCGAAAGGGCGGTGGCGCTGGGGGCTGAGCCGTTCCGGCAGCAGGTGGCAAAGGGCGAAGTGGAGATACCGGCGATCCGCGGCGTCGGCGGCGGGCTTGTCTACCTGATCGACGACAAGAGCAATCTCGGCCGCTTTTCCGAGATCGATTTCCAGGCCGTCAACGAAGAGGGCGAAGCCGAGGTGGCGCCGGCGCATCTCAGGCATGTCGATCATATCGCCCAGACGGTCGCCTACGAGGAAATGCTGACCTGGCTGCTCTTCTACACCTCTATCTTCGAGACGCAGAAGACGCCGATGGTCGACATCATCGATCCGGCCGGCGTGATACGCAGCCAGGTGGTCGAAAACGCCTCCGGCACGCTCCGCATCACCTTGAACGGCGCCGAGAACCGCCGCACGCTCGCCGGCCATTTCATCGCCGAAAAGTTCGGATCCGGCGTCCAGCATCTCGCCTTCCAGACCGACGACATCTTTGCGACGGCCGCGGCGCTGCGCAAGAACGGGTTCAAGCCGCTTGCCATCTCGCCCAACTACTATGGTGACGTCGAAGCTCGCTTCGGCCTCGATGCCGAGCTTTCGGAGCGGCTGAAGGAAGAGAACATCCTCTACGACCGCGACGAGCACGGCGAATATTTCCAGCTTTACAGCATGACCTATGGCGAGGGCTTCTTCTTCGAGATCGTCGAACGGCGCGGCTATCGCGGTTACGGCGCCCCGAACGCCATCTTCCGGATCGCGGCGCTGAAGAGGGCGCTTCGGCCCGAAGGCATGCCGAGGGTTTAAACGGCCGGGGCGGTTCGGTCGTCAACTGGTGATGCCGGGAGGGCCGCGCTCCGCTCGACCTATTGCGGTATCTGGACGGCTCTCGGACAGACGCCGAAATGGCCGCCTTCCATGTGGACGAAGGCGACGCCACCTTGCTCGAAGGCGAGGCGCAGCTGCGCCTCCGTCGCCCGGTGGAGGTCGTGCCGGCTGCCTTCGTAATCGCGGATGGTGCTGCGCGACACCCCCGACCGGTCGGCGAGATCGGTCTGCGTCCAATCCAGAAACCCACGGGCGGCGCGACATAAGGCCGGCGTCAAAATTGCGTTCTTTGCGGCTTGACCCATCTCACCAAACTGCCCATATTGGTCAATATATATCATATATGGCAATTTGGATTCGATTGCTAGATGGAGCATTCGCAGGCATTTTCGCAGCTGGCGCTTGGCGGATGCGCAGCACATAGGAAGGCCGGAGCATTGGGATAACGTCAGGACCATATCTTCTTCTTGTCCTTCTGGTCCTGCCTTTCCTCGGAAGCCTGGTCTCCGTATTTCTGCTGCGAACGCGCTCGCGCGTGCTGCCGTCCTGGGTCGCCGGCGCCACTGCCCTCCTGTCCCTGCTGATCGTCGCGTCCTTCTATCCGAGCGTCACCAATGGCGGCGTACTGCGCTTCGAGGGTACTTGGCTGCCGCAGCTTGGCCTCGACTTCACCCTCCGCATGGATGGTTTCGCCTGGCTCTTCTCCATGCTGATCGCCGGCATCGGCTTCCTGGTGGTCGTTTATGCCCGCTATTACATGTCGGAAGACGATCCGGTTCCGCGCTTCTTCTCCTTCCTGCTCGCCTTCATGGGAGCGATGCTCGGCATCGTCATCTCCGGCAATGTCATTCTGCTGTCGGTGTTCTGGGAACTGACCAGCATCTTTTCCTTCCTGCTGATCAGCTACTGGCACAACAATGCCGCCGCGCGCGACGGCGCCCGCATGGCGTTGACGATCACCGGGATCGGCGGTTTCTGCCTGCTGATCGGCCTGCTGCTGCTCGGCAACATCGTCGGCAGCTACGACCTCGACAAAATCCTCGCCGCCGGTGATGTCATCCGCGGTCATTCCCTCTACGTGCCGGCGCTGGTCTTCATCCTGCTCGGCGCATTGACCAAGAGTGCCCAGTTCCCCTTCCATTTCTGGTTGCCCAATGCCATGTCGGCGCCGACCCCGGTCTCGGCCTTCCTGCATTCGGCGACCATGGTGAAGGCCGGCGTCTTCCTGCTGGTGCGGTTCTGGCCGGCCCTGTCGGGAACCTATGAATGGTTCTACCTGGTCGGGCTGGCGGGCATCATCACGCTGGTGCTCGGCGCCTATTTCGCGATGTTCCAGCAGGACCTGAAGGGCCTGCTCGCCTATTCGACGATCAGCCATCTCGGCCTCATCACCACGCTCTTAAGCCTCGGAAGTCCGCTGGCGACCGTCGCGGCGATCTTCCACATGGTCAACCATGCAACCTTCAAGGCGTCGCTATTCATGGCCGCCGGCATCATCGATCACGAGACCGGCACGCGCGACATGCGGCGATTGAGCGGGCTTTTCCGGTATCTGCCCATCACGGGCACGCTGGCCATGGTGGCGAGTGCCGCCATGGCGGGCGTTCCTCTGCTCAACGGCTTCCTGTCGAAGGAAATGTTCTTTGCGGAAGCGGTCGAAACCCATGCGGATTCCATTCTCGACCGCATTCTCCCCTATGTCGCAACGCTCGCCAGCGCCTTCAGCGTCGCCTATTCGCTGCGTTTTATCCACACGGTCTTCTTCGGCCCGCCGCCGACGGATCTGCCCAAGCCTAAACCGCATGAGCCGCCGCGCTGGATGCGCTTTCCCATCGACCTTCTCGTCGTCGCCTGCCTGATCGTCGGGATCATTCCGGCGATTTCGATCGGGCCTTTCCTGCATACCGCCGTCGTCAGCGTGCTAGGCTCGGAGACCCCGGAATACAGCCTTTCCATCTGGCACGGCGTCAACCTGCCGCTGATCATGAGCGCGATCGCGCTCGTCGGCGGCACGCTGCTCTATCTCTCGCTCCGCAAATATCTCGCGACCTGCGAGGACGGCCCGCCCATCCTGCGCAACCTGAAGGGCCAGCGCATCTTCGAGCGGGTTCTCGTGGAAGTGTCCTGGCGCTGGGCCCGCTCGCTCGAACGCCGCTTCGGCACCCGCAATCTCCAGCCGCAGCTCCGCTGGGTGGTGGCGACCGGTTTCCTTGCCGGGCTCCTGCCGCTCTATCTCTCCGGTTTCGAAACCCGCGACATCGCTTTTTCCGGCATCGATCCAGCCTTTGCCGCGATCTGGCTGCTCGGCATCTGCCTCGCCTTCGGCACAGCCTATCTCGCCAAATACCATCGCCTTGCAGCCCTCGTCATGCTCGGCGGCGTCGGGTTGATCGTCTGCATCACCTTCGTCTGGCTGTCGGCGCCGGATCTCGCCATCACCCAGCTCCTCGTCGAGATCGTCACCACCGTCCTCATCCTTCTCGGCCTGCGCTGGCTGCCGAAACGGACGCAGGGACTGGCCGAGTCCATCACGCTGCGCGCCCGTTTCCGGCGCTTCCGGGACCTGGCGCTCGCCGTCGTCTGCGGCATCGGCATGACCTTCATCGCCTATGCCGTCATGACCATGCCGGTGCCCGATGCCATCGCCAACTATTTCCTCGAAAACGCCTATTCGCAGGGCGGTGGGCGCAACGTCGTCAATGTCATCCTGGTCGATTTCCGCGGCTTCGACACGCTTGGGGAGATCGCGGTGCTTGGCGTCGTGGCGCTGACGGTCTTCGCACTGCTTCGCCGTTTCCGCCCGGCCGACGACAGCATGGACTTGCCGGAACAGCAGCGCATCCAGAACCGTTTCGACGAGGATCGTCCCGAGCGTTCGGCCGGCGATACGGTGCGTGACTACCTGCTCGTCCCCTCGGTTATCATGACTTGGCTGTTCCCGGTGATCATCACCTTCGCCGTTTATATCTTCATGCGCGGCCATGACCTGCCGGGCGGCGGCTTCTCGGCCGGTCTGACGCTGTCGATCGCGTTCCTGCTGCAATATCTGGCCGGTGGCACGCGCTGGGCGGAAGATCGCCTGCGCATTCTGCCGCTGCGCTGGATGGGGGCGGGCCTACTGACCGCGGTTTCGACGGGCATCGGTGCCTGGTTCTTCGGTTACCCGTTCCTGACCTCGCATTTCCAGTATGTCGAGCTGCCGCTGATCGGCAAGATGCCGGCCGCCACCGCGCTGCTCTTCGATCTCGGCGTATTCTCGCTGGTGGTCGGATCCACGGTGCTCATTCTCGTGGCGCTGGCGCACCAGTCGATCCGCATCAACCGCCTGCGGGCGATCGATGCAACGCGGACGGAGGAGGGCTGATGGAACTCGTTCTTGCCACCGCGATCGGCGTGATGACGGGCTGCGGCGTCTGGCTCATCCTGCGTCCGCGCACCTATCAGGTCATCGTCGGCCTTTCGCTTCTCTCCTATGCGGTCAACCTCTTCATCTTCGGCGTCGGCGGGGTGAAGACCAACGTTCCGCCGATCCTCGTCGACGGCGTTCCCATCTCGACGCTCGCCGATCCGGTGCCGCAGGCGCTGGTGCTGACGGCCATCGTCATCGGGTTTGCGACGACCGCGCTGTTCCTCGTCGTGCTGCTCGCCTCCCGCGGGTTGACCGGTACCGACCATGTCGATGGGAGGAACGAGCCGAAATGAATGGCTGGATCCATCACCTCATCATCGCGCCGATCCTTGTGCCGCTGGTCGCCGCCGCACTCATGTTGTTCTTCGACGAGCGCCAGCGTGTCGTAAAGGCGATGATCAGCCTCGCATCGACGCTGATCCTGGTCGCCGTCTCGCTCACGCTTCTGCGGATCGAAAGCGGTCCAAGCGAATTCGACGGCGTTTATCTGCTCGGAAACTGGGCGGCACCTTTTGGCATCGTACTGGTTCTTGACGCGCTGTCGGCGCTGCTGCTGCTGCTGACCGCGCTGCTCTCGGTCGCCGCCTTGGTCTTCTCGCTCGCCCGCTGGCATGCGGTCGGCGCGCATTTCCACACCATGTTCCAGCTGCTGCTGGTCGGGCTGAACGGCGCCTTCCTGACCGGCGATCTATTCAATCTCTTCGTCTTCTTCGAGGTGATGCTGGCGGCATCTTATGGATTGCTGCTGCACGGCTCCGGTCCGCTGCGCGTCAAGGCGGGCATGCACTATATCGCCGTCAACCTGGCCGCAGCACTTCTGTTCCTGATCGGGGTGAGCCTGATCTACGGCACCGCCGGCACGCTCAACATGGCCGATCTTGCCGCACGAATTCCCGATATCGAGCCGGACCGGCGGATGCTGATGGAGGCCGGCGCCGGCGTGCTCGGCATCGCCTTCCTCATCAAGGCGGGCATGTGGCCGCTCTGCTTCTGGCTGCCGACCGCCTATAGCGCCGCCTCGGCCCCGGTTGCCGGCATATTCGCGATCATGAGCAAGCTCGGCATCTACATCATCCTGCGGCTCACCGTGCTGCTCTTCGGCGAAGGACCATCTGCCGGTTTCGGTGCGGATGTGCTTCTCTACGGCGGCATCGCGACCCTGATCTTCGGCACGATCGGTGTGCTGGCGTCGCAGGCGCTGGGACGGCTTGCCGGTTTCTCCGTTCTGGTCTCATCGGGCACGCTGCTGATGGTGCTCGGCATCAATGACGGAGCGATCTCTTCGGGCGCGCTGCTCTATCTCGTCAGCTCGACGCTGACGATCAGCGCCTTCTTCATGCTGATCGAACTGGTCGAACGCGGCCAGGATGCCGGTGCGATCGTCCTTGCGGTCACCATGGAAGCCTATGGCGACGCGGATGAGGACGAGCCGGAGGAGGGCGACGGCGTCACCATGCCAGGCACGATGGCGATCCTCGGCATCTGCTTTGCGGCCTGCGGCATCCTGCTGTCCGGCCTGCCGCCGCTCTCCGGCTTCATCGCCAAGTTCGCGATGCTATCGGCGATGATGGGGACCGGGGCGATCGGCGTACCGCCGACGGCGGCCGTCTGGGTTCTGGTCTTCCTCGTCATCCTCTCCGGCATCGCATCGCTGATTTCGATGACCCGCGCCGGCATCCGCACTTTCTGGAGTTCGCTCGAAGGAACCGTGCCGCGCGTCCTCGTCATCGAGATCGTGCCGGTGATGTTCCTGCTATTCCTGACGCTTGCGCTCACCGTCCAGGCCGGACCGGCGATGCAGTATATGGATACGACGATCCGCAGCCTCAGCAATCCGCGGATCTATATCGATGCGGTGCGCAAAGCGGCGCCTATCCCTGACTACGACGGCGCTGCGTCGACCGAAGCAGGGGGCAAATGATGCTGCCCTATCCGCTGCTCACATTGTCGCTGGTCCTGATGTGGCTGCTGCTCAACGGCTTCACGCCCGGCCATCTGGTGCTCGGCATCCTGGTTGCCGTGTTCGCGTCGTGGGCGATGGCATCGCTGCGCCCGGACAAGCCGCGGCTCGGCAAATGGTACCTGCTGCCGAAACTGTTCGGGATCGTACTCTACGATATCGTCAAATCGAACATCGCGGTTGCGCTGATCATCCTCAAGGCCGGCCGCCGCAGCCACAATCCCGGTTTCCTGACCGTCGAGCTGGATATCGAGAACCATACCGCAATCGCGGTTCTGGCCGTCGTGCTGACCAGCACGCCGGGATCTGCCTGGCTGGAGTATGATTCAAACGACAAGACGGTGTTGCTGCATATCCTCGATCTGGACAACGAGGCGGAATGGCGCAACACGATCAAGAACAGGTATGAAAAGCTGCTGATGGAGATTTTCGCATGAGCGCCATCATTCTCTTCAGCGCGGTCTCGCTCGCTCAGCTGATGCTGGCGGCGGCGATGGCGATCGCCTCGGTGCGCATGTTCCGGGGCCCAAGGGCGCAGGACCGCATCATCGGCCTCGACACGCTATACATCAACGCGATGCTGCTGCTGGTGACCTTCGGCATCGGCACGGGCCGCGTGATCTATTTCGAGGCGGCGCTGGTCATGGGGATGCTGGGCTTCGTGGCGACCGTGGCGCTTGCGAAATTCCTGATGCGCGGGGAGGTGATCGAATGATGCAGGCTGCAGCCGATATCCCCGTCTGGGCCGCCATCGCGGTCGCGTTTTTCCTGCTGATCGGTTCGGGTCTTGCGCTGATCGGTGCCATCGGCTTCCTGCGCCTGCCGACCTTCTACGAGCGCATCCACGCGCCGACGCTCGGCACCAGCTGGGGGATCGGCGGCGTCATGCTGGCTTCAATGATCTTCTTCACGGTTTCGTCGGGACGCCTCGTATTCCACGAGATCTTGATCGGCATCTTCGTGACCGTGACGACGCCGATCACCTTCATGCTTCTCGCCCGCGCTGCCCTCCATCGCGACCGGGCAGAGGGGAACGGCAATGTTCCCGACAAGCAGAACAAGAGCCAGATAGCCAAGGGTGTTTCGGACGAGAGCGAGTCCCGGAACTGATAGGTTCCGCCGAGCCTCCTGTCGGCAATCAAACCCGCAGAACGCATCCGCACCATCACCACCCAAGTCCTTGCCGACGACGCAAGCAGACCACCACCCGCGCATCCGATATTTGAGGTGGTCCGGGAGCCATCAATTATGCGATCAATTGTGCGATGCAGCGTTCAGACCGAATTTCGAGCGGAAGGGCGCCGGCAAAGACAGTCGACAATGTGCGGTTCGGAAATTTCGCCTGAAAGCACGGGAAAATTGCAGCTAGGATAACTAGCTACCGTAAATGGAATGCTGCAGATATCTCCGGTCCTCAAGTTGCGGCGCAATATCCGTTTTCCTGATGACAGACTCACTGAGCAACAATATACCGTCAATCCAGGACTAACTATCGGACGTCATGGATGAAGACCTGGAAGCCTGACCTGACCCGCAGCCGCTCCCCGCGATACATGGCGATCGCCGATGTCATCGAGATGGACCTGAGGAGCGGCAACCTCGTCGTCGGCGACCGTTTGCCGCCGCAACGCGAGTTGGCAAAGGTGCTCGACGTCGATTTCACCACCGTGGCGCGCGGCTATCTGGAAGCCCAGAAGCGGGGTCTGGTCAGTTCGCATGTGGGACGCGGCACATTCGTGACCGGCGGCGCTGATAAGGAACGCCGGGGTTTCGTTTCCGAGGCCGCGCCGGATCCGCGCCGGGCCTCGATCGTCGATTTTTCGATGAACATGCCGCCGGAGCCCGATGATCCGGAACTGATCGCGCGAATGCGGGAAGGGCTCACCGCAGTCGCAACCAATCTCCTGCCTTTGCTGCGGTATCAGGGTTTCGGCGGTGCCGGCATGGACAAGGAGGCCGCCGCGGTTTGGCTCAGCCGGCGCGGCCTGGTTCCCTCGCAGGAGCGCATTTTCATCACTCCCGGGGCGCATCCGGCGCTGTTGGCGATCTTCGGTGTCTTGGCAAAACTGGGCGAGACGGTGCTGTCGGAAAACATCACCTATCCGGGCATGCGGTCGATAGCCGCCCAGCTGCGATTGAACCTCGTCGGCCTGCCGATGGACGAAGACGGCATTCTGCCGGCAGCCTTTGCGGAAGCCTGCGAGATGAACAAGCCGAAGGCGCTTTATCTCAATCCGATCCTGCAAAACCCGATGACGCTGACCATTCCGGAGCGGCGTCGGGAGGAAATTTGCGCAGTGGCACGCAAATACGGTGTGCCGATCGTCGAGGATGATGCCTATGGCTTTGTCCCTCTCCACGCTCCGGCGCCGCTCGCGGCGATGGCTCCAGACCTGACCTGGCATATTGGCGGGCTTTCGAAATGTATCGGCGCCGGCCTCAGGCTCGCCTATGTCGTCGCCCCGGATACCAAGGCGGCGTGGCCGTTCGTCAGTGCCATGCGCGCCAACAACGTCATGGCGTCGCCGTTGTCGGCAGCGCTCGCCACCCGCTGGATCGAGGACGGCACGGCCGACAGCATGCTGCAGTTTATCCGGGCCGAAGCGGCGGCCCGCCAGGCGCTGGTCGCTGGCATATTGCCAAAGGGCAGCTATCGGGGCGACCCGCTCGGCTTCAACATCTGGCTGCCGTTGACCGAGGGCTGGACCCGCTCGACGTTCGGCAGCCACATGCGCTCCGCCGGCATAGGCGTCGTGGCGAGCGATGCCTTCACCGTCGACGGGCCGGCTCCCGAAGCGGTGCGCGTATGCCTCGGCGGCCCCATCCAGCGGCCGGCGCTCAAGGCCGCTCTGGAATTCATGGGGCACGCGCTGGAGACCTCACCCGAAATGGCCGGCTCCTTCTTCTGATCTCTCCTCTTCCCGTGGTCCATGACCGGAATGCCCTGCGGCATTCTGGCCAATCGACGTATTGAATGCATCAATCTATATAAATGACTGCACTCAATAGTCGATTTGATCGCTTTGTTTCCAAGGACGATGATCATGGATCACGAATGGCCTCCTCTCCCTCCCATGCAGACCGGCATCCGTGGGCGTTGCCCGCGCTGCGGTCAGGGGCATCTGTTCAACGGCTTCCTAACGCTTGGCCGGAAGTGCGAGGCCTGCGGATTGGACTATTCCTTCGCCGACCCCGCCGACGGCCCCGCCTTTTTCGTGATCTGCTTCGCCTGCGTGCCAAGCGTGCTTCTCGGCGTCTGGCTGGAAGTGCAGTTCCAGCCAGCCTGGTGGGCTCACCTGCTGGTGACATTGCCCTTCATGCTGCTGACCTGTATTCCGCCGCTACGGCCACTCAAGGGCTGGCTGGTGGCGAGCCAGTATTTCTACAAGGCGGCGGAGGGCAAGCTGGTGCGGCGGGCAAGTTGAACCCAGTCATCTTTAGGAATTGACTGGAGCGCTGAGGAAACTTGTCAGTTCCCGCGCGGCTGCACCACCGGCACGGTTGGCGCCGATCGTCGAAGCGGATGGGCCGTAGCCGACCAGGTGGATGCGCGGGTCCTTGGCGACCTGCGTCGCCAGTCGGCCGGTCATGACGATGCCGCCACCCGCCTCGCGCAATTGTAGCGGGGCAAGATGATCGAGCGAACTGCGAAAGCCCGTGCACCAGAGGATCACATCAGCCCTTTGCTCGGAACCATCCGGCCAGCGGATTGCATGTTCGGTGATCTCGGAAAACATAGGCAGCCTTTTCAGCACACCCCGGTCTCGTGCCGCCTGGATTGTCGGCGTGACGGGCAGGCCGGTGACCGAAACCACCGAACCCGGCGGAAGGCCCTGGCGGACACGATCTTCCACGAGCGCCACGGCGGCGCGTCCCACCTCCGGCGTGAACGGCTCGTCGCGGAMTTGCGGTTCCCGTCGCGTCACCCAGGTGGTCGAGGTGACGCGCGAGATCTCGTCGAGCAACTGGATCGCCGAAATCCCGCCGCCGACCACGACGACATGCAGGCCGGCAAATTCGTCCGCAGTGCGATAATCCCGCGTGTGGAGCTGCCGTCCATGGAAACGATCAGCACCGGGATAGTCGGGAATGTAAGGCGATTCCCATGTGCCGGTGGCATTGATGAGGCCTCGTGCCGAAAAGGCACCGCTGTCGGTTTCGACCCTCAACCGATCTCCCCTCGGGCAGACGACCGTTACCTTGACGGGACGATGAATGCGCAGATCGAAGGCGGCTTCGTAGGCCGCGAAATATTGCGGCACGGCGACCGACGCCTTAACCAGATTGGCTGAAGTATCGACCACCTCCTCGAACCGCATTCCGGGGAGGTCATGGACACGATTGGCAGTGGCCAGGGTCAAAGAAGGCCAGCGAAATTGCCAGGCACCGCCAGGCTCCGGAGACTGGTCCAAAACCACGAAATCCTTGTCCGGCGCAAGGCCGAGCTTACGCAGGTGATAGGCCGAGGACAGGCCCGCCTGACCCGCTCCGATCACGACGATATCCACCTTGATCGCCACGCGGGCATGATCGGGTTTGTCGTCGGCGGGTTGATCCAGTTCGGAGTCTGCGGCCATGCGGAATATCGATGCCAGTGACGGGTCAGGGAGCGGGTAGACGAGGCTTATACGTCCGCGAAAGACGCTTCAAGCAAAACGGGCTGCCGGTGCGTCGGGAATTGCCACGCCCAATTCATGTGGGGACGCCCACGGCCGAGCGCCGCCGGTGCTCGCTCTGGTCGCCGGACCTGTGCCATAGTGCGGTCCTTCCGACGAAAGCGATTCCATGCCACCGACCCCAGACCGCATCGATCCCCTGTTTGACAGACAAGGCACGAGAAACCCGCTCGACGTGCTGAAGCGCGTTTACGGCTATTCGTCGTTCCGGGGCAAACAGGCCGCTGTCGTCGAACAGGTCGTATCGGGCGGCGATGCCGTGGTGTTGTTTCCGACCGGCGCGGGCAAATCGCTCTGCTTCCAGATCCCCGCCCTCTGCCGCGATGGCGTGGGCATCGTCGTTTCGCCGCTGATCGCGCTGATGCGCGATCAGGTGGAGGCGCTGAAGCAACTCGGCGTGCGCGCCGCCGCCCTCAATTCCTCGCTGACACGCGAAGAATTCGTCGACGTCCGCCGGGCGATCGCCAACGGCGATCTTGATCTCCTCTATGTGACACCCGAGCGCATTGTCACGCCGGCCTTCAAGGATATGATCGGCAATGCGAGGATCGCATTGTTTGCGATCGACGAAGCGCACTGCGTCTCGCAATGGGGTCACGACTTCCGCCCGGAATATCGCGAGCTTGGCCATCTCGCGGAATATTATCCGGGAGTGCCGCGCATGGCGCTGACGGCGACCGCCGATCCGCATACCCGCGAAGATATCATCGACAAGCTCGCTCTGCGCTCGGCCGAGGTGTTCACCACCTCCTTCGACCGACCGAACATCGCCTATGAAATCGTCGAGCGAGACCAGCCGCGCCAGCAGCTCCTGCGTTTCCTGTCCCGCCACAAGGGGTCGAGCGGCATCGTCTATTGCCTGTCGCGCGCCAAGGTCGAGGATACGGCAGAGTGGCTGAACGGGCAGGGTATTCGGGCACTCGCCTATCATGCCGGCATGGACCGCAGCATGCGCGATGCCAACCAGGACGCTTTCCTCAAGGAAGAGGACCTTTGCCTCGTCGCCACGGTCGCTTTCGGCATGGGCATCGACAAACCGAACGTGCGTTATGTCGCCCATCTCGATCTGCCCGGTTCGGTCGAGGCCTATTATCAGGAGACTGGTCGCGCCGGCCGTGACGGCCTGCCGTCCGACGTCTGGATGGCCTATGGCATGGCCGATGTCATCCAGCGCGGCCGGATGATCGACGGCGGCACGTCGGGCGACGATATCAAGCGCGTCGAACGCGCCAAGCTCAATGCGCTGCTCGGCATCTGCGAAACCCCCGGCTGCCGCAGGCAGGCGATCCTGGCTCATTTCGGCGAGGCGCATGGCGGGCAATGTGGCAACTGCGACACCTGCCTCAAGCCGGTCGAAACCTGGGATGGAACTGAAGCCGCCATCAAGGCATTGGCGGCGATCTACCGGACTGGCGAGCGTTTCGGCACCGGCCACCTGATCGACGTGCTGCTCGGGAACCGGAACGAGAAGACCACGCGCTTCGGCCATGCGGACATGCCGGTTTTCGGGGTCGGCAAGGATATTCCGTCGAAGACCTGGCAGTCGGTTTATCGCCAGCTCCTCGCGGCCGGCTTCGTCAGTGTCGATCATGAGGCGTTTGGCGCGCTGAGACTGGAAGAGGGCGCGCGCGCCGTCTTCAAGCGCGAACGCGAGGTCCGTTTCCGCAAGGACCGCCCGACGACGGGCAAGGCATCGCGAAGCGCATCACCGAGCGCTGCAAACGCAAGATCCACGCTGGAAGGGGCCGAGGCAGAACTCTTCGAGGCACTGCGCGTCGCGCGCCTGGGGATCGCCAAGGAGCTTTCGGTGCCGCCCTATGTCGTCTTTCCGGACACGACACTGGTCGCCTTTGCGACCGCCCGCCCGACGAGCCGCGACGCGCTGCTCGGCATTTCCGGCGTCGGACAGTCGAAGCTCGAGCGGTACGGCGACGCCTTCCTGGCGGTGATCCGGGCGCACGACAGGTAAGCAGGCCGCCTGTGCGTCAGTAGAACGTCGAGTGGAAAGGGGTAACCGCAGCCCCCATCGCCGATGCGTCGCTGGCGATCTCCGAAATGATCAGTTTTGGACTGGGGCGCGGTACGCCATAACGAGGGCGTCCGAAAATCTCCGTCCGGTCGATCATCATCTGCGCCAGGTCCGGCGGTACCTGCCCGCCGAAGACGATCACCTGCGGATCGAAGATCGCCGAGATGGCATTGACCAGGCGATTGTGGGCCGGCGTGATTTCGTTCACCCATTCGGCAACACCTGGCCATTGCGGGTCGAAATGCCGGCGCATGTAAGTGATGGAGGGCACATCGACGCCATTGCGAACAAGCCGCTCGATGAGCAGCTGTAGCGCTGGTCGCCGCTGGTTTTCCTCTTGGTTGTAGATGCCTGAAAACTCGCCGGCATTGCCATTGCCGCCCAGCAGCAATTCGCCGTCGCTGACCAGCCCGCCGCCGAAACCGTAGTTGAAGCTGAGATAAGCGAAATGCTTGACGTAGCGGCCGGCACCGAACATCGACTCGGCGATGGCACCGGTATTGGCGCCGTTGTGCACCCAAACCGGCTTGCCGAAAAACTCCGCCAGCAGCGGGCCGAGTTCGATCAGCGACCATTCATGCAGCGGCAGGGGCGCGTTGTAGCGGGTTCCTCCGACATGATAGCCCGCTATTGCAAAGCCGATGCCGAAAAGAGCCTCCGGGGACAGGTCGTTGAGCTTCTGTGCCTCCACGAGCCGTGTCCTGACCAGATCGAGAGACTGCGCCATCGTGTGTTCGCGCAGCGTCACGCTGCTTTCGGAGAGGATATTGCCGGCAAGGTCCATCAGGCAGATGCCGATAACGTCGGTATTGACCGAGATGCCGCAGGAATAGGCGTAGCGGGCGTTGAGGCGGATCGTCGGGCTCGGCTGCCCGCGGCCGACGCCAGGTTTTGGAGAGCCGAGCAAGACGATGCCGCGTTCCGCCAGCTGGTCGATGATCCGATAGACCGATTGCTGGGTGAGGTCGGTATGATCGGTCACTTCGGATCGTGAAAGACCGGGGTGACGCCAGATGAGTTTGAGCAGGCTGCGCTCGTTCGGCGATACGACGCCACTTTCACCTGCGCGCAGGAATTGGGGCGGGATCAGAGCTTCGGGAAAATAGGCCACTGATCCACCTCCGTCGCCAACAATTACCATCGAGGTGTAATAATTGCGGTTGTATGTCGCCGTCTACCTCGCGTTTTCCTTTGCTTAGACGGAAATCCCTTTCGCGACAAGGGTTTCAGCTCGTCATTTAATTGTTACACGTAAAGTGTAGTAATGCCGCGTTCCGATGCCGATCCAACTCGGCCGACCATCCCAACAGGCGAGGGCAATGATGAAGATTTCCATTCTGGCGGCGGCTGCCGCCCTGATGGCGGGCGCGTGTTCCGCGCAGGCCGCCAATATCGAGTTCTGGTACGGCAATACGGGCCCGGTCGAAACCGCGATCAAGGCCCAGTGCGATGCTTTCAATGCCGCACAGACCCAGCACAAGGTCACCTGCGTCGGCCAGGGCAGCTACGAAGTGTCGATGCAGAAGGCGATTGCCGCTTATCGCGCCAAGAACCATCCGGTGCTGATCCAGTTCTTCGATGCCGGCACGCTCGACCTGATGCTGTCCAACGCCGTCGTGCCGGTCCAGGAAATCCTGCCCGACGTCAAGTGGGACAGCTATATCGCCGGTGCCCGCGCCTATTACGAAACGTCCGGCGGCAAGCTGTTCGCGCAGCCCTACAATGCCTCGACGCTGTTGTTCTATACGAACAAGACCGAACTCGAAAAAGCCGGCATCACCCAGACCCCGACCACCTGGGAAGAAGTGATCGATGCGGCCCGCAAGCTCAAGGCTGCCGGCCATGCATGCCCGTTCGTCACCGATGGCGATACCTGGCGCGTGCTGGAGCAGTTCTCGGCCCGCCACGGCCTGCCGATCGCTTCAAGGCATAACGGTTATGATGGCCTCGACGCCGAATACGTCTTCAACACCACCTTCGTCGCCAAGCATCTCCAGAACCTGGTGGATTGGCGCAAGGAAGGCCTCGTCAAGCTCAATGCTGATACCAAGGCCGGCAATTACACCGCCGCCTTCAACGCCGGCGAATGTGCGATGATGGAAGGCTCCTCGGGCTCCTACGCCGCCTCCACCAAGGCCTTCGACGGCAAGTACCAGCTCACCGTCAATATGGCGCCGATGTACAAGGGTTACGAGCGTCACAATACGCTGGTGGGCGGCGCTTCGATCTACGTGATGAAGGGCCATGACCAGGCTCAAGTCGATGGCGCCAAGGCCTTCCTCGACTTCCTGCGCAAGCCGGAACAGCAGATGGCGTTCACCGCCGCGACCGGCTACGTCCCCGTCACCAACGACGTGCTCGACGCGATCAACAAGAGCGGCGACGCCAAGGCTGCGAAATATGCAACCGCTGCCATTGGCATCGAGTCGATGAACCAGCCGCCGACTGCCGACAGCCGCGGTATTCGCCTCGGCTTCTACGTGCAGTTCCGCGAGATCTTCGTGGAAGAGACCCAGAAGGCCTATGGCGGTCAGCAGACCATGCAGGTCTCGCTCGACAACGCCAAGAAGCGTGGCGACGAATTGCTGCGCCGCTTCGAGCAGACCTACAAGGGCGTCAGGCTGCCTTGATCCAAGCTTGATCGGCGCGGGCGGGACACAAGTCCCGTCCGTGCCGGTCCCTCACTGCGGGCTTTTCCCATGACCTCCGAATCCACCCTCTTCAGCAACCGCTGGCTGCCGATCCTATTGGTCGCGCCGTTCATGCTGCTGATCGTCCTCTTCTTCTACGTGCCGATCTTCCAGGCCTTCTACTGGTCCTTCTTTCTCGAGCAGCCGTTCGGCGGCGGTTCGATATTCGTCGGCCTCGACAATTTCGCCCGCGTCCTTTCCGATCGGGAGTTCTGGCAGGCGGGCTGGCCCACCCTCGTGTTCATGGTGACGGCATCGTCGCTCGCCGTGCTGATCCCGCTGATTCTCGCGGTCGCCGCCGACCGGAAAATCCGCCTGTCGCTGCCGGCCCGCAACGTGCTGGTCTGGCCGAAGGGCGTCGCGGGCGCCTCGATCGGCGTCGTCTTCGCTTTCGTCTTTAATCCGTTCGTCGGCATCCTGGCGCCGCTCAACCAAGCTTTTCCGGGCATCTGGGCACCCGGCATCGACGGCACGGATGCGTTCATCACGCTGATCGTCGCGCATGTCTGGGGTGGCATCCCGTTCAATTTCGTCATCCTTCTGGCCGGGCTGCAATCGATCCCCCGTACCATGCACCAGGCGGCGGCGATGGACGGGGCAGGGCCCTGGCGGCGGATCTTCGACGTGCAATTGCCGCTGATCATGCCGCAGCTCTTCCTGACGCTGGTGCTGGAATTCACCGAGAGCGTTACCTCGGCCTTCGCGCTGATCGACACGATCACCCATGGCGGTCCGGGCGGCGCGACCACACTGCTCGTCTACAAGATCTACAAGGACGGTTTCAGCGGTTACGACCTCTCCGGCGCCTCCACCCAGACCGCGATCCTGATGGTCTTCGTCATCCTTCTCACCGCCGCCCAGTTCGCCTTCCTCGGCCGGCGCATCAACTACGAGCGCTGACCGATGATCGAGAACGCCCGCTCCCTCAACATCACGGCAAGCCTGATCCTGCTCGTCGGCATGCTCTACATCCTCGGCCCGCTCTATCTGACGCTGGCGACGGCATCGCAATCCTACGAATTCCTGCTGCGCAACGGGCTCGCCTGGTATCCCGGCGACCAATTCCTGAACAACGTAGCGCGCATCTTCACCGAGACGCGCATCCCGATCCAGATGCTCAACAGCCTCGTGGTAGCGTTCAGCCTGGCGATCGCGACCTGCGTCCTGTCCTTCCTCTCGGCCTATGCGATCGTCTATTTCCGCATCCGCTGGGCAGGTGTCGCCTTCGCACTGATCCTCGCCACCATCATGCTGCCGGTCGATATCCGCGTCATCACCACCTATCAGGTGGCGTCGAACGTGTTTTCGCCGGTCAATGCACTGCTCGACGTCACCGGCCTCAACGGGCTAATAACCCAGGTCTTCGGCGCGCCGGTGCAGCTCGAACTGAGCGTGCTGAATACCCATTTCGGCCTCATCGCGCCACTTGCCGCGCATGGTACCGGCACGTTCCYGTTCCGCCAGTTCTTCCGCACCCTGCCGGGAGATCTGTTCAAGGCCGCCCGCATGGACGGGGCCGGTCCGGTCCGCTTCATGTTCGATATCCTGCTGCCGCTGTCGCGCACCAGTTTCGCGGCGCTGTTCGTGCTGACCTTCCTGAGCGGCTGGACCCAGTATCTCTGGCCGCTCGTCGCCTCCTCAACGCCGGACATGCAGACCGCCGTCGTCGGCCTGGCGCGCCTGCTGCCGGATTCGGATGGCGAGGTGCCGGACTTTCCGACGATCATGGCGGGCGCCGTGATCGTTTCCCTCGTGCCCCTCCTGATGATCGCGCTCCTACAGCGGTATCTGGTGCAGGGCCTCGTGCTTTCGGAGAAATAGCGATGAACGCCATCGATACAGCCATCCGCGCCGCTGCCGCGAGCATCACGGTCAAGGGCCTGACCAAGGCCTATGATCCCCAGACGGTCGTCATCCCGCCGATGGATGTCGAGCTGAAGGCCGGCGAATTCACCGTCGTGCTCGGCCCTTCCGGCTGCGGCAAGTCCACCCTTCTGCAGATGATCGCCGGGCTTGAACGGGTGAGCGGCGGCAAGATCCTGATCGGCGCCCGCGAAGTGCAGGATCTCGAACCGAAACATCGCGGCTGCGCCATGGTATTCCAGAACTATGCGCTCTATCCGCATATGAGCGTGTTCGAGAACATGGCCTATAGCCTCAAGGTCGCCGGCATGCAGAAGGCCGAACGCACAGAGCGGGTCGCGGCGGTCGCCAAGATGCTCGGCCTTGCCGACTATCTGCATCGCAAGCCGGGACAACTCTCCGGCGGCCAGCGCCAGCGCGTCGCGATCGGCCGCGCAATCGTGCGAGAGCCGGGCGTGCTGCTGTTCGACGAGCCGCTGTCCAACCTCGATGCCCAACTGCGGCACGACATGCGTGTCGAGCTTGCCGACCTGCATCGCCGCATCGGCGCCACCACCGTCTTCGTCACCCACGATCAGGTGGAGGCGATGACGCTCGCCGACCGCATCCTGATCCTCAACAAGGGCCGGATCGAGCAGTTCGATACGCCGAAGGCCATCTATCACCATCCGGCCTCGGTCTTCGTCGCGAAATTCATCGGTGCCCCGCCGATGAATATCCTGCCCGTCACCGGAGACGGGTCGGTGCTGAGGCTCGCCGACGGGCAGGTCGTGGCGAACGCAGCGCTGACCGGCGCCTACCAGCTCGGCATCCGGCCCGAGGATATCGTCGTCGACGGCAAGGCGGACGGCCATGCGGTCAAGGCGGCACTCCGGTTCCGCGAGGATCTCGGTTCCCATTCGGTGCTGGCCGCCGATCTCGGCGGTTCAGTCGTCCGCATCGCGACACCCTTCGGCGCGGAGATTGCCGACCGGCTCGAACTTCTCCTGAACTTCCCGACCTCGCGGCTGCATCTCTTCGATGCAGCGACAGGCCGGGCCATACCCGGTGCCTTCGGCGCGCAATGAAAGCCCGGCGCCAAAGGCGCCATATGAAAGAAATTCTCATGAACTACAAAGACTTCATCGCCGATCCGGCGCGCAGCTGCGCCGTCGTCGCCCATCGCGGTGCCTGGCACGGTGCGCCTGAAAACAGCCTGGCGGCCATCGAGAACGCCATAACGCTCGGCTGCGATATCGTCGAACTCGACGTGCGCAAGAGCGCCGACGGCCAGCTTTTCCTGATGCATGACGATACGCTGGAACGTATGGCCGGCATCGACCGCGATGCCGAGACTTTCACCATGGCCGAGCTTCAAGCGATCATGCTGCGCGAGGACGACGGCGGCGAAGGTCGCGCAGCGAGCGATCAGCGCATCCCGACGCTGAGACAGGCGCTGGAGATCATCCGCGGCCGCATCTTCGCCGATCTCGATCTCAAGGATCGCGGGCTTTTCTCCGAGGTCGCCGCCTGCGCCCGCGAGATGGGTGCGGCCGCCGATGTCGACCTCAAGACGAAGGTTTACAGCCTGGCTGATGTGGAATGGGTGCGCGCCCAGAAGATCGACGGCGTGCCATTCATGGGCATGGCGCGTTTCACTGCCGAAAACACCGGCGACGCGCTGGCGGTGCTTGCCGAACTCTCGCCCTTCATGTGCGAAATCCGCTTCGACAGCCTCGAGACGATCGCGTATCACCGCGAGGCCTTCGCAAAGGCCGGCATGGCGCTCTGGGTCAACACGCTCGACCAGCCCGGCAGCGGCGAATGGACGGACAGTGCGGCTCTCGCCGACCCCGATCAGATCTGGGGCCGGTTGATCGACGCGGGCATCAGCGTTATCCAGACGGACCAGCCCGCCGCATTGAAATCCTACATAAAGGCACGCCAAGCATGACGATCATTTCCGACGTCGTCCTCCTGTCCCTGATGGAGGATATGCGCCAGGCTGGCGAGGCAGAGGTTCTGCCCCGCTTCCTCGGCGTAACGGCAGATGGCATCCGCGCCAAGACCGCTCCGGACGACATCGTCACCGATGCCGATCTGGGTGCGGAACGGCGGCTTTCCGCAGCACTCTCTGCCCATTTTCCCAAAGCGCTGATCGTCGGCGAGGAGGCTGTCTCCGCCGATCCGGCGCTGCTCGACCGCCTGGCGGATGCCGAACTCGCGGCGATCATCGATCCCGTCGACGGCACCTGGAATTTCGCCCATGGCGTGCCGCTGTTCGGCATGATCGTGGCGATCGTGTCCGGCGGAGAAACCGTCGCGGGGCTGATCCACTATCCGCTGACCGGCGATTTTCTCGTGGCCCGGCCGGGCGACGGCGCTTGGCATATCGCTCATGACGGCGCGCGCACCCGCCTTAGCGTTGCGGTGCCGGCTCCGGTCGGCGAAATGAGCGGGTTCGTGCCGCTGCACATGTTCTCGACCGAAGAACAGGAAGCATTCGCGCCGCGGCTCCTGCGTTTCGGCCGCACTACCACATGGCGGTGCTCCGCCTTCGAATACCGGATGGTGGCGACCGGCGCGATGAGCTTCTCGCTGAATGCCGACATGAAACCCTGGGATCATGCGGCCGGCGAACTGATCCACCGCGAAGCCGGCGGCCATAGCGGCCTCCTGAGCGGCGAGACCTATCGGCCCGCGATGACGCAGGGGCGGCTGCTGCTCGCGCCCGATGCGACGAGCTGGGAGGCTATCCGCGCCAGCTTGAGCTGAAAGCCAGGTTTCCGGAGGACGGCAATTTTCAGTCTGGCTTTCGTCATCATCACATGTAATGTATACATGCCTAGGCTCTCGGGAGGAGTCTGCATCACGTATCAGGATCCCTGATGGGGTTTCGCTGCGGTGGTGGGAATGCACAGCCGCCGCCTGCATGTCGGATACTGATCTTGCGGGCAGCGGCCGATAGGGAGGATCAGGATCGGATGCAGCAGCTTGCCGAGACCACGGTGGCCAGCCAGGACGCGCTTCTGGATATCCAGAGCCTGACATTGTCGTTGCGCGACCAATCGGGTTGGGTCGAAGTCCTCAATAATGTTTCGCTTTCGGTGAAGCCGAAGGAAATTCTCGGTGTCGTCGGCGAGAGTGGCTGCGGCAAATCGATGACTGCTCTCTCCATTCTCCGGCTCCTGCCGCCGCGCGATTCCCGCCTTGGCGGCAAGATCATGTTCGGCGGCGAGAACCTCGTCTCCTGTTCCGAATCGCAGATGAATCGCATTCGCGGGCGGCACATCAGCATGATTTTCCAGGAGCCGATGAGTGCGCTTGATCCCGTATTCACCGTCGGTTACCAGATCGAAGAGACGCTCCAGCGGCATTTCAAGCTGGACCGTCGGGAGGTAGCGGAGCGCGCCGTCGCAGCGCTGGATTCGGTCGGCATCGCATCGCCACGCCACGTCGCTACGCTTTACCCGATGAACCTCTCGGGCGGCATGCGCCAGCGGGTGATGATCGCCATGGCGCTGGTTTGCGAGCCGCGCCTGCTCATCGCCGACGAGCCGACGACGGCTCTCGACGTGACCATCCAGGCACAGATCATGGACCTGCTTTTAGGCCTCGCCGACCGTACCGGCACGGCCATCATGTTCATCACCCACAATCTCGGACTGGTCGCGCAAAGCTGCCACCGGATGGTCACGATGTATGCAGGGCAGGTCGTCGAGGGCGGTCCCGTCAGAGACGTCATCGCCGGTCCCCGCCACCCTTATACGGCCGGGCTCCTGCACTCGATACCCGACAGCAACCGCGCGCGCGGCACGCTGCCTTCGATCGCCGGCCGTGTTCCGTCGCTGCGTCACATGCCGAAGGGCTGTCGCTTCGGGCCGCGCTGTTCCTATTCCATGCAGCCCTGCGAATTGCCCCAGAGCATCGAGAGCGAGGGCGTACAGGATATCGATCGCAGGGAAGTGCGCTGCAATCGCTGGGAAGAGCTCGCATTGAGAGGGGTCGGAGCATGAGTTTGGCCACGTCTTCCGAGCAGCCGGCGCTTGATGTCGACGATCTGCATGTCACCTTCGGCAATCCACGGCGCGGCTCGCTGATCCGTGCCGTCGACGGGGTCAGCTTCAGCGTCCGCAGGGGCGAGATTTTTGGCGTGATCGGCGAGTCCGGTTCCGGCAAATCGACGCTCGGACGTTGTCTTGTCGGCCTGCTCAGTCCAAGCGGCGGCGGGGTTCTGCATGACGGCATCGATCCGTTCAAGTTTTCCCGCCGCGAACTCAATCGCCATCGGCGCAAGTATCAGATCGTCTCTCAGGATCCGAATGCGGCCTTCGATCCGCGCATGACCATCCTTCAGAGCATCTGCGAGCCCTTGAACATAGCCGGCGAGGGGACGAAGGCCGAGCGGCGCGAAAAGGCGTTTGCGATGCTGGACCGAGTGTCGCTGTCGGCCGAAATGGCCAACCGCTATCCACATGAGATTTCCGGCGGCCAGAAGCAGCGCGCAAATATCGCCCGTGCGCTGATGCTGGATCCGAACGTGATCGTCTGCGACGAGGTGGTGGCGGCGCTCGACGTGTCGATCCAGGCCGACATGCTCAATCTCTTCGCCCGGCTGCAGGAGCAGTTCGGCCTCACCTACGTCTTCATCAGCCATGACCTGCGGGTCGTCAGCCATATCAGCGACCGCGTGGCCGTGATGTATTTCGGCAAGATCGTCGAAGTCGGTCCGGCGCACGCCGTGATCGAAACGCCGCTGCATCCCTATACGGAGGCGCTGCGCTCGGCCGAACCGGAGATCGACCCGACGGCCGCCGATGCCCGGCAGAGGATTATCCTGCAGGGCGAGATACCGAGCGCGATCGCGCCGCCGAGCGGCTGCCGCTTCCATACGCGCTGTCCGCGGGTGCGCGACATCTGTCGCACGCAGGAACCCCAGCAGCGCCAATTGCTGCCCGGGCGGCATGTCGCCTGCCATTTCGCTGAGGAGATGCTGGGCGAAAAGGAGAGGAGAGGTCTTGATCTTTCGGAAGGGAACGGCGCCCGCCAGGACGCTGCCGCACAGGGCGCTGACATAATGTGACGCTGATATAGCGGCCGAAGACGGCCGGTCATGGATGATGGAGGAGAAGACGTGACCACAGATTTATTTGGAAAGATACCGGATATTAGCCGTCGTTCGCTGCTGGCTGGAACGGCCGCGGCGGGCGGCCTGGCCCTGTTGCCTGCAACGGTGCGGGCTCAGTCCCCGCAACCGAGATCCGGCGGCACTCTGAGAGCCGTGATGCCGTTCAACCCCGCCGCGCTCGATCCGCTGACGGGTCGCAACAATCCCGATTTCAACGCGCTTCTCCTGATGTTCGACGCCCTGATTGGCTTTGATCCGCAGACGCTCGAATTGCAGCCGATGCTGGCGACCTCGTGGAAGTTCACCGACCCGACAACGCTGGTTCTCGAGTTGCGCCAGGGCGTCGAGTTCCATGACGGCACCCCGTTCAACGCCGAAGCGGTGGTCTTCCACCTGCAGCGCTGCAGCACCTACGATCGCTCGAACGTGAAATCGGACCTTGCTGTCGTCGACAAGGTCGAGGCGACCGGCCCCTATCAGGTTTCGCTGAAGCTGAAATACCCGGACGCCACCCTGCCTGCGATCCTGACCGACCGTGCCGGCCTCATCGTGTCGCCCGCTTCGGTCAAGGCCGCTGCCGGCGGCAATGTCGATCGCGCGCCTGTTGGCACCGGGCCGTTCAAGTTCGTCGAATGGCAGGACAATACCCTGATCAAGGTGGTGAAAAACGCCAACTACTGGGGTGATAAGCCCTATCTCGACGGCGTCGACATGCGCATCGTCAACGAGTTCAATACGGCTGTGCGCACGGTGACCGCCGGCGAAGCCGATATCGTTCTCAACATGAGCGCACAGCAGATGGCCGTGGCCAAGCGCGACCCGAAGCTGGTCGCCGAAGCGACGCCATCGATGATCTATTACACGGCCTTCCTGAACTACGGCGAGGGACCGCTGAAAGACGTTCGCGTTCGGCAGGCGATGAACTGGGCGCTCGACCGGCCGGTGCTCAATCAGGTCCTGTGGGGCGGCCTCGGTGGCGGTCATTGCAGCATGTTCCCGTCGGGTTTCTGGGCCAACGATCCCGCGACCGAGAACTTCTACAAGCTGGACCTCGACCGCGCCAAGTCGCTGCTGAAGGATGCGGGTTTCGCAAACGGCATCGAGATCGCCACCTTCACCTGGGCCGACCAGGCGGCGGTGCAGCGTCAGGAAGTCCTCGGCGCGCAGCTTGCCGAAGCCGGCATCCGGCTGAAAGTTACCCCGGCACAGCCGGCGCAGACGATGCAGTACTTCCTGACCGAGAAAAAGGGTCAGATGCTGATGACCCCGACGGGCGGTCTTCCGGATCCGGCAACCGCCTACGACCGGCAGTTCTCGGCAACGGCCTATCGCAACGCCGCCAAGATCGAACTGCCGGGTTATCGCGAGCTGATGGATGCGTCGATGAACACGTTCGACAACGCCAAGCGAAAGGACGTGCTCCACAAGATGCAGCGTTTCGTGCTGGAAAACGCGCTGCACCTGCCGCAGTTCTCGTCTGCCGGCATCATCATTCGCACGCCCAAGGTGCACGGTTTCAATTTCAGCCTGCTGCAGCGCCCGCGCTTCCACAAGGTGTGGATGGAAGCCTGAGGCTCAAGCCATGCGATCACCCGATGCGGCCGTCGCGTCGGGTGATCGCCCGGAAACCGGAGCGGGGCGGGTTCGCCTGTGCCGCTCCCCGCATCGGAAGGCAGTGGTTCTGCGCCTCCGATGTTCCTTTCGCGGGCCATTGAAACGGCCAGCGTCAAATGCGGATTGACGGAGTATCAATGATGTACGGCGTCCCCGGGATGGTTGCGCAAAGGCTCATGCAACTCGTGCCCGTGATGATCGTGGCCACGTTCGTGGTGTTTTCGCTCGTCTACATGATGCCCGGCGACCCGGCCATGATGATCGCGGGTGACTATGCGACGGCGGAACGCATCGCGGAAATCCGTCATATCTACGGATTCGACCGGCCGATGCTGGTGCAATATTTCTTCTGGCTGGGAAATGCCGTGCAGGGCGATCTCGGTCATTCGCTGTTCTCGAACGAATCCGTTCTGCGGCTGATCCTGTCGCGCCTGCCGCATACGGTCCTGCTGGTTCTCTATGCGCTGGTTCTGGGTGCGGCACTCGGCATTCCGCTTGGCATTCTTGCAGCCACGCGCCAAGGCACCACGCTCGACAAGATCATCACCAGCGTCGCCTCGCTCGGTGTCGCGGTTCCTAATTTCTGGCTCGGTATCATTCTGGTGACGCTGTTTTCGCTCGGTTATCGCTGGTTCCCGGCGACTGGTGCCGTATCCGTCTTCGAAAAACCGCTGGAGGCGCTCTATTACGCGACCCTTCCGGCGATTGCGCTCTCCACCGGCGTGGTCGCGGTTCTGGCAAGGCAGGTGCGTAGTGCGCTGCTTGAAGTGCTCGGCTCGCAATATATCCGCACGCTGCGCGCCAAGGGGCTCGGTTCCGGCGCCATCCTTTGGAAACACGGGCTGCGCAACGTGGCGGCGACGATGCTGACGATTGCCGGCCTGCAGGTGAACCGGCTGTTTTCCAGCGCCGTCATCATCGAGGCGGTCTTCGCCATTCCCGGTGTCGGCAACCTCATCAGCTATTCGGCGCTCAACAAGGATTTCCCGGTAGTGCAGGGCGTGGCGCTCGTGCTTGTGCTGGTGGTTATCCTCACCAATCTCCTGGTCGACGTGCTCAACGCGACTTTCGATCCCAGAGTGGCGGCCTCCACATGACCGATACGAACATGACCGCGATGACCCAAACCGCTGCCGCGCCGGCAGCCAGGACGACCTTGCCGCCTCCCGTCCGCTTCCGCTTCTGGGCCTGGCTGTGGGGCGACAAGCGCGCGCTGATCAGCCTTGCCTATCTCTCCGTCCTGGTTCTGGCGGCGATCTTTGCGCCGCTGATCGTGCCTTATGCGCCCAACAAGCAGAACCTGATGGACCTTCTGGCGCCGCCGAGCGGCGCGCACTGGCTCGGCACCGACGACCTTGGCCGCGATACGCTGAGCCGGCTGATATACGGCTCCTACAATGCGCTTTATGCGGCGAGCCTCGCCGTCGGCATCGGCGTCGCGATCGGCGTGCCGCTTGGCGTGTTCATCGGTTTTATCGGGGGCTGGGTCGATCAGGTCGGCAGCCGCATTATCGACGGTGTCCTCGCCTTTCCGCCGCTCGTGCTGGCCGTCGCCGTCACCGGCGCGCTCGGCATCGGCCTCACCAATGCGATGATCGCCGTCGGCTTCGCCTTCGCGCCGGTGCTTGCCCGCACGATGCGGGCGCAGACGCTGGTGGTGAAGAACGCGCTCTATGTCGAGGCGGCTGTCGGCTTCGGCGCGTCACGCCTGCATCTGATCCTGCGCCATATCCTGCCCAATGCGATCCAGCCCGTGATCGTCGAAGTGACCCTGATGCTGGCCGTGGCGCTTCTGGCGGAAGCCGGATTGAGCTTCCTGTCGCTCGGCGTCCAGCCGCCCGAATCGAGCTGGGGCGGCATGCTGGCGCGCGCCTACCATTATGTCGAAGTGGCGCCCGAGCAGATGTATGCGCCGGGTTTCGCCATCCTGTTCACCGCGCTCGCCTTCAACACGCTCGGCGAATCGATCCGCGTGCTCCTCGATCCCACCATCAAGCGCCGGTAATTCCCGATTTCAGAGCAAATCCTGTTCAATCCGGGTCATATCCGGCAGGTCCTTGCGATCTTGTCTTGTCGACGTCATCGACGATGTCTTCGTTCGGCTTTGCGCCTTCCAAAAGCCGTCAGTCCCCACGGCTTGTAAATGGAAAGCAGGAGAGGAATGAGAAGCACGATCAACCCTGCCGCAGAATGGACTACGACCGAAAGCTGAATTCGCCCCAGTTCTGGGGGGAAAGGGAGTCTCGCAACACTGGCATCGGCCAGTCTGGCAATCCCTGGCAGCTGTGCAAGGAGAATCGCTAGAATAGCTATGGAGATTACCAGCTTGGCGAGCACCCACCAATGATCGAGTAGTCGCCACGGGGTGAAGAGTGCTTGAATGATGCCAAGCAGCAGCGCCGAGCCAAGAAGGGGGACGATAACGACCAAGGTGATCAAGTCCATCGATGGATAAACACCTGAGAACAACTCCGTTTCTGACGTCACCAGCCCTGTTCCCGCCAAAGCCAAAAAGGTGGCGACGGAGCCTATTGAACCTACCGAGGTAGCGACGTGAAGAACCAGGGCTGCCTTTCGAACATGCGGACTGAAGAGCATCTGAATCCTTTGAGTGGGCGTGAGCGATAACCCCTCCTGCTTGCTGGCTATCGGGAGCGGGCGTAATATTCGGTGACACGTTGTCCAGGATGGGATCAACGAACAGAATGCGCAGAATGAAGTTTTTTGGACACTTGGCTGCGAATGACCAGTGGAGGACGCATGCAGGCTCCAATTCGGGACCGGCGGATCAACCGTACCCGCACCACCCTTCAACACACGCTGAAAAGCCTCATTCACTCCAGGGGCTACGAAAATGTGACAGTCAATGACATCTGCACAGAGGCGAACGTCGCGCGCTCGACCTTTTACCTGCATTTCACCGGCAAAGATGATCTCAAACGAAGCGTGTTCGAGCACCTGCTCAACGAAATCGAAAGGCAACGTCCAAGTGGCTCAAACATCCCCTTCGACTTTGTCGAACCGATTTTCCAGCATGCCCGCAATCACTACGGCTCTTACAAAGCCCTCCGGCGCGGACGAGGAAGAACAATTGCTCTGGCCCGAATAGATCAGATATTTGGAGACCTCCTTCGAGAGCAGATTCATACCTCGGATGTCTCTGCAGAGGAGAGCTTTATTCCTCAGCCGATGATCGTCGCGTTCTACACCGGAAGCTTTATGGCCCTGCTTATCTGGTGGCTAGATTCCGGAGCACGAATAGCGCCAGAGCAAATGGCGTCGATGTATCGCCGTCTCGCCTGTGCCGAACTCCACAGCTTAAGTAGCTTACAAATCTGTAAAGCTTGGGAAAGGTGAGTGACAACGGAGCAATCTAGATGCGAAACAGCCTGGCCTCGCGGTCGGGCTGTTTCGTCGCGTCTATCGCATCTTGGCTGCGGATCACGCGGTCTGGTCGAGCCAGACGCGGTGGAAGCGCGGCGAGTGCAGCCGGTCGTATCGGAAGTCCTTGACCTTCTTGTTGCGGATCGACATGGCGGCCGAGGTGACCAGCGGCAGGTGCAGCGCCTGTTCCACGACGAAACGCTGGAGCGCGGCAAATGCCTTCTTGCGTTCGCCGGCATCAGCCGACGTGCCTGTCGCGGTGAGCAGCTTGCGGAACTGCGGATCTTCCACCTTGCCTGCGTTGAACTGACCCGTCGCGCCGAATAGCCGCTCGTAGGTTTGGCTGGGATCGAGCCAGCCGCCCTGCGGATTGAGGATCATCGCGCCCTTGCCCTCGATATAGAAGGCCTGGTTTACGACCTGCGGAGGCGAGGGGGTGACCTTGAGACGAATGCCGACCTGCGAAAGCTGCTCGCCGACCACTTCGAGCCGCTGAACCGATGTCTGGTCCGGCCAGCTCCAGGTCTCGACTTCCAAGCCCTTCGGGTAGCCGGCATCGGCCAGCAGTTTGCGCGCCTTGTCCGGATCGCGCTGGTAGAACTGCGCCGTCCCGGCATCTACCGCCCAGAAATCCTTGGGAAACATGGTCGAGGTCGGTTCACCGAGACCAAGCATCAGGACCTGGTTCAGTTCGTCGCGGTTGATGGCGTAGTTCATCGCCTGCCGGACCCGGATGTCGTTGAGCGGCGGCTTGGCGAAATTCATCATCAGGGTGAAGAAGATCATCGAAGGATCGGCTTCGGCGGTCAGGTCCTGCACCCGGCGGGCGGTAGCGATCTGCTGCGCGGCCATGTTGAGCGCAAGATCGGTTTCGCCGGCGGTGACCGTGCGGGCTGCGGTGTTCAACTCGTTGATGATGCGGAAGTTGATGCCGTCGAGATAGGGCAGGCCCGGCTGCCAGTAATTCGGGTTCTTCTCGACACGGATTAGGTCGTTGTCGCGCCACTCCGCGAACTTGAACGGTCCGGTGCCGACCGGATTGCGATCGACATTCCCGTCGGCAGCCGCCTTGATGGAGGCGGGCGAGACGATGCAGCCGACGCGGCCCGTCAGGATGGTCGGCAGCGAATAGTTCGGCTGCTTCAGCTTGAGCGTCACCTGGCTCGGGCCGGTGACCGCCACCGACGCGACCGAAACCAGGTCCGATTTCACGTTGGAGCGCGGATCGCTGATGAAACGATCGAAATTGAACTTCACGGCCTCGGCGTTAAAAGGCGTACCGTCGTGGAATTTCACGCCGTCGACGAGGTTGAGCACCAGCGTCGTCGGATCGGCGAAGGTCCAGTCCTTGGCGAGCATCGGCTTGAGCTCGAGCGTCGCCGGATCGAAGGCGATCAGCGCGTCGAACAACGCATAAAGCGCGTTGAAATCCGGCACATTGCGCCCGGTCATCGGGTCGAGTGCGGCCGGGTTGAACGGCATGGCGATGCGCAAAGTGCCGCCTGGTTTGGCCTGCGGCGTCTGGGCGAACATCTGCCCGGGCAGCAGCATCGCGCCTCCCAGCGCTGCGCCGGACGCCAGAAGCGTTCTTCGGTTGATCCTGCTGTTATGGATGACAGACGGCACGCCGCCCTTCGTCTTGCTCATCTCTGGGCTCCTCCCCAATGAAACAAACTGATGAAACAAACTCATGCCGACAAGGCTGGTGATGCATACATCGCGCCCGCGATTCGGCTTCCTCCTCCCGAATTGCGGCAACCTGCCGTAGGGGAAACCTACAGCAGGAGGATGCTGATGTATACTTTTGCATTCGGTTTTTGCAGCAAATGACTTCCTTTCAACCGGGCCATATGCCATGGTTGTATGGGAGGCTGCGACGGCGCGGCCGTTGTGTCTTTTGCTCTTTCGGTGCCTGGTCCGGCGCCGTAACCGCGAAGCACGCGACGGTGTCTGTTGCGGGAAGTGGAGGAGAGATCATGGGTGCGTTCGAGCATTCCCGTACCTACGATTACGTCATCGTGGGCGGTGGCACGGCAGGCTGCGTTCTGGCCAACCGGCTATCGGCGGACCCGACGGTCGAGGTGCTGATGATCGAGGGCGGCGGCGAGGGGCGCGGCTTCTACGTCGACATGCCTCTCGGTCTCGCCTATCTCATCGGCAGGCCCAAATATGACTGGCTCTACAAGGGCGAGCCTGAACCTTATCTCGATGGACGCCAGCTTGCACTGCCGCGCGGAAAAATGCTCGGGGGCAGTTCCGCGATCAACGGCCTGATCTATGTGCGCGGCCATGCCTACGATTACGACCAATGGGCGCAGCTCGGCAATCGCGGCTGGTCCTGGGAAAGCGTGCTGCCCTATTTCAAGCGCTCCGAAGCGTTCCATCGCGCTGATTCCGAGGCGCACGGCACCGAGGGCGAATGGGCGGTTTCCGATCCCAATGTGCGCTGGGAGGCCCTGGAGGCCTATCGCCGGGCGGCGATCGAGCAGGGTATTCCCGCTGCGGGCGACTACAATTCCGGCGACAATGAAGGCGTGGCCTTCTTTGTTGCCACGATCAAGAACGGCGTGCGCCATTCCACCGCCCGCGCATTTCTGGAGCCTGTCCGCAACCGCCGCAACCTGTCCGTCGTGACCGGCGCTCTCGTCGACAGGATCATCTTGGAGGGCAGGCGAGCGAGCGGTGTCCTGTTCAGCCTCGATGGCCAGAATCACGAGGCGAAGGCGGGGAGGGAAGTCATTCTATCTGCCGGAGCCTATAGCTCGCCGGCCATCCTCGAGCGCTCCGGCGTCGGCGCGCCGGACGTGCTTGCATCTGCCGGAATAGAGGTGCTGCACCCGTTGCCGGGTGTCGGCGAAAACCTGCAGGACCACTGGCACATCAGGGTTCAGCATCGTCTTCACAACACCCATACGCTGAATACCCGCGCCGGCACGCGGTTCGGCCGGATGCTGCTCGGCATGCAGTATTTTGCAACCAAACGCGGGCCGCTCGGCGGATCGCCGACCCTGCTCGGTGCTTTCATCAAGACCACGCCGGATGCGCCGGCGCCTGAAATCCAGATCCACGTCTCAGGCTCCACCTCGCCGAGTTTCGGCGGCGCCATGCATCCGTTCCCCGGCATCACCTCGTCGGCCTGTATCCTGCGGCCGGAAAGCCGCGGCCATTGCCATGTCGCGGTGGGCGACCCTGCGGTCCAGCCGCGCATCCTGCACAATTTCCTGAAAGAGGAGGCCGACCGCGACATCCTGATACGGTCGATCGACGCGGTCCGGCGCATCGCCGCAAGCCCCGCCATGGCGCGTTTCGAGCCAGAGGAAATTGCGCCGACCGCTGCCGTGCAGTCGCATGACGAGATGCTCGACTATGCGCGCCGGACCCTCAACACGACTTTCCATCCCGTTGGCACCTGCAAGATGGGCCGCGACCGTTTGGCGGTGGTCGACGATCGGTTGCGGGTCCACGGCATCACCGGCCTTCGCGTCGTCGACGCCTCGATCATGCCGACCATCGTCTCCGGCAATACCCAGGCCCCGACCGTGATGATCGCGGAAAAGGCGGCGGATTTCATCCGCGAGGAAAGGCTGGGGCTCGAGGAAAAGATGGGGACGCAGGCGGCGTGAGGCCGCACAGACGAAAGCAGCACATATGTTAACGATGAGCGAGACGCATACGAAGATGGCCAGATTCGAAACCGCCGGGGCGATCGATTGCGACGTCCACCCGCCGACACCGCGTCGCGCCGACCTGCTTTCCTATCTCGACGACTACTGGCAGGAGATCGTGACTTCACGCGAAGTCGACGTGCTGGAACTGATGAGTTATCCTGAGCGCACGCGTCCCTATATGCGGCCTGACTGGACGTGGAGCGGCGATCCGCTCGCGCAGATGCAGAAGAACCTGCTTGACCCGCTGGGTCTTGGAGGTGCTATCCTCAACGTGGTTTCAGGCGCCCACGCCCTGTTCGATCCCTATCTGGCCGCCGCCATATGCCGTGCCACCAACGATTGGCTTGCCGACAAGTGGCTGAGCCGCGATAGCCGCCTCCGGGCATCGATGCTGGTGCCGTTCCAGAATGTCGAGGCTGCGGTCGAGGAGATCGAGCGCCGGGCCGACGACAAGCGTTTCGTGCAGGTCCTGACGCTCGCCATGACCGAGCTGCCGCTCGGCCGCCGCACCTACTGGCCGATCTACGAGGCGGCGGAGAAACACGGCCTGCCGATCGGCATTCATGCGGGATCGAATTTCCGCCACGCGCCGAGCCATAGCGGCTTCCATTCCTTCCTGATCGAAGACCATGTAGTTCAGCCGCAGGGTTTCTCCACCCAGGTCGCGAGCCTGATTTCCGAGGGCGTCTTCGTCAAATATCCCAATTTGAAGGCCGTGATGATCGAGTCCGGCGTGACCTGGATGCCGGCGCTGATGTGGCGCATGAGCAAGGACTGGCGCGGCGCCCGCATCGAGGTGCCGTGGGTCAAGGACGCGCCTGCCGACATCATCAGGAGGCACATCCGCATGACGTCGCAGCCCTTCGACGGCCCTGACGATGTCGAGGACGTCGCCAGGACGCTCGACCATTTGCTCAGCGATGATATGCTGCTGTTCTCTTCGGATTACCCGCATTGGCATTTCGAGGGCCTGGACGTGCTGCCCGAGGGCTTGCCGGAAGCCAAGGTGAATAAGATCCTTCGCGACAACGTTCTCGCCACCTATCCGAGATTTGGAGGCTGATCCCCATGGAAACCCCAGTACTCGAACGTAGCTCCGAAAAATCGCAGATGCAGGGCGTGGTGGATTGCGACGTGCATCCGGCTTTCTCCCGGCCGGACCAGTTGCTCGACTACCTGCCCGAACGCTGGAAAACGCATGTGCGGGATTTCGCGGTGCGCACGGCAAACCCGTTGCTCGGCACGCTGCCCTATCCGCGCATGACGCCGGGCAACGGCATGCGCCGTGATTCCTGGCCGCCGAACGGTGGCCCGCCGGCATCGGACCTTGTTTTCCTGCGGGAACAATTGCTGGACCAGTGTAACATCGACTACGGCATCCTGCAGCCGCTCGCAGCCGGCAGCATGGCCTTCAACCAGGAACTCGGTGCAGCGCTCTGCGCGGCGCTGAACGACTGGCAGATCGACAAGTTTGCCGGGCCGGAACCTCGGCTGAAAGCCTCCATTTGTATCTCCCAAGAGGACGCGAGGGAATCGGTTGCCGAAATCGACCGGCGTGTCACCGACCGCCGTTTCGTGCAGATCGCCATGCCGCCGCGCACGCTGGAGCCCTGCGGACGCCGCCGCTACTGGCCGATCTACGAGGCGGCCGAACATTACGGCCTGCCGATCGGGCTGCACACCAGCGCCTTCGGCTACCGCCCGAATACGCCGTCCGGCTGGAGCTCGTTTTATCTGGAGGAACACTACGCAGCCTCCAACAGCCTCCAGACCGTGCTCTCCAGCATGATCCTCGAAGGCGTGTTCGAACAATTCCCGAAGCTGAAGATCGTGCTCGTCGAAGGCGGGTTCTCCTGGCTACCGTCACTCGTCTGGCGGCTCGACCGGGAATGGAAGCGCATGCGCGACGAGGTTCCGCACGTGAAGCGCAAGCCGTCCGAATATGTGCGCGAGAATTTCTGGTACACCACCCAGCCGATCGAGGAGCCGGAGAACAACCGGCATCTCCTCGATATCCTGCGCTGGATCGGCACCGACCGGCTGATGTTCTCGACCGACTATCCGCACTGGGATTTCGACGATCCGCGTTTTGCCTTCAAGGTGCCACTGACACCGGCCGAGCGCTCCGCTATATTCCGCAACAACGCGGTGGAGCTGTTTGGCCTGAAATGACCACGGCGCCGTCGCGGAACTGAGCGACCCTCCGGCCTGAAACCGTCAAAAGCGCGCCGCAGGACGCGCTTTTCGACCGTGAAGAGAGCCACGACGATGCCACCCGGGGCGGGTTAGACGATCGACCGAACGACGCCGCCGTCGACGCGCAGACCGGCGCCACTTGTCGCCGAAGCTTGCTCCGAGCAGACATAGACGACCATGTTTGCCACTTCTTCGGTGGTCGACAATCGATTGATCAGCGTTGTCGGGCGCATCGTCCTCAGGAAGACTTGCTCCGCTTCTTCCTGGCTGATGCCCTGCGCACGGGCCAACTCGCTCATCATGTTGGACAGGATTTCGGATCTCGTCGGGCCGGGAAGGACCGCGTTGACCGTCACGCCGGTTCCGGCGACCGCTTCCGCAAGGCCCCTCGAAATGGCGAGTTGCGCGGTCTTGGTCGTGCCGTAGTCAATCATCTCTTTCGGGATGTTGAGAGCGGACTCGCTGCTGATGAATACGACCCGTCCCCAACCCCGCTCCATCATCTTCGGCAGATAGTGGCGCGCGGCGCGAACGCCGCTCATGACGTTGAGCTGGAAGAGGCTCAGCCAGTCGTCATCGGTAAGCTCGAAGAACGACTTCGGGCGCGCCGTACCCACATTGTTGACGAGGATATCGGCATCCGGCGCCTGCGCGAACAAGGCTCCGGCCCCTTCTGCCGTTTCCAGATCAGCGGCGACGCCCGTCAGATCGGAGTTTGGGAAAAGCACGCGAATCTCGCGAAGCGCCGCGGCGACACGTTCCTCGCCGCGGCCGTTGATCACGACCGAAGCGCCCGCGCGCGCCAGCCCTTCGGCAATGGCGCGACCAATGCCCGCCGTGGAGCCGGTTACAACGGCCTTACGGCCCTTAAGGTCAATATTCATGAGGTTATTCCTTCAATCAGGACTGAGATAGTGGCGGCTGGTTATCTGATGCGTGAGATGTTGCGTTCGGTTGCGACCTTGGCAAGATCCGCAAGGAGCTTCTCGTGGGTGCGCCAGAAAATGTCGGGTTCGTCCAGGGCCGACAAGCATCGCGCCCATTCGCAGTCAAATGGGATGGAGGGCAACCGAGCGGGATGGGCGATTCCTCGACAGCGGCTGTGCATCGGCGCACCACTTGCGCATGTTGGGAACGCTCTGGCTCCTCACGCATGGGGAAACGTACAAACCAGGCGAGTGCGGCTGGTCATGGAATTCATCGCCACGTAGGCGCCGCTACTCGCAGGGGCAGTCCAGATGCAGCGACCGACGGCAGCAGGCCCATCCGTGAATGGTGCGCCGAAGTAGCCAACGGCACGCGATATGTGAACTTGTCACATATGAGATCGGTATGGAGCCGCCACCTGGCTTATTGGCACGCCATGCGGGTCAATTCCGCGAGCAGGAAATGGTATACGGCGAGATGTACCTGAATTTGTGACGCAACACAGGCTTGCCCGCTAAGCGAACCGCCCAAAGGCTCAGGAAACACCTATCTGCTTGAAAGGTCGCATCAAAAAGGCCGTGATTTTCATCACGACCTTTATAAAATGGCTCCCCGGGCCGGATTCGAACCGGCGACCTGTCGATTAACAGTCGAATGCTCTACCGCTGAGCTACCAGGGATCATCCGCGAAGGGTCGCGGCGTGTGCGGCGGGTAATACAAATGCTTTGCCGTTTTGCCAAGCGGTTTTTGCAAAAAAATCGAACTTCGTTGTTTTATCCCCGGTAAAGCCCCATTTCCCCGGCAAAGCTAAGCCTTTAACCGGTGAGGATATTCGAGAGTGGCAGGCGAACGGAAACCGAGGCGATTTGGAATCGACCCACAAAGCGGCAAACTGGCGCTGGGCAGCGTACAGATTCCCATGCCACGCTCGCGGATCGGCCGGGTCGTCGTCGGTCTCGTCCTGATTTTCGGCGGCGTGCTCGGCTTCCTGCCGATCCTTGGCTTCTGGATGCTGCCGCTCGGCTTCCTGGTGCTCTCCCACGATCTGCCCTTCGTGCGGCGTCAGCGCCGCCGGATCGCGCTCTGGTGGGCAAGGCGGCGGGGGCGTAAGGCCGAACAGCGATAAGGCTGCACGATCAGGCGAACATCGACGCTATGCCCTGGCCGGCGCTGAAGGCTACGTAGGCAAGCACGCCGAAATAGATCACCGTCACGACGTTGAAGAGGTAGCCGCCAAGCACGATCAGCCCGTCGCGCTGGATCATGCCGGTCGACAGAAGCAGGATGGCTATTCCCGGCAGGGTGTTAGAGAAGGGGACCAGCCCCAGCGGAAACATCAACAGCACGCCGCCGGCCGCGATCGCCAGGCCGTTGATCCGGCCGACAAGCCGGCCGGTGGTCAACGCCGAAATGCGCGGCTTCAGGAACCGGTCGAGGCGCGAAACGATGCTGACGCCCTTTTCCAGCGCCGGCAGCAGTTTCTTCGTATCAAGTTCGCGGTCGAGGATTTTCTTCGGCAACCAGGGCAGCCGATTGGCGGTGATCGCCAGGCTGATCAGGATGATCGCCGCGCCGAACACGGTACTGACCCCGGGGATCGACACGGGAAGGAGGAAGGGCAGGGAGGCAATGGCACAGATGAGCAACAGGCCCTGTTCGCCGACCGCATCCATCAATTGCCGCAGCGTCACCGACTGACCCTTGATGCCGTCGATAAGCTGGCGCAGCGTACCGCTCAGCGAAGTTGAGGTGTCGTCGAATTCGATGCTTGCGCTCACTGTTCGTCTCTCCATTCCGCCTTAAAACAGCGGTATGGGTAACAACAAACCGTGTCCTCGCAAAGGCGCGAGCCACAACCTGCCGGAAACGTGAACGCCCGGCGTCTCATGGAAAATCAAAAGGCTACGCCATCCGTTATCGGGCCGTTATCGAGACTGCGCCCAATAGTCGTAGGCTCCGCAGGCCAGCACGATCACGAGGATCGCCAGAACGACCGGATTGAGGGTGGTGATGAATTCCAGATACTGCATGACGGTCTCCTCCTACCGCATGTTCGCCGCCCGGTGCTCCCCCACTCGACGACAATACCATTCTAGCACAGGCGCTGTGCCGCCGCCACTTCAGTGTTGCCGCAGAGACTCTGGCGCATCCCTCCCCGAATCACTAGCATTGCTCCCGGGATTGAAGACGAGGGTGACCATGGGTCTGAGAGTGATCGAGGGTGGGCTTGCGGCCTGCGTGGCGAAGCCTGCCGATGTGGCTGACGGCCAAATGCCGAGCCGCGACGACGTGCTGCGCGAGGCCGAACAGCGGATCAGATCGACCGGGTACGAGACCTGGCGCAATCGCGAAACAATGACCGGCATACCGGTGCCGCGCGAAATCCGTTATCTGGCCATGCAGATCAGTTTCGTCGCCGAAGCCATCGGCAGATTGTCAGACATCCCGGCTGACTTTCGTTCCGATTTCTATTGGCCAGCGTAAGCGCCGCACGCCGTCAGAGACACTGTGTTTCACACTGATCATCGGCCCCGCCCAAAGGGTGAAATCAGTTCAGCATCTTCGCTTCGATGCTGGCGAGAATGAAGGTCTCCCGCACCCTTTCCAAGGGAAGCTTGCGCTGCAGACAGGCGGCGCATTCCTTTAGGGCCTTGATATAATAGGTACCTTCACGCACCGGCCAGCGCCAGTTGAGGTACTCCAGGGCTTCTTTTGGTCCGTGGATGGTTTCTGGGAAACCGTATCCAACGCGTACTCTGACGGGGGAACTCCACACGGAGTCATCTGCTTCAGTTACGTTACTCGTCATGTCCACACCTTGCATTGCGGCGTAGAGAACTCATCCGGAAGCGTTTGGTTCCGTAATTTTGGTGAATTTTTTATGAAGCCAATCCGGAGCGCCGGCCGGCATCCAATCGAGCCGTTTTTTTGACATTCCGGCCAGTTTTTTTCCGAACGTGGACCGCGGGCAGAGATGCGAACTGGCCCGCCCGCATCGGCGTCCGTCATCTTGTGCAGAAAAAAATGGCAATCGGGCCAAACCGCGCTTGCGCGGTTATTCGATTCGTTCTAAACGCCCGACACCACTCGCTCTTTATGCGTTCGGACGGCCTCGTGGCGGAGTGGTGACGCAGAGGACTGCAAATCCTTGCACCCCGGTTCGATTCCGGGCGAGGCCTCCAATTTTCCCTTCTTTCCGGATCAATCCCTCAAATCCAAACACGCTTTGATACCAAGCATTTACCACGCATTTTTGTGTGCGGTGCAACATGGTTAATTTTTTAACCTTCTCCTCCTAGGCTCGGAACAGAAAGGCCTGCTCAGCGATTATTGGGCGGAACGGAAGGAAGGCGTCATGATCACCAGGATTATCAATGTGCATCGCCAGGCGGCCAACGAGGTCGAAGGCACCGGAACGTTCGCCGACGGCATGTTCCCGCTGACCTCCGCTGAACAGTCCGCCTTCGACAAGGGCCATAGCCTGCGCTCCTCCTATGGCCGTGATTATGTGACCGTCCGCAAGCTTGAAGAAGCGCCGCCGGCCTACGCCTGAGCATCGGGATTGCAGGGGAGGGCCGTTCACCTCGGCTTTTTTGCTTCGAAACCGGCCGGCGTCTTGAAAGCATGTCTCGCCGTCAGTAAGACGGACATGCGTGAGCCGGCGCATCGCCGGTGATTTGGGACGACTGAGATGATGGATTTCGAAGCAGCACGGACAAAGATGGTCGAAAATCAGATCCGCACCACCGATGTCACGTCGCATTCGGTTCTGCGGGCCTTCTATAATGTACCGCGCGAAGCTTTCGTGCCGGCCAAGGCAAAGTCGCTCGCCTATATCGACAAGGATATCGAGGTGGCGCCTGGGCGCTACCTGATGGAGGCTTCGCCGCTTGCCAAGCTTCTGCAGCTCGCGGCGATCACCAAGGATGATGTCGTGCTCGAAATTGGCACCGGCAGCGGTTATGCGACCGCCGTCCTGTCGCTGATCGCTGGCTCCGTGGTTTCGCTGGAGGCGGATGAGGCGCTGGCCTCGCAGGCGACTGGAACGCTCTCCTCGCTTGGCTACGACAATGTCGCGGTCGTTACCGGCGAACTCGAAAAGGGTTATCCTGCCGAGGCCCCCTATGACCTGGTCTTCGTCAACGGTGCCGTCGAGGAAGTGCCTGCCGCTCTTCTGGAGCAGCTGCGCGACGGCGGCCGGCTGATCGCAGTCGTCGGTTACGGCAATGCCGCCCAGGCGAAGGTGCTGGTGAAGGAACAGGGCTCGATTTCCGAAAGCGCCTATTTCAATGCGTCGGTCAAGCCGCTGCCAGGCTTTCGCAAGGTCAAGGAATTCGTGTTCTGATTGCTCCGACACGATCGAATGCCATGAACGGAAGGGGCCTTGCGGCCCCTTTGTCGTTTCTGTCGACGCCATCCGGTTATTTCATCCAGCTGTCATCTGTTCCGGTAAGTGTGACTAACGGGATTCACAACGCCAACAAAACTGTGTATCCGTAGGAAGCCTGGGGCACTTGTCATTGTTTCCAGCCCCCCCAAGACCTTAGAGTAACGTCGATTCGGTTCACCCTCCACGGGGCCGAGTCGAGTGCCGGTAACAGCGGGGATGAAAATGGCTCAGCCAAATGTAGCGCGTGAACCCTCCATGGAAGAAATCTTGGCGTCCATTCGCCGGATCATTGAAAGCAATGAGCCGAACGCCGAGAACGCGCTCAACGGCCAGCTCCCTCCGGTCTATGGCGAGGATGAGATCGAAGACGGCGAAGAGCCGGGCTTCGTCCCGGACATGGCTGCCAATGACCGCGGCGCGCCCTCCCGCAACGAACCGATGAGCTACGCGCAAGGGTCGTCGGGCCAGCCGGCGCAGCAGGATCGTACCCTGTCACTCGCCGACGTCGCCGCAAGGGTTCGCGCCGCTTCGGTCCGCCAGCAGGAAACCGGCCCGGTGCGCCTTTCCACCGCTTCGACTGCGCCGACGCTCTCTCCGGCGCAAACACCGTCTTCGCCCGCACCGGCGGCACGCCAGGAAGAGCCGGCTCCGCTTCGTCCCCAGATGCCGCGCATGCCCGAATTCCGCGAACCGGTCACCCAGGCCGCCGCCCCAGTCACGCAGGCAGCGCCGGCTTCGCAGCCGGAACCGGTCCAGCGCGTCATGATGCCGGTTTTCGATCCGCCGCTGTCGGCTTCCAGCAGAGCCGAGGCGCCGGTGCGGCCTGAACCAAAGGTCGAACCGAAGGCAGAACCGAAATTCGCCGCGGAACAGGCCCCGCGCAGCCTGCCGGCCAAGATCGAGGAGACGGCTAACCTCCTGTCAGCCGAAGCCGGCGCTCAGGTCGCAAAATCCTTCAGCGAGCTTGCCTCGGTGTTCAACGGCATGGAACGCCGCTCGCTCGAGGACATGGCCGGCGACATGCTGCGCCCGATGCTGCAGGAATGGCTGGACGACAACCTGCCGACGCTGGTCGAGCGCCTGGTGCGCGAGGAAATCGAACGCGTCTCCCGCGGCACGCGCCGCTGAGCCAGCGGCTGGCGTAGCCAACCCGCCCGCAAGGCTGATCGATACGGCCGCTCCGGTGACGGGGCGGCTTTTTTATTGACTTGGAACACCCCATCCTATTTACACCCCGATAGCTCTCAAAGAACAAAAACGGGTCAGGAAATGCTCGAAAAGACCTATGATTCCGCAGAAGTAGAACCGAGGATCGCCAAGGCCTGGGACGAGGCCGACGCTTTCCGCGCCGGCGTCAACGCCAAGCCGGGCGCGGAAACCTTCACGATCGTCATCCCGCCGCCGAACGTCACCGGTTCGCTGCATATGGGCCACGCGCTCAACAACACGCTGCAGGACATCATGATCCGCTTCGAGCGGATGCGCGGCAAGGACGTGCTGTGGCAGCCCGGCATGGACCATGCGGGCATCGCCACCCAGATGGTCGTCGAGCGCCAATTGATGGAGCGCCAGCTTCCGGGCCGCCGCGAAATGGGCCGCGAGGCCTTCGTCGACAAAATCTGGGAGTGGAAGGAAGAATCGGGTGGGCTGATCTTCAACCAGCTGAAGCGTCTCGGTGCTTCCTGTGACTGGTCCCGCGAGCGTTTCACCATGGACGAGGGGCTTTCGGCCGCGGTCCTGGAAGTCTTCGTCACCCTCTACAAGCAGGGCTTGATCTACAAGGACAAGCGTCTCGTCAACTGGGACCCGAAGCTGCTGACCGCGATCTCCGACATGGAAGTCGAGCAGATCGAGATCAACGGCAATCTGTGGCACCTGCGTTATCCGCTCGAAGACGGCGTCACCTATCAGTATCCCGTTGCCTTCGACGAAGACGGCAACGCCACCGAATTCGAGACGCGGGACTATATCGTCGTCGCGACGACACGTCCCGAAACCATGCTCGGCGATACCGGTATTGCGGTCAATCCGGATGACGAACGTTACAGGTCGATCGTCGGCAAACATGTCATCCTGCCGATCGTTGGCCGCAGGATCCCGATCGTCGCGGACGATTACGCCGATCCGACGGCCGGCAGCGGCGCGGTCAAGATCACGCCGGCCCACGACTTCAACGACTTCGAAGTCGGCAAGCGGGCAGGGCTGCGCCGAATCAATGTTCTCGATATCGACGGAACGGTGACCATCAAGGACAACGAGGATTTTCTGGAGGGCCTGGACAATCCAGCCGCCTTGCATGGTGCCTGGGACCGGCTGGAAGGCCAGGATCGGTTCACGGCCCGCAAGATCATTGTCGAAATATTCGAGGAAGCCGGGCTGCTCGACAAGATCGAGCCGCACAAGCACATGGTGCCGCATGGCGACCGCGGCGGCGTGCCGATCGAGCCGCGCCTGACGGAACAATGGTGGGTGGATAACAAGACGCTCGCCCAGCCGGCGATCGCCTCGGTTCGCGAAGGCCGCACCAAGTTTGTTCCGAAGAACTGGGAAAACACCTATTTCCAGTGGATGGAGAACATCCAGCCGTGGTGCATTTCCCGCCAGCTCTGGTGGGGACACCAGATTCCGGCCTGGTACGGCCCGGACGGCCAGGTCTTCGTCGAAAAGACCGAGGAAGAGGCGCTGCAGGCGGCAATTCAGCACTATCTGTCGCACGAAGGACCGATGAAGGCCCTCGTCGAGGACCTGCTGGAGAACTTCAAGCCGGGTGAAATCCTGACCCGCGACGAGGACGTGCTCGACACCTGGTTCTCGTCCGCGCTGTGGCCGTTCTCGACCCTGGGATGGCCGGAACACACCCCGGAACTGAAGCGGTATTATCCGACCAACGTGCTCGTCACGGGTTTCGATATCATTCCGTTCTGGGTCGTTCGCATGATGCAGATGGGTCTGCACTTCATGAAGGACGAGGAGGGCAATCCGGTCGAGCCCTTCCACACCGTCTACATTCACGCCCTGGTGCGCGACAAGAACGGTCAGAAGATGTCGAAGTCGAAGGGCAACGTCATCGATCCGCTCGACCTGATCGACGAATACGGTGCCGACGCGCTGCGTTTCACGCTGGCGATCATGGCGGCGCAGGGGCGCGATGTGAAGCTCGATCCGGCCCGCATCGCCGGTTACCGCAATTTCGGCACCAAGCTCTGGAACGCCACCCGCTTTGCCGAGATGAACGGCGTCAAGCGTGATCCGGCTTTCCTGCCGGAGGCAACGGCGCTGACCGTCAACCGCTGGATCCTGACCGAACTTTCCGCCACGATCCGCGACGTCACCGAGGCGATCGAGACCCAGCGTTTCAACGAAGCTTCGGCTTCGCTCTACCGGTTCGTGTGGAACCAGGTCTGCGACTGGTATCTTGAACTGCTGAAGCCAATCTTCATGAGCGAGGACGAAAGTGCCAAGGTCGAGGCGCAGGCCTGCGCTGCCTATGTGCTGGAGGAGACCTACAAGCTCCTCCATCCGTTCATGCCGTTCATGACGGAAGAGCTCTGGGCCCATACCGAAATGCGCGATGGCCTGCTTTGCCATGCCGATTGGCCGGCACCGGAATTCGCCGATCAGGCGGCTGCGGAGGAGATCAACTGGCTGGTCGATCTCGTGACCGGCCTGCGCTCGGCCCGCGCCGAGATGAACGTACCGCCATCGGCCGTTGCGCCGCTGATCGTTGTCGGCGCCAACGAGTTGACCCAGGCGCGTCTGCGCCGTCATGAGGCGGCCGTCCGCCGCCTAGCACGTGTGGCAACCATCGAGCTTGCCGACGTGGCCCCGAAGGGTTCCGCCCAGATCGTCGTCGGCGAGGCGACCGCCTGCCTGCCGCTCGGCAACCTGATCGACCTGGTGGCGGAAAAGGCGCGCATCGAGAAGGCAGTTGGAAAGACCGAGGCCGAGATGGATCGTATCGGCAAGAAGCTGGCCAACGAGAAGTTCGTTGCCAATGCCGACCCAGAAGTGGTTGCTGCCGAGCGCGAGCGCTTTGCCGAACTGGAAGTTCAGATGGCGAACCTGAAGACCGCTCTTCTGCGTATCAGCGAAGCCGGCTGACCGTCTTCATCGTGAATCAGTTCGATAAGGGATGCCGCGCCGGAAACGACGCGGCATTTTCATTTTTCGCAACCGTTTGTTGGTCTGGTTCGGCATGTGTGCAACTGCTCACAAGCAGAAAGCCGTATTGTTGCCACATTGTCACAGGTAGCCGGCTTAAAATAATATAATTCCAATTTTAACGATCGCATTAGCGGAGAAAGAGTAATTTTGTGCCGAAATCGGCATCAAAGCCCCGGTTCCTGGTTTGCTTACGTAAATCTATAACGTGTTTGCGCCGCGAAGCGCCGGACAGCCGAAAGTTGTCAATCGGAGCGAACCATCTAGAGTGATTTCGGTCACTTACCAGGGAGTGGGAGATTTTATGGTAAGCAAACTAATCTCAAGGGGCGCCTTTGCTCTCGTAGCAGGATGCACCCTTCAGTCGCCTGCGCTCGCAGGTGGCATCGAGCGGGGCGGATACAATATCGATCTGCTTTTTGATCCGTCTCCGGTCGTGATCGAGTCCACGGCTACTTTCGTGATGCCCCAGAGGAAGCTCAAGAACGTCACCGATACATTCGCAGGAGATGGTCCACTCAATGGCTTGGGCTATTCTAACTCGGCAAAGGAGACGGAGGACTACTGGTCTCCGCGTATCGGCGCCAAGGCGGGCTTCGAGGGGTTTGACTGCTTGGTCGACTACTCGCAGCCCTACGGCGCTCATACCAATCCAGGCTCCCGTTGGGCCGGGGCAAACCAGAACATCGAAACAAAGATCAACAGCGACAACTACGCGCTGACCTGCTCCTATAAATTCGATGCAGGTCCGGGCGACCTGCGTGTCATAGCAGGTGCAAACTATCTCCAGATGGACGGCTTCAAGGAGCGCCTAGTCGTCGCGCCGGAACTTATCGCCGGTGCCGGCCTTACGGGCTCTGGTGTCGGCCGCCTCAACCTTGAAGGTGACGGCTGGGGCTGGCGGGCAGGTGTCGCCTACGAAATTCCGGAATACGCGCTGCGCGCCAGCCTGATGTACTATAGTCAGGTGAAACTGGATAGCGTCACGGGCGAGGTCGATCTTACCCACCTTCCAGTGGGCCTCGGGGTCCCGGGCGCCAGCACGATCATTCCGGTCGAGGGCTCAACCGCTATGCCGGAGGCTATCGAACTCAAGCTGCAGTCTGGCATCGCTCCCGATTGGCTCGCGTTCGGATCGGTCAAATGGACCAATTGGAGCGTATTGCAGCGGATCCCGTTCTACAATGCCGGCGGCGTGGAAGTCACCGCGCTTGAACTCGGATACCGGGACGGCTGGACGGTTACCGGCGGCGTAGGCCACAAGTTCAACGAACAGTGGAGCGGTGCGGTTAGCCTGACATGGGATCGTGGGACTTCGCAGGGCTTCGGCTCCCTCACGGATACCTGGACTGTCGGCGCAGGTGTCTCCTATTCGCCGAACAAGAATGTCGAGATTCGCCTTGCCGGCGTGCTTGGTATCCTAACCAGCGGCAGCTCGGGCGCCGTGGCCATCAACGGCATCCCCGCCGGCGACGAAGCAAGCTATCGCTTCGGCAACGACCTGGTTGCTGCTCTCTCCACTTCTTTGAAAGTCAAATTCTGACTTCACTTGATTGAGGCTAGAGAGCCCGGTCGCGACCGGGCTTTTTTGTGGCGAATTTTAATTCAGCTGAGGAAGGTTTCGTCGCTTCTCTTGTRACGATTTGGCAACACTTTTCCGAGACTATTGTCAGGGCCCTTGAGAGGGGCGTTTCTGTCCACTTCCCGCCACAAACGGGGAGCAGCGATAGAGGAAGAACAGGCGCGGAACGCGGGGGCGGGGCGCGTAATTGGAGTATCATGGGCGGGTTTCTTCATGAAAAGCCGGGCTTTTTGCGCTCAGGTAGGCGGATTCTGATGCCGTCCTGTCCTGCCGCAATCGCTGCGGTTATGGGTCCTAGTCTTGCCGAAAACGGCAGCTACAGTTTCATTCGTCTCTCGGGAGGAGCAGGCGCGGGATATTCCCGGATAAATCTTGTTCCGGCAGCGAGCGACGCTCGGGCTGCGGCGGGTCGTCGCGCGCGGAGTGAAAGAAACTGAACCATGCCGAAGTGTGACATCGGATCCATGAGAGTATTGCTTCTTGGAGCGTCGCTCGCCTCGATTTTGGCGGGATCGGCTGCGGCCTTCGATATCAAATCGGGCGTGACGAAAGAGTCCGGTCCCTTCGATCTCTTCAAGTTCGGCTTTAAGGCCTATAAGAACGGCCAGAAGGAAGATGCGGTCGAAGCCTATCGTTATGCCGCCGAGAAAGGCCATACCGGCTCGCGCTGGGCGCTTGCCAATATGTACGCCTATGGCGACGGCGTCGCAAAGGACGATTTCGAGGCCTTCAAGATCTATAACGAGATCGCCGCGCAGGGCGTCGAGCCCGGTTCGGAAGATACCGGCTTCTTCGTTAATGCGCTTCTGTCGCTGGCCAACTATTATCGCCGCGGCATTCCCGGCAGCCCGATCAAGCCTGATCTTTCACAGGCACGGCAACTCTATTTCCAGGCGGCATCCACATTCGGCGTGGCGGAAGCCCAGTTCCAGCTCGCCCGGATGATTCTCGCAGGCGAGGGCGGTACCGCCAATATCCAGCAGGCGAAGAAATGGCTGAACCAGGCCCGCAAGAGCGGCCATGCGGGCGCCATGTCGGTTTTCGGCAACGTTCTCTTCCAGGAAGGCCAGACGGTGCGGGGGCTCGCCTTCATGACGGCGGCACTCGACAAGTGTACCGCCAAGGAATGTGTCTGGATGCAGCAATTGCAGGAGCAGGCATTTTCGGTGGTCGGCGAAGAGGATCGCCGCGGCGCGGTCGCCCTGTCGCAGGAATTTGCCCGAGGCGTCGAATAACTGACGCCTCGCCGATCTTTCGGACGATCAGCCGAAATCGAACATGCCGATGACGGGCACGTGGTCCGACGGCTTTTCCCAAGCCCGCACATGTTTCTCGATCGCCGTCGATTTCAGTCTGTCTGCGGCTTCCGCCGATAGCAGAAGATGATCGATGCGGATGCCGTTGTTCTTTTGCCAGGCGCCCGCCTGATAATCCCAGAAAGAGTAGAGCTTGGTGGCGTCGGTCGTGGCGCGCACCGCATCGACGAGGCCGAGATTTTCGAGCCTGCGGAAAGCGGCGCGGGTCTGTGGCAGGAAAAGAGCATCCGTCGCCCAGGCGGCCGGATCGAAGCAGTCATGCGGCTCGGGAATGACGTTGTAGTCGCCGGCAAGGATCAGCGGCTCTTCGAGGAGAAGGCAGTTCTGCGCATGCAGGCGCAGCCGCTCCATCCAGGCCAACTTGTAGGGGTATTTGACTGGGTCGTCGGCTGGATTGCCATTCGGCAGGTAGATGGAGGCGACGCGGATTGCGCCGCCCGGTACCGAAAAGACGCCTTCGATGTAACGCGACTGCTCGTCCGTCTGTCCGTCCGGGCCTTCGCCGCCAGGTAGACCCCGCATCACTTCGTCGGGCCTGGTCTTCGACAGCAGCGCAACGCCATTGAACCCTTTCTGGCCGTGGGTCTCGACATGATAGCCGAGCGCCTCGATCTCCAGCCGCGGGAAGGTCTCATCGACGGACTTGATCTCCTGCAGGCAGACGATGTCCGGGGAGGAATCGGTCAGCCACTGACGCAGGTTGTCGATGCGCGCTTTGACGCCGTTGATGTTCCAGGTGGCGATCTTCATCGGCCCTTGCCTCCCACTGTTCGCTTCCTCTTTTAGCGAAAGAGGAAGCGTTGGGAAGGGCGAAGTGCGTAAGGGAGGATGTTATCAGATCGAGAAACTGGTGCCGCAGCCGCAGCTGGCAACCGCGTTCGGGTTCTTGATCTGGAAGGATTGGCCGAGCAGGTTGTCGACGAAGTCGATCTCCGAGCCCGCCATATAGACGAGCGAGAGGCTGTCGATCAGCACCTTGGCGTCGCCGTTGGCGATCACCACGTCGTCGTCCTCGGGCGCTTCGGCGAGATCGAACTTGTAGGAGAAGCCCGAACAGCCGCCGCCTTCGACCGAGACGCGCAGCGCCTGCTTGCCGGCTTCGTTGCCGACGATTTCGGCGATGCGCTTGGCCGCCGCATTTGAAAGAGTTACATTGGTTTCCATATTATCCGCCTCCTGCCGGGTTCAAGGCCCGGAGAGATTCCTGTCACCGGCATTGCGCACAGCTCCACTATAGGTATGAAGACGTGAAGGGCACGTCAATGGGCGGCAGGCGGCGGATGAACAAACAGGTGACGGCATGACGATCGATACCAGGGCGCTGGGTTTCGGCAGTGGCGAGCGCGCGGTCTACGCCGCCAACCCCTGGGCGTCGCGCGGGCGCCTGTTTCCCGAAGACGGCAGCCTGACGCGTTCGGAGTTCCAGCGCGACCGTGACCGGATCGTCCACACCACCGCATTCCGGCGGCTGAAGCACAAGACGCAGGTGTTCATCAGCCCTGACGGCGACCATTACCGCACCCGGCTGACCCATACGATCGAGGTGGCGCAGATCGCCCGCGCGCTTGCCCGCGCCCTGAAGCTCGACGAAGATCTCGCCGAAGGCGTGGCGCTGGTGCACGACTTCGGCCATACGCCATTCGGCCATACCGGCGAAGATGCGCTGGACGAGATGCTGAAGCCCTTTGGCGGCTTCGACCATAACGCCCAGTCGCTCCGCATCGTCACCAAGCTCGAGCGCCGATATGCGGATTTCGACGGGCTCAATCTCACCTGGGAAAGCCTCGAAGGCCTCGTCAAGCACAATGGTCCGCTGCTCAGCGCCACCGGCGAGGGCACCCGCGGCCCCGTGCCGCAGCCGATCCGCGACTATTGCGAGCTGCATGATCTGGAACTCGCGAGCTATGCCAGCCTGGAGGCGCAGGTCGCGGCAATCGCCGACGATATCGCCTACAACACTCATGACATCGACGACGGGCTGCGCTCCGGCCTGTTGACCTTCGAGATGCTCGATGATGTGCCCTTCCTCGCCAAGCTGATGGCGGAGGTGAGGGCACGTTATCCGCACCTTGAGCCGAGCCGTTTTGCCCATGAGATCATGCGCCGGCAGATCACTCACATGGTCGAGGACGTAATCGACGTGGCGCAGCACAACCTCGACAAGGTGGATCCGCTGAGCGCCGCTGACGTCCGCTCCGCTGGGCATGTCATCGCCACCTTTTCTGGAGAGATGGCCGAGACCGACCGCTGCATCAAAAAGCTGCTGTTTTCGCGCATCTACCGGCATCCCGACATCATGCGCATCCGCGCCGGCGCCTCCCAGATCGTCTCGGATCTGTTCAACGCCTATATGAATGATCCGTCGCTGATGCGCAGCCATTATTGGGTCAACCATATCGCCGGTCTCGGCGAGACGGCGAGGGCGCGTCATGTCGGCGATTATCTTGCCGGGATGACCGATACCTTCGCCATCAAGGCGCATGGCGAGCTGTTTGACCAGACTCCGGATTTGCGCTAGGCACCGCCACCAATGACACTGGCCAGCAAGGGTCCTCGGCATGTATCGGGGATAATTGAACATGAATCTTTTTGCCGACTTCGAAACAAGAATTAAGAACGCTTTGGAAAGCCTTGATATTATCAAGGAAAAGCGAAGCGAGCTTGATTTCGGCCGTATCGCAGTCGAGCCGCCGCGGGACCAGAGCCACGGCGATGTGGCCACCAATGCCGCCATGGTTCTGGCAAAACCGCTCGGCACCAATCCGCGTGCGCTCGCCGATATCATCGCCGAAGCGCTGCGTTCGGATGCTGACATCAGCGAAGTTTCCGTGGCCGGTCCCGGCTTCATCAATATCCGGCTCGGTGCTCCCTACTGGCAGCGCCTGCTCGCCTCGATGATTGCCGAGGGCACGGATTACGGCCGCTCGACGGTCGGCGCCGAGAAGAAGGCGAATGTCGAATACGTCTCGGCCAACCCGACGGGCCCGATGCATGTCGGCCATTGCCGTGGTGCTGTCGTGGGCGATGCGCTGGCGAACCTGATGGAATTTGCCGGCTACGACGTGGCCAAGGAATATTACATCAACGATGCCGGCAGCCAGATCGATGTTCTGGCCCGCTCGGTCTTCCTGCGTTACCGCGAGGCTCTCGGAGAGACGATCGGCGAGATCCCCTCGGGCCTTTATCCGGGCGACTACCTCGTGCCGGTCGGGCAGGCCCTGGCGGAGGAATACGGTTCGCGGCTGCATAACATGCCGGAAGATGCCTGGATGCCGATCGTCAAGGACAAGGCGATCGACTCGATGATGGCGCTGATCCGCGACGATCTCGAAGCGCTCAACGTCCATCACGACGTCTTTTATTCGGAACGGACCTTGCATGCCAATGGCGCGCAGCGCATCCGCCAGGCGATCAACGACCTCACGTTCAAGGGGCACGTCTACAAGGGCACGCTGCCGCCACCGAAGGGTCAGTTGCCGGAAGACTGGGAGGATCGCGAGCAGACGCTGTTCCGCTCCACCGAAGTGGGCGACGATATGGACCGGCCGCTGATCAAGTCGGACGGCAGCTATACTTACTTTGCGGCCGACGTTGCCTACTTCAAGGACAAGTTCGACCGTGGTTACGACGAGATGATCTATGTGCTCGGCGCCGACCACGGCGGCTATGTCAAGCGCCTGGAAGCCGTCGCGCGTGCCGTCTCCGGCGGCAAGGCGAAGCTCACCGTGCTCCTCTGCCAGCTCGTCAAGCTGTACCGCAATGGCGAGCCTGTGAAGATGTCGAAGCGTTCCGGCAACTTCGTGACCCTTCGCGAAGTGGTCGACGAGGTCGGCCGCGACGCGGTGCGTTTCATGATGCTCTACAGGAAGAGCTCCGAGCCGCTCGATTTCGACTTCGCCAAGGTGACCGAGCAGTCGAAGGACAATCCGGTGTTCTACGTGCAGTATGCCCATGCGCGCTGCTCGTCGGTGTTCCGGCAGGCAAAGGAAGCGTTCCCAGGGCTCGATTTTGCTTCGCTCGACCTCAAAGGTTCGAGCAGCCTGATCAACGATCCGAACGAGATGCAGCTGGTCGCCAAACTCGCGGAATACCCCAGAATCATTGAGGCTGCGGCCCAGGCTCAGGAGCCTCATCGGCTTGCTTTTTACCTCTATGATCTGGCAAGTTTCTTCCATGCGCATTGGAATAAGGGTAAAGAACAACCGGAATTACGCTTTGTTAACGATAAAAACCGAGAATTGAGTATTGCCAGGCTTGGGCTGGTGCATGCTGTCGCCTCTGTTTTGAAGTCAGGACTTGGGATCACGGGCACTGCGGCACCGGAAGAAATGCGGTAAATATCGCCACCATTTCCCCACATTGCACTGGCATATGCGTTGTAATGTAGGTGAGTGGACGAGGTAATGGCCGATAACAACCTTGCGCGTAACCGGAATGATTTACCGGACTTCTTTGCCGATGATGATCCGCTGGCAGAACTCGCCCGCATCGTAGGCTACGACGATCTTCCCGTCGCCGCCAAGCCCGGATCATCTTCCGCCGATACTTCAGCGTCTGGACGGCGAGAGCCGGCATTCAATCTTGAAGACGAGCTTCTTCAGGAGTTCGAGCGCTATGACGCGCCGCGGCTCGATCCTATCCACGATATCGCGCTTGACGATGCGCCCCGGTCATTCGCCGAGCCTGCTTCCGATGCCGCAGTGGCTGCGCCGCCGGTAGAGCCGGAGGAATTGGAGTTTGTCCCGGCTGAGCCGGCCGCGATCGAACTGCCGCAGGTTTTTCTGCCGGCCGATAGTGCGATCAGCGAGCGCGGCGATCAGCTGTTCGGCGACGAAGAGCCGCCATTGGCGTTTGATGCCGTCGACGAGAGCGTGGCCTCCGATCCGATAGTCGAACCGGCTTTCGAAACCGCAAGTGTGGAACCCGTCTTCGATCTGCCCGATTTTCCGACAGCTGGCGCGATGTCTCCCGCCACGTCGACAGAAGAGCCGGCGGAGGAATTCGATCTCGCGGCTGAGTTGGAAAACTCGATCGCGGCCGAACCGGTTGCTGCAGGCCAGCCCGAGGTGAGGTTCGAGCCCGAGGCGAAAATCGAGCCGGAGGTCCGGTTCGTGCCGCAAGCGACCTTCGAACCTGAAGCAGCCCCTGAACCTGAAGCAGCCCCGGAACCCGAGGCAGCTTTCGAGCCGGAGGCGAGATTTGAACCGGAGCCAAAGGCAGAGAGGGGTAAGGGCGCCTATATTCCTGGCTTCCGCATGCCGCTCACCAATTTCAGCGTAGCACGAGACGTTTCTGCGGCCTCTGCACAGGCGGCTGTAATCCCTTCTCAGGCGGCCGCACCTGCACCGAACGAGTATGCTGTCGAGCCTCCGGTTCTGGACGATCTCCCGAGCCCGAAGATCGAGCCGGCACCGGCTGCCGAACTGCAGGTTTCTGCAAAGACCTCGGAGGCGCAGGAACTGCAGCCTGCGCCCGTCGCGGCCACGTCTGTTACATCGACCGGTCAGAGTGCCGGTGCGTCGCAAAAGGATCGGTTCTCCGCGCTCGATGAACTGATCTACGACGTCCAGCGTTATACGATGCCGACATCCAACGGGCAGCCGCTCGCGACCCCTGTGGCGAACGCGCCCGAGCTTGCCGCAACGCCTGCTGTCGCACCCGCTGGGCCCGTGATTGCCAATGCGGCGGTTGCCACGCCTCCGGTTGCCGAGGTGCCGTCTCTAGACGACAAGGATCCCTTCTCTGATGAGGAATTCGAGTTGGCGCTCGATGGCCTGGAACTCGACCTTGCCGAGATCGTCGTCGAAGAGACGCAGAAACATCCGGTTCAGGCGACGCCTGCGGCGGCTGCTGCTGTAAAGGCAGAACCTGCCGCCCTTTCGGCGACGCCGATCGCGCGCGTTGCGCCCGTCGCTGTGGCGGCACCGGTTGTGGAGACGCAGGTTGTCGAAGAGCCTGAATCGATGGCCGACCTGCCATTCGATCCGGCTCAGATTGCCGATTCCGAAGACCAGGTGGAGGCGATCGCCGAGCTCGACGTGCCGTCGCTGCCGGCGGAAGAGCCGGAACAGCCGCCGGCCTATCGCCCCGATTACGAACTCGACATCGATGCCGAGCTTGCGACGCTGCTGACAGCGCCCGGCAAGTCTGCCCCGGCGCGCAAGCCGGAGATCGATATCGCACAGAAAGGCCAGCAGGCTGCTGCAGAAGCGAGCCATTCGCCGGCCTATACCGATCTCGACGATTTCGAGCGTGCACTGGAAGAGGATTTTCGCCGCAGCCTGACGACGCCCCTGCCGGCGGCGGAGCATGAGGAGCTGCATTATTCCGACAGCGATTATATCGCGACCGTCGAGAACGCCCGCCGTTCCGTCCGCAGCTGGGCCATGCCGCTGGTTCTTGCCGGCGTCGTGATCCTTGGCGGTGCCGGCGCCTATGCGTTCTTCGGCAGCAGCGTTTCGAGTGTCGTTTCGGGCGGCGAACCGGTCATCATTGCCGCCGACAAAGAGCCGATCAAGATTGCGCCGGAAAATCCGGGCGGCAAGACCGTCCCCAACCAGGACAAGGCTGTCTACGATCGCGTCGCCGGCGTCTCGCCGAAGGATCCGAAGCAGCGCACGCTGATCTCCTCCAACGAGGAGCCGATCGACGTCGTCCAGAAGACCTTGATGCCCGATACGTTGCCGCTCGAAGGCGAGAACGATATCGAGCCGACCGATGTCGGCGAGACGGAGGATCCACGCCTCCTGCCGCAGGATCGGACTGCGCAAAACAATGCCCCTGCCGAGCAGCAGCCCGTGACCGTCATGCCGCGCAAGGTCAAGACGATGATCGTCCGCCCGGACGGCAAGCTGGTCGAGCAGGAAATCGCAGCGCCGGCGCTCGCCGCACCGGAAACGCCGAAGCTGCCAGCCGCCGGCGCAAAGCCGGTCGAAACGGCAGCGGCGTTCCCCCCTAAGCTTCCGCCTTCCACGCCCGCCACACCGGCCCGTCCGCAACCCTCGTCGACCACCTCGAATGCCGGCTCTTCCGGTGTCCTTCCGGTCTCCGCGCCAGCCAATCCGGCCGCTCCGGCAGAACACGTCAACGTGGTGAGAACGAACCCGATCACGCCGGCCGTCGCAGCGGCTCCCGCGCAGCCGACCCCGGCTGCCGCGGCTCCTTCTCCGGCCGTCGCACAGGCTCCGGCACCCGTCGCTCCGATTCAGGCCTCCGCGCCGGCATCGAAGGCTCCGGTGCCGATCGCACGCCCGGCCGAGCAGCCGGTCAACGTGGTCGCTGCCGTCACGGATCAGGGCAATGTCCGCGCCCCGGGCCAGCAGACAGCCGCCGCTCCGGCGTCCGCATCGAACCAGGTCGCTTCGCTGGGACCTGGGGACTACGTGATCCAGATCGCCTCGCTGCCGTCGCAGGCGGAAGCCCAGAAGTCCTATCAGAGCCTGTCGGCCAAGTTCGGCAGCGTCATCGGTGGCCGGGGCGTCGATATCAAACCCGCCGAGATCGCCGGCAAGGGCACATTCTACCGCGTCCGTATTCCGGCCGGCGGCAAGAATGAGGCTGTGGCGCTCTGCGAACGGTATCGCGCCGCTGGCGGAACCTGCCTGGTCGGCCGGTAAGGATTGAACGCGAAGAAATCGGACGGGGCGCCTGGCGCCCCGTTTTTCGTTGGCCCACCAATGATCTAAGATCGAGCCATGAGCGAATCAAAAGCAATGATCCTGGGCTCCAGCGGCCCGACCCTCACCGCCGACGAAGTGGCGCTTTACCAGGATGAACGGCCCTGGGGCTTCATCCTGTTTGCCCGCAATTGCGTCGAACCGGCGCAGATCGCCGATCTTGTCGCATCCATGCGCGATGCCATCGGCCGGCCGGGTGCGCCGGTGCTGATCGACCAGGAGGGAGGGCGTGTTCAGCGCATCCGTCCACCGATGATCGAGCGTTATCCATCCGCTGCAGTGCTCGGCGAGCTTTACCGCCGGGATCGCGAAAAGGGCCTGCGGGCTGCTTGGCTGATGTCGCGCCTGCATGCCTTCGACCTGATGAAATTCGGCATCAATGTCGATTGCCTGCCGGTGCTTGACGTGCCGATCGAAGGGGCGAGCAACGTCATCGGCGATCGCGCCTATGGTTTCGATCCGAAGACAGTTGCGGAAATGGGGCAGGCTGCCGCTGACGGCCTGAAGGCGGGCGGCATGCTGCCGGTCATGAAGCACATCCCGGGCCATGGCCGCGGTATGGCCGACAGCCATCACGAACTGCCGGTGGTCACCGTGTCGCGCGCCGAACTCGAAGCGCATGACTTCCTGCCCTTCGTCGCCATGAAGAACGAGCTGATGGCAATGAGCGCCCATATCGTCTTCACCGCCATCGACCCGAACGAGCCGGCGACCATTTCCCGCAAGGTGATCGACGAGATCATCCGCGGCCATATCGGTTTCGACGGGCTGCTGATGTCCGACGACACGTCGATGAACGCGCTGAAGGGCACGATCGGCGAGCGTGCGGCGAGAATCGTTGGGGGCGGATGCGATATTGTCTTGCATTGCAACGGCGTGATGGACGAAATGAAAGCCGTCGTGAAGGAAGCGATACCCCTTGGCGGCGAAGCTCTGCGGCGGGCAAGGGCGGTGGAGGCAGCCTTCGGCGTGGGCGACGGCTTGAGCGAGGAGGCGATCCGCGCGGAATTCCACAGTCTTCTCGCCGTCTCCTGACGGCTGTCGACAGGACAAGGTTTGGGAATGGCCATAAATACATCGCAGGACGCCATTCCGATGGACAAGCTCTGGCAGGATGCCGGCGCCAACCGCGCGACCGACGATCCGGCGCTGGTGATCGACGTCGGCGGCTTTGAGGGTCCGCTCGACCTGCTGCTTCACCTTGCCCGCACCCAAAAAGTCGATCTCGCCCGCATCTCTGTCCTGGCGCTTGCCGAACAATACCTCCTGTTCATCGATAGCGCCCGTCGGGTTCGCATCGAGCTTGCAGCCGACTATCTGGTCATGGCCGCCTGGCTTGCCTACCTGAAGTCCAAACTTCTGATCCCGCAGCAGGTCAAGGGCGACGACGGCCCGAGCGGTGAAGAACTCGCTGCGACGCTCGCCTTCCGCCTGAAGCGACTGGAGGCGATGCGGGAGGCCGCGACCCGGCTGGTCAACCGCAACCGGCTTGGCCGCGACGTGTTTGCCCGCGGCGCGCCGGAACATATCCCGCACAATGTCGAATCCGCCTATGATGCGACGCTTTATGACCTGCTTGCGGCCTATGCCAACCTGCGCCAGCGCACCGCCGTCACCCAGGTGACGATCGAAAGGCGCAAGGTCTGGTCGCTGGTCGATGCCCGCGAACTCTTGACCCGCATGCTTGGCGAGGTCGCTGACTGGACGGCGCTGCAGCACTATCTCTTGCCCTATCTCCCGCCGGAGGATCGCGTCACGGCGACCGCCAGCGCCTTTGCCGCTTCGCTGGAACTGGTGCGCGAAGGCAAGCTCGAAATCCGACAGGACGGCGCCTTCCAGCCGATCTATTTGCGCAAGGGGCCTGGGCCGCATCAGCCGGCCTCGCCGCAACCCGTCACAGGAGGCGTTGTTGACGCCGCGGGATGACGACGATCTGCCGATCGCTGACGAAGAGGAGGCCGAGCCCTCATCTTTTTCATTGGTGGAGGTCGAGCGGATCGCAGAAGCGCTGGTTTTCGCTTCGTCCGAGCCGGTCTCGGAAGCGTTTCTGGCCGAACGCCTGCCGCGCGGCACCAATGTGAATGCCGTCATGCGGCGGCTGGCGGAGGTCTATGCGCCGCGCGGCGTCAATCTGATCCGGACCGGCGACCGCTGGGCCTTCCGTACTGCTGCCGATCTCTCCTTCGTCATCCACAAGGACGACAACGAGACGAAGAAGCTGTCGCGTGCGGCGCTCGAGGTGCTGGCCATCATCGCCTATCACCAGCCGGTCACCCGTGCCGAGATCGAGGAGATCCGCGGCGTCCAGACCTCCAGGGGAACGCTCGACGTGCTGATGGAAGCAGGCTGGGTTCGCTTCCGCGGCCGCCGCCGCACTCCGGGACGGCCGGTCACGCTCGCCACGACACCTGATTTCCTCGATCATTTCGGCCTCGAGGAACTGCGTGATTTGCCCGGTCTCGAAGAATTGAAGGGCGCCGGCCTGCTTTCCGGTCGCATCCCGCCGGGCTTTGCGATACCGATCCCGCTCAATGTCGATGATCTTTCCGAGGACGAGGACCCGATCACGCAACTCGACCTTGAGGAACTCGGCCTGTTGACGCCGGGCGGTGAAGCAGAGGAATGAACCCATCTTTCTCTGAAGGCTGGCTCAGCGGGGCCAGCCATCGGACAGGGTTCGGCCCGGAGCGCGTCGGTCTGTCGCACCATATGCAGAAATTGCGGTATGCGCTCTCCGGCGAAGTGCAGCAGCGTGTTGCATCTGGCCGGTGATTGCCTTGCTAAGCCCCGGATGCGACCGTTCCTCGGCGGTGTGGAGTACCTGACAACTTGTGTTCCCGGAGCTTCGGAATCGATCCATGCCGGCCAGTTGTCGGCGGAGGTAAACGACGTCTCGATACCGGTGCCGCCCGAGGACATTTTGGTGTTTGAAAAAGCATCATAAAAAGCTTACATCGATGAAACGGTACTAATGGAGTTGGACTTATGGGTTCTTTCAGTGTGTGGCATTGGCTGATCGTTCTGGTCATCGTGCTCGTTCTCTTCGGACGCGGCAAGATTCCGGAACTGATGGGCGATTTCGCCAAGGGCATCAAGAGCTTCAAGAAGGGCATGAGCGACGAGGACGCCCCCGAGGCGAACGGCGCGACGACCACAACGAAGACCGTTGATCTCAAGGCTGAAGAGGCCAAGGAAACCAACCGGTCGTAATGTCCGAGTGGCGGGTTCCAGGAGCCTCATTGAATGTTTGATATCGGCTGGACCGAGCTTCTTGTCATAGCGATCGTGCTGATCGTCGTGGTTGGTCCCAAGGATTTGCCGCCCATGCTCAGGGCTTTTGGCAAGATGACGACCAATCTGCGCAAGATGGCCGGCGATTTTCGCGCGCAATTCGATGAAGCGCTGAAGGAGTCGGAACTCGACGACGTGCGCAAGACGATTTCGGATGCGCAGCGGCTGAACCCGACGAATGCGCTGAGGGACGCGATCAACCCGCTCCGGCAGATGGGGCAGGAAATCCGCGCCGACCTGCAGAAGGCGACGCAGCTGCCGACGGCGGGGGTAAGCCAGACCGATGCCGAAGCTCAGCAGGCTGTCGAGGGCACGTCGTCCGTCGATGCGGCTCCCGAGATCCCGGCAAATTTCCCGTCGCCGACCGCTACGTCGACGTCGACAATACCGCCAGTTACCACCGCTCCGGCACAATCCGTGCCGGCCGCGGCGGAGGCTGTGGCAGCTGTTACCGAAAAGCCGAAACCGGTCCGCAAAACCGCCTCCAAGGCAAAGCCGGTTCCCGAGGCCACTGAAGCTCCTGCGGCCCCGGCCGCTGTTGCCGAAAAACCGAAGCGCAGCCGCGCGGCGTCCAAGCCGGCGCCCGTGACCCAGGCTGTGGAAGAGGCGGTCGTCAAGGCTCCGGCCCGCAAGCGCACGCCGAAGAAGGCCGATACCCCGAAGGACGACGCATGAGCGGTGACATCGAAGACAAGCCGCAGCCGCTCATCGAGCATCTGATGGAGCTGCGCACGAGGCTGATCTGGTCGATCGGCGCGTTTTTTGTCGCCTTCGTCGTTTGTTTTTTCTTCGCCAAGCAGCTCTTCAACCTGCTCGTGGTCCCTTATAAGTGGGCGGTTCTCTGGGCCCATCTCGATCTTGCCAAGTCCGAACTGATCTATACCGCGCCGCAGGAATTCTTCTTCACGCAGGTGAAGGTGGCGATGTTCGGCGCGCTGGTGATTGCCTTCCCGGTGATCGCCTCGCAGATCTACAAGTTCGTGGCACCGGGTCTCTACAAGAACGAACGGGCGGCTTTCCTACCCTTCCTGATCGCTTCGCCGATCCTCTTCCTGATGGGCGGCGCTCTGGTCTATTTCTTCTTCACTCCCATGGTCATGTGGTTCTTCCTTGCCATGCAGCAGGCACCGACCGAAGGCGAAGTCGGCATTTCACTTCTGCCGCGGGTCTCGGAATATCTGAGCCTGATCATGACGTTGGTCCTGTCCTTTGGACTGGTGTTCCAGCTTCCGGTGATTACCACGCTGCTGGCCCGCGTCGGCATTCTCACCAGCGACTGGCTGCGGCAGAAACGCAAATATGCGATCGTGCTTGCCTTCATCGTTGCCGCCGTGCTGACGCCACCTGATCCGATGTCCCAGATCGGTCTTGCACTGCCGACCATCCTTCTCTACGAGATTTCCATCTACGCCGCACGACTCGTCGAGCGCAAACGTGCCGAGGAAAAGCTTTCGGAGCAGGAACCTTCGGATGTTGCGGAGACGGACAAGGCCTGAAGCCTTCCGGCCTGCCTTGCGAGTCCGCGGCGTTCCGCTCTAAAGGCAAGGCAAGATGCTCGATATCAAGTGGATCCGTGAAAACGAAGGGGCTTTGGATGCAGCGCTGAACAAGCGTGGCGCAGAGCCCATGGCGGCAACCCTCCTGGCGCTGGACGACACGCGCCGTTCCGTCATCCAGAAGCTTCAGGACATGCAGTCCCGCCGCAACGCCGCTTCCAAGGAGATCGGCATTGCGCTCGGGCAGAAGAATTCCGAGCTTGCCGAAAAGCTGAAGGCAGAGGTCGCCGTCATCAAGGACACGATGCCGGTTGCCGAGCAGGAAGAGCGCGAGGCCGTCGCGGCGCTCGAAGACGCCCTGTCGCGTATCCCGAACATCCCGTTTGACGACGTACCGGTCGGCAAGGACGAGCACGATAACGTGGTCAAACACGTCGTCGGCGAAAAGCCGCGCTGGAACCATGCTGCCAAGGAGCACTACGAGATCGGCGAAGCGCTCGGAATGATGGATTTCGAACGCGCTACGAAGCTTTCCGGTTCGCGCTTCACGGTCCTGACCGGCCAGCTCGCCAGGCTCGAACGGGCTCTCGGCCAGTTCATGATCGACATGCACACGACCGAGCATGGTTATACGGAAGTCTCCTCGCCGCTGATGGTGAAGGGCGACGCCATGTATGGCACCGGCCAGCTGCCGAAGTTCGAGGAAGACCTCTTCAAGACCACGGATGGCCGCTACCTGATCCCGACGGCTGAAGTGACGCTCACCAACCTCGTTTCCGGGGAAATCCTGGAACAGGAAAAGCTGCCGCTGCGCTTCACGGCGCTGACGCCATCCTTCCGCTCGGAAGCCGGTTCCGCCGGCCGAGATACGCGCGGCATGCTGCGCCAGCACCAGTTCTGGAAGTGCGAACTCGTGTCGATCACCGATCAGGAATCGTCGATCGCTGAGCACGAGCGAATGACCGAATGCGCCGAGAATATGCTGAAGCGCCTCGGCCTGCATTTCCGCACCATGACGCTCTGCACCGGCGATATGGGTTTTGGCGCACGCAAGACTTATGACATCGAGGTCTGGCTGCCGGGCCAGGATACCTACCGCGAAATCTCGTCCTGCTCCGTCTGCGGCGATTTTCAGGGCCGCCGCATGAATGCGCGCTACAGGTCCAAGGATGACAAGGCGCTGAAGTTCGTTCACACGCTGAACGGGTCTGGCGTCGCCGTCGGCCGCTGCCTGATCGCGGTCATGGAAAATTACCTGAACGAGGATGGTTCGGTCACAATTCCGGACGCGCTGCTGCCGTATATGGGTGGCCTGACCAAGATCGAGCGGGCGGCCTGATGCGGATACTTCTGACCAACGATGATGGCATTCATGCCGAAGGCCTCGCCGTTCTCGAACGAATTGCCAGACAGCTTTCGGATGACGTCTGGATCGTTGCGCCGGAGACCGACCAGAGCGGTCTTGCCCATTCGCTGACGCTTTCCGAACCGCTCCGTCTGCGCAAGGTTGGCGACAAGCACTTTGCGCTGCGCGGCACGCCGACCGACTGCGTCATCATGGGCATCCGCGAAATCCTGCCCGAGAAGCCGGATCTGGTGCTTTCCGGCGTCAACGACGGCGCCAACATGGCCGATGACGTTACCTATTCCGGCACCATTGCCGGCGCTATCGAAGGCACGCTCCAGGGCGTGCGCTCGTTTTCGCTGAGCCAGGCAGTGCGTCGCGAGAACGGTCGTTTTGCGCCTTGGGAAGTCGCCGAATCCTATGCACCGGACCTCATTCGCAAACTGATCGACGTGGACCTGCCCGACGGCACCTTCCTCAATCTCAACTTCCCGAACTGCGAGCCAAGCGAGGTGCAGGGCGTCGAGGTGACGTCGCAGGGCAAGCTCGATTTCGGCCTGACGATTGACGCCCGCAACGACGGCCGCGGTCTGCCCTATTACTGGCTGCGATTCGGCGAACGGAAGGGGCATTTCCGCGAGGGCACCGATATTCAGGCGCTCAAGGAAAACAAGATTTCCGTGACGCCGCTGAAACTGGACCTGACCGATCATTCGGTTCAGGATCGTGTGGCGAAAGCACTGGGATTCGGAGCTGCCGATTGAAATCGGGCATGGTCGAAAAAGAAGGTTTTGCGGCGCTCGTGCTGCGCCTCAGGTCGGAAGGCATTTCCGACCTCGATCTGCTGACCGCTGTTGAACAGACGCAGCGGTCGCAGTTCGTGCCGCCGCCGCTTGCCGAAGATGCCTATTCCAGCCGCACGGTGCCGATCGATTGCGGATCCTTCATGGAAGGCGCCGATCTCGCCGTCCGGTTGCTGCATCGCCTCCAGGTCAAGCCTGGGCACAGGGTGCTCGAAATCGGCACGGGCAGCGGCTTCACCGCCGCCGTTATGGCCCGGATCGCCGAGCGGGTGCTGACCGTCGAGCGCTACCGCACCCTGGTTACCGCCGCCCAGGGCCGCATGGATGCGCTGGGGCTGCGCAATATCGTCGTGCGCCAGGCGGACGGCGGCAACGGCATGCCGGGCGAGGGCACGTTCGACCGCATTTTTGTCACGGCCGCCTTTCCGTCACTGCCGCGATTCTATGCCGAGCAACTCACGCACGGCGGTTCCATGCTCGCTCCGCTGGTGGATGGTGAGGTCTGCATGATGGTGCGCCTGACCAAAACCGGCAGCCGATTCGAGCGCGAAGACCTGTTCCCGGTGCCCTTTCTGCCGATCGTTCCGCATATTGCTGCAGCGCTTTAGCCGGGTTGGTTCCATGCCATGCCGGCCTTTTGGCGGTCATGGTTATCAATTTCTCTAAAATTTTAAGACAATGCCTGCCCTTTAACAGTGCAGTAAGACTAACGCGCTTTAATGACTCTCACGATGGTGGCGTATCTGTAGGCGAGTCATGCGTATGAAGAGTTCTCCGAAATTCGGAAAATCCGTAATCAAATTTGCTGTCGCGGCACTGCTTGCCAGCGCAGCGACAGGGTGCAGTTCGGACGCGACGCGTTTCTCGGGGCTCTTTTCGAAATCCGACAACATAACGACGGCGTCCATTCCGCAGCGGCAGGGGGGCGGGGCCTATGGCCAAGCACCGACGCCGCAGGCCGATCTTGGATCCGGCCAGGCCCAGGCGTTGCCGCCAATTCCGCGGAACGACTACGGCTCGCGCAACACCGCCATGGCTCAACCGTATCCCGGTAATTCCGGCGGTTATACCTCGCCGGCGCGCACCGCATCCGCTCCCGTCGCCGTCCAGCGCTCCGAACTCGCGGCCCCGACCGGCGCCGCGGCGCAGCGTAACACCGCACCGATGGCCCGTGATCCGGCGAACCGCCAGGAAGCGCTCGCTCAGCCGTTCCCCGGCCGTCAATCGGCCGCCCACACGCTCGTCGCTCCGTCTTCATCGACGCTGAAGGCCGACAATGTCGTTACCGGCACGACCGCCAAGCCGATGTCCGGCTGGTCCACGGTCAACGCGCCGAAGGTGACGCTGAGGCCGGGTGAAACGGTCTCGACGCTTTCCAAGCGTTACGGCGTTCCGGAAAAGGAAATCCTGAAGGCCAATGGCGGCGCCGTCGCTCCCGGCCAGTCAGTCCTTATCCCGACCTTCGGCACCGCGCAGAATTCGGCGAAGAATGCCGCCGGCACGATCGACCTCCAGAACAAGGCTCCGACGCCAACCCGCGAGCCCGAGCAGAAACTCGCGGTTCTGCCGACCCCGGCGCGCGACAAGGCAATGGCCGAACCCGCCAAGCTGACGCCTCCGGGCGGCAAGCCGGTTGGCGGTACCTATGTGGTCAAGCCGGGCGACACGATCAACAAGATCGCCCGCGAGACCGGCACGCCGATCGATCAGCTGAAAGCGGCCAACAACCTGACCTCCGGCGGCGTCCGGATAGGGCAAACGCTCAAGGTCGCCAACGGCGTTGCGGCTCCTGTCGCCGATCCGGTCAAGACCGCGTCCATTCCGCAGAAGCCGGTCGAAAAGGCCGCAGCCGCGGCACCGAAGCCGGCTGCTCCTGCCACGGCCCAGGTCGCTCAGGTTGCTGTGGCGCCTGCCGCTGCCAAGGCCGCGGTCGATGGCGCCTCCGTCGCCGACGTCGAGAAGAAGTCGGACACCGCCTCCGTGGCGCCGCAGTCCACCGGCATCGGCAAGTATCGCTGGCCGGTCAACGGTGCGGTCATCGCTGGCTACGGCCAGAACGTCGACGGCAATCGCAATGACGGCATCGACATCTCGGTTCCGGAAGGCACCCCGATCAAGGCTGCCGAAAACGGCGTGGTCATCTATGCCGGCAACGGCCTGAAGCAGCTCGGCAACACGGTTCTCGTCCGTCATGACGACGGCAAGGTCACCGTTTACGGCCACGCCGGCAGCATCAACGTCACACGCGGGCAGAAGATCACCCGCGGCCAGACGGTCGCCGCCTCCGGCATGAGCGGCGACGCCAAGCGCCCGCAGGTCCACTTCGAAGTCCGCAAGGACGCGACCCCGGTCAACCCGATTACCTTCCTTGAATAAGTAGTGCGTTTCAGGGGACGGAGAAAAGCCCGGCAGTGCCGGGCTTTTTGCGTTCTCAGTGTTTTTTCGGGTTTCAATCTCGGGAAAGCGGTTTCCGCAGCCGCCCGGCAAGATCGTGGATATATTGCCAGGCGACACGGCCCGAGCGCCCGCCGCGGGTGGTCGCCCATTCGAGGGCCTCGTGATGCAGGGTCTCCTGGCCGAGGCCGAGCTCGAAATGTTCGGCATAGCCGTCGATCATCTTCAGATAGTCGTCCTGGCTGCATTTGTGGAAACCGAGCCACAGGCCGAAACGATCCGACAGCGACACCTTTTCCTCGACTGCCTCGGACGGGTTGATCGCCGTCGACTGCTCGTTCTCCATCATGTGGCGCGGCAGGAGATGGCGGCGGTTGGAGGTCGCGTAGAACAGAACATTGTCGGGCCGGCCTTCGATTCCGCCGTCGAGCGCCGCCTTCAGCGACTTGTAGGCGGTGTCGTCGTGGTCGAAGGAGAGGTCGTCGCAGAAAGCGATGACGCGCTGGCCGGAAACCTTGAGGATATCGAGCAGGGCAGGGAGCGAGGCGATATCCTCGCGATGCACCTCGACAAGTTTCAGCGGGATCCCGGTCGCTGCGCGCACGTCCTCGTGGACCGCCTTCACCAGCGACGATTTGCCCATGCCACGGGCGCCCCATAACAGCACGTTGTTAGCGGCAAAACCTTCCGCAAATCGCAGGGTGTTTTCATGAAGAATGTCACGCACGTGGTCGACGCCGCGGATCAGCGTCAGGGCGACCCGGTTCGGACGCGGCACCGGCTGCAGGCGCTGGTTTGCCGGGATCCAGACGAAGCAGTCGGCGGCGTTCCAGTCGTTGACGGCGGGCGGAGGGCCGGCAAGCCGTTCCAGCGCATCCGCAAGCCTGCGGACCTCAGTCAGGATCAGGGTGTTGAAGTCGTCGCTCATGGTGTTTCTCCGGTCGTATCGGCCAGTTTTTGAGCCTTTTCGCTGCGGTAACATGCTCGTTGGTGCATCAAAAGCCTGAGAGCCGCGAATTCGGTACGCCGGCCGGCGTGTTTCTGTTGCATTCCGGCCTATCGCAACTATATTCCGGCGGCTTGAAACGGGGGCCCGGGGCCTCCGGTAATCTTAGGAGTTTTCGATGTTCATTACCGAAGCATTCGCCCAGGCCCCAGCCGCAGCACCGGGAGCTTCCGCGTTCGGCTCCGGCCTTGAGATGCTCTTCCTCTTCGCGCCTCTGATGGTGGTCTGGTATTTCTTTCTGATCCGTCCGCAGCGCGCCACTGCCAAGAAGCGCCRGGAAACGCTGTCCAACGTCCGCCGCGGCGACCAGGTCGTTCTTGGCGGCGGCATCACCGGCAAGGTGACCAAGGTTATCGACGACGCCGAAGTGGAAGTCGAAATCGCCGAAGGTGTGAAGATCCGCGCCATGCGCGCCTATATTGCCGAAGTCCGCGTCAAGGGCGAGCCGGTCAAGACCGAACCGGCGAAGACCGGAACGGCTTCCTGAACGTTATCGCCGATGCCAAAGGCCCTGTCTGCTGCAGGGCCTTGGATCCAAAGAGCCGGGCCATCATCCGGCTCGTAACCTTTTCGAGAAAGCATGCGACCCATGGCGAAAGGCATCGAAATTCGCGACGCCCATTTTCCCGGTCGTGCTCCGATCGATGCTTATGGCAATGGCGGTTTCCGTTTTGCAGACATGTCGCATCGCGGCTCGCTGCTCTGCCTTCCCTCGGGTATCCACGGCTGGGAACTGCAGGAAGGCGAACCGCTGACGGTCGCTTCCCTGATGAAGGTGCTCGCCGAATCAAGCGAGATTGAAGTGTTGCTTGTCGGCATGGGCGCCAACCTCAAGCCCATTCCGGCGGATGTGAAGGCAGCGTTGAAAGCCAAGGGCATCGCCTCCGATCCGATGAGCACCGGTGCCGCCGTGCGCACGTTCAACATCATGCTCGCCGAATCGCGCGCCGTCGCCGCGGCTTTGATTGCCGTCTGACAGATGGCCGATCCAGCCAGACAGAACGGCGATATCTGCCTCGCAACGCTTAGGGATACGGACCGCGACCGCTATCTCGCCTGCCTCCTGTCGCCGGAAGACAAGCGCGGCCCACTTGCGGCCCTTTATGCCTTCAACGCCGAGATCGGCCGCGTCCGCGACGTGGTGCGTGAACCGCTTCCCGGCGAAATCCGCCTGCAATGGTGGCGCGACCTCCTCGAAGGCAGCGCTCATGGCGACAGCACCGGCAACCCCATCGCCGCCGGTCTGCTTGAGGCGATCGAGACCTATCGCCTGCCGCGCCAGACGCTCGTCGACATGATCGAGGCGCGCATCTTCGATCTCTACGACGATCCGTTGACCGACCGGAATGCACTCGAAGGATATGCCGGCGAGACCGCTTCGGCGGTAATCCAGCTCGCGAGCCTGATTCTCTCTCCCACCGATGCGGCAAAATCTGCGGAGGCGGCAGGACACGCGGGTGTCGCCCAGTCGATCGCCGGTTTCCTGCTGCTGATGCCCATCCATCGACGCCGTCATCAACTTTATCTGCCGCTCGATATCCTCTCGGCGACCGGGCTCGACCGTGATACATTCCTGCGCGGCGAGGATAGGTCGCGCATTTCCGTCGCGATCGAGGCCTTTGCCGGCCTTGGATTGGAACATCTGGCCAAGGCCAGAAAGTCGGGAACCGTCCCGTCCGCCGTCTTTCCGGCCTATCTGCCGGTAGCGCTTGCCGAACCAGTGCTGCGCCGCGCGGCGCGCGCCGGTGCTTCGGTGTTCGATACGGCGCTGCAACTTCCGCAGTGGCGGCGGCAATTGCGGCTCTTGAAGGCCTCGGTCACCAGACGCTTTTGATGGACGTCAAATTCGCGCAAGGCTCGCGCGCTAAGGGACGAGACTAGAAATCCGGCGCCATCATAAGGAGAAGCGGTGTGAGCCCCGTTGTCGTCTGGTCCATCATCTTCGTGCTCCTCATGGCGCTCGCCTATTACATCACGCGGATGTCGGGCAAGGACCGGGACAAGGACGGCAACCTGCACGATACAGGCATGGCCATTCTCGAATTCGGCCGCGCCTTTCCCAATGAAGCGATCCGTAGCCTGCATGTGACGGCCAATGGCGAAGCGATCTTCGTACGCCTGCACGACAACAAGGCCGGCTTCATGCGCAGCCACCGCAACCATTACGCCTGCTTTTTGATCGAGCCGGGCAGGGTTCGCGTCACCCCTTTGCCAAACGCCAAGGGCTTCACCGTCGAATTCCTGGACGCGTCGACACAGAATGGCACCTACCTGTTTTCCACGGAAAAGGAGGCGGCCGAAGTCGCCCTCTGGCTGCTCGACAACTATGTCAGCGTTGCCGATCGCGATCTGGAAGAAAAGCCGAAGCCGTCGACCGGGGATATCAGCCCCGATCAAGCCAACTAGCGCAATCCCGGAGCGCCCGGACGGCGAGCAGTTGCCGCTTCATCACCGTCTTGTCCTTGCCGCGGAAACGCTTGACCCCTTCCGGCTTGACGATGGAGCCCGGCTCCAGATCAGGAAACAGCCCGAAATTGACGTTCATCGGCTGGAACGAGCGCTTGCCCGGCTCGTCATCCGAAACCAGATGCCCACCGGTTATATGACCGAGCAGCGAACCTAGAGCGGTCGTCGCAGGCGGTGCGGGGAGCGTTTCGCCCTTGCGTTCGGCAGCCGCGAACCGGCCGGCAAGAAGTCCGATCGCCGCACTTTCCACATACCCCTCGCAGCCGGTGATCTGGCCGGCGAATCGCAGGCCCGGCCGACTTTTCAGCGTCAGGCTCCTGTCGAGAAGAACAGGCGAGTGGATGTAGGTGTTGCGGTGCAGGCCGCCGAGCCTTGCAAATTCGGCATTCTGCAGGCCGGGAATCATCCGGAAAATGTCCGCCTGGGCGCCGTATTTCAGCTTCGTCTGGAAGCCGACCATGTTGTAGAGCGTGCCGAGCGCATTGTCCTGCCGGAGCTGCACGACCGCATAGGCCTTGACCGTCGGGTTATGGGCATTGGTGAGACCCATCGGCTTCATCGGCCCATGACGCAGCGTTTCGCGGCCGCGTTCGGCCATCACCTCGATCGGCAGGCAGCCGTCGAAATAGGGCGTGCCCTCCCATTCCTTGAAACCGATCGAGTCGCCGGCAATCAGCGCATCGACGAAGGCATTGTACTGAGCCTCGTCCATCGGGCAGTTGATATAGTCCTTGCCGGTACCGCCGGGGCCGACCTTGTCGTAGCGCGACTGGTACCAGCAGATGTCCATGTCGATCGAATCACGGTGCACGATCGGCGCGATGGCGTCGAAGAAGGCGAGCTGGTCCTCGCCCGTCTCCACCTGGATCGCGGCTGCCAGCGCCGGCGAGGTGAGGGGGCCGGTGGCAATGATCGCCAGATCCCATTCCTTTGGCGGCAGGCCTTGGATCTCCTCGCGCACGACGGTGATGAGCGGGTGTTTTTCGATCGCTTCGGTGACCGCGTCGGAAAATCCGTCGCGATCGACGGCAAGCGCCCCGCCGGCCGGTACCTGATGTCTGTCGGCACATGCCATGATCAGCGAACCGGCAAGCCGCATCTCCGCATGGATGACGCCGACGGCATTCGCCGTCGCATCGTCGGAGCGGAAGGAATTCGAGCAGACAAGCTCGGCAAGTCCGTCCGTCTTGTGGGCGTCGGTGCCGCGCACGCCGCGCATCTCGTGGAGAATCACCGGGACGCCGGCCGAGGCGATCTGCCAGGCGGCTTCGGAACCTGCGAGGCCGCCGCCGACAACGTGGATGGCGGCAGGAGAAGTGGGGGAGGAAGAAATGTTGCTCATGGCCGGCTCATTATCACGCCATTTGCCGGACCGGAATCAAAAAGGCACCCGAAAAGGTGCCTTTGATACGTCCTTGGATGTCCTCTCGGACCGCTTGATCCTCGCCGCAAGGCCTCGAGCCGTGCGGGTCCGCCTGCGAGAAGCGGATTAGCGGAAAGAGCGAGCCGCGATGTGGCGGATGTCGTAGCGGGTCAGACCGATGTCGCTGAGGGCCTGGCTCGAAAGATTTCCAAGCTCATTCATCGTGCGGCGGTAGCTGATCCAGTTCTTGGCGATACGGATCGGGTTCATGGTTGTTTCCTCAAGATTTTTCCTGATGCTCTGTCGTCATCAGCGATGAGGGTCTTATACATCCGCATAATAAGAATGTGCAGTGCAAAAAATGTGCGACTGCCATGCAAATGTGCAGGGGATCGCCGAAGTTTGCGGCGGAGGCCAAAAATCAGGCAGATGCTTCAAGTGTGAAATTTCTATGAACAAAAAGAAAAGCGCCTCCCGGAGGAGGCGCTTTTGGATGGTGCAGCAATGTCTGCGCGAGGCTTAGAAACCCACGGCGGTCCGTGCAACGCGGCGGATGTCGGCGCGGCCGATGCCGAGGTCGCTGAGTTCGCGGTCGCTCATGCGGCCGAGCTCGTTGACAGTTTCGCGGTACTTGCGCCAGGTGGTGAGCTTCTGTGCGATGTTCATGATCTTGTCCCTTTCTAGGCCCTTGCCAGCAGCCCGCTCGGCGCTGACTTCAATCTCATGAGCACCAATATATGTTGCGCTGCAAAAAGTAACAGCGCCTATTCGGAATGCCACCTATGCATCTGGCGCATTACGAGATCGTTTACCATGCACAAGTGAGGAAATGATGCGCGAGTTTTAGGCAGATCGCATGCTGCAGGACAAAAAATAACGCCCACCGGGGGAGGAGGTCCGGTGGGCGTCATTTGTAACGACTGGCGACTTGGGAGGAGGAGGATCGCCAGTCCCATCAAGCCCGCGCTGGGAGGAGGAGTGCGCGGCTCGAATTCCTATCACGAGAGACTTCCCGAGGGCATCTGCATCGTTCAGGGCGGGCGCCAAGCCGTCCAAACCAGAGAGACCGAAACCTTCAATCAATCTCTGTATTTGCATATTATGAGATTGCAGCGAAATTGTGCAGTGCAATATCCGTATGGATGGCATGCGGTTATTGCATGGCTCACATCGCCGTTGATTCCAATGTACACATTAGAATTTAATAAAAAGTTAAATATCCCGATAATCGCCGGTTCGACCGGGTGCGGCGGGAGCAAATTCGCCTATCCACCGCGGTTTCTCGGAGCTGCCAAAAAAGCGTCATTTTCCCTTTGCGTGCGCCGAAACGGGTGATATAGAGACGCGCGCTCCGGAAGGCCTTGTGCGACGAGGATTTTCGACGCGGCTGGGGCGCGGGTATGGTGAAATTGGTAGACACGCCAGATTTAGGTTCTGGTGCCGCAAGGCGTGGGAGTTCAAGTCTCTCTACCCGCACCAGAACCGCCCCGCATCAAAACCGCCAGGAGTGCGGTCCGAGCCGGTTCTGGCTAAAGGATCGGCGCTCCTTGAAGCCGCGGCCGGTCTCTCAAAGTTCCGGCGATGTGCTCATTGAAACCAACGGCTGTCTGAGCACCGCCGCCACGATATGAAGGTATGAAAATGCAGGTTACCGAAACGCTCGCTGAAGGGCTGAAGCGCGAAATCAAGGTCGTAATCCCCAAGCGGGATATGGAAGCGCAGCTGAACGTGCGCCTCGCCGACGCCAAGGACAAGGTCCGCATCAACGGTTTCCGTCCGGGCAAGGTGCCGATCGCTCATCTGAAGAAGATGTACGGCAAGTCGATCATGGCGGATCTCGTCAACGAGATCGTCCGCGAACGCCCGACCGAGATTCTCACCGACCGCGGCGAGAAGTCGGCGACCCAGCCGTCGGTCGCCATGACCGAGGATGAGAACGAAGCCGAAAAGATCTTGAACGCCGAGGTCGATTTCGAATTCACGCTCTCCTACGAAGTCATCCCGGACATCGAGCTGCAGCCGACCGACGGCCTTTCCGTCGTTCGTGAAGTCGTCGAAGTCACCGAAGACGAAGTCAACGAGCAGATCGAGAAGATCGCCGAGAGCGCCCGTACCTTCGAAACCAAGAGTGGCAAGGCCGCCGATGGCGACCGCGTTACCATGAACTATCTCGGCAAGGTCGATGGCGTTGCCTTCGACGGCGGTACCGCCGAAGATGCCGAACTGGTTCTCGGCTCCGGCCGCTTTATCCCAGGCTTCGAAGACCAACTGGTCGGCGTCAAGGCCGGTGAAGACAAGACCATCACCGTGACCTTCCCGGCCGAATATCCGGCTGCGAACCTCGCTGGCAAGGAAGCCACCTTCGACGTCACCGTCAAGGAAGTCGCCGCTCCGGCCGCTCTCGAGATCAACGACGAACTCGCCTCCAAGCTCGGCATCGAATCCGTCGACCGCCTGAAGGAGATCGTCCGCGGCCAGATCGAAAGCCAGTACGGCAGCGTCACCCGCCAGAAGGTCAAGCGTCAGATCCTTGATCAGCTCGACGGCATGTACCAGTTCGACACCCCGCAGGGCCTCGTCGACGCCGAGTTCGATAACATCTGGCGTCAGATCAACACCGACCTGCAGCAGTCCGGCAAGACCTTCGAAGACGAAGAGACGACCGAGGAAGATGCGCGCGTCGAATACCGCAAGCTGGCTGAGCGTCGCGTTCGTCTCGGCCTCGTCCTCTCCGAAATCGGCGAACAGGCCGGCGTCGAAGTGACCGAGGAAGAAATGCAGCGCGCCCTTTATGCGCAGCTCCAGCAGTTCCCGGGCCAGCAGAAGGAAATCCTCGACTTCTTCCGCAACACCCCCGGCGCTTCCGCATCCTTGCGCGCGCCGATCTTCGAAGAGAAGGTCGTCGACAAGCTGCTCTCCGAGATCAAGGTCACCGACAAGGTCGTGACCAAGGAAGAGCTGATGGCTGAAGACGAAGAAGGCTCGGAAAGCGCTGAAAAGCCGGCCAAAAAGAAGGCCGCTCCGAAGAAGGCTGCCAAGGCCGAGGCTGCCGATGAAGCCGCCGAAGGCGAAGAAGCCGCTCCGAAGAAGAAGGCTGCTCCGAAGAAGAAGGCCGCTGAAGACAGCGCCGAATAACCTTCGCATTGATTGATTAGAAAAGCCGGGTCGGCGACGACCCGGCTTTTTGTTGTGATGAAACCTTTCGAGCCCGCCCGCCCATGATCCGCATTGAAAATATCAGCAAATCGAACAGCCATCGCATCCTCTTCATCGAGGCGGCCGCGGCGCTGAACCGTGGCGAGAAGATTGGCCTCGTCGGGCCGAACGGCGCCGGCAAGACGACGCTCTTCCGGATGATCACCGGTTCGGAGGCGCCGGACGAGGGGCAGGTCAGCGTCGAGAAGAATGTCACGATCGGTTATTTCAACCAGGATGTCGGCGAGATGGCCGATCGTAGCGCCGTCACCGAGGTGATGGACGGCGCCGGTCCGGTGAGTATCGTCGCCGCCGAATTGCACGAACTCGAATCGGCGATGGTCGATCCGGACCGCTTGGACGAGATGGACCAAATCATCGAGCGCTACGGCGAGGTGCAGGCGCGCTACGAGGAACTCGACGGCTACGGCCTCGAAGGTCGCGCCCGCGAAGTGCTTGCCGGCCTGAGCTTCACCCAGGAGATGATGGACGGCGATGTCGGCAAGCTGTCCGGCGGCTGGAAGATGCGCGTGGCGCTCGCCCGCATCCTGCTGATGCGCCCGGACGTCATGCTGCTCGACGAACCGAGCAACCATCTCGACCTCGAAAGCCTGATCTGGCTCGAACAGTTTCTCAAGGGGTACGACGGCGCGCTGCTGATGACCTCGCATGACCGCGAATTCATGAACCGAATCGTCACCAAGATCATCGAGATCGACGGCGGATCGCTCACTACCTATTCCGGCGACTACGGCTTCTACGAGCAGCAGCGGGCCCAGAACGAAAAGCAGCAGCAGGCGCAGTTCGAGCGCCAGCAGGCGATGCTTGCCAAGGAGATCAAGTTCATCGAGCGCTTCAAGGCGCGCGCCAGTCATGCAGCCCAGGTGCAGAGCCGGGTCAAGAAGCTCGACAAGATCGAGCGTGTAGAGCCGCCAAAACGCCGTCAGGCGGTCGCCTTCGAATTCCAGCCGGCGCCTCGTTCCGGTGAAGACGTGGTCAACATCAGGAATGTCGCCAAGCGATACGGTAGCCGCTCGATCTACGAAGGCCTCGACTTCATGGTGAAGCGGCGCGAGCGCTGGTGCATCATGGGCATCAACGGCGCCGGCAAGTCGACGCTGCTGAAGCTGGTGACGGGTTCGACCGAGCCGGACGAAGGCAGCGTCTCGATCGGCGCCAGCGTCAAGATGGGCTATTTCGCCCAGCACGCCATGGATCTCCTCGACGGCGACCTGACCGTCTTCGAATGGCTGGAAGAACAGTTTCCGCGCGCGGGGCAGGGGTCGCTGCGGGCACTTTCCGGCTGCTTCGGTTTTTCAGGCGACGATGTCGAGAAGAAATGCCGGGTGTTGTCCGGCGGAGAGAAGGCCCGTCTGGTGATGGCCGCCATGCTGTTCGACCCGCCGAATTTCCTCGTCCTCGACGAGCCGACCAACCACCTGGACCTCGACACCAAGGAAATGCTGATCAAGGCGCTGTCGGAATACGAGGGCACGATGCTGTTCGTCAGCCACGACCGGCATTTTCTGGCCGAACTGTCGAATCGCGTGCTCGAACTGACGCCCGAGGGCATCCACCGCTATGACGGCGGTTATACGGAATATGTGGAACGCACCGGTTACGAGGCGCCGGGGCTGCGGAGCTAGGGAAGCCGATAGAGGCGGAGCGGCGTCGGCCCCTATCGCTTCTGGCTTTGGATTCCAGCTCCGGACGCTTTTGGTTCCAGAACTGCTCTACGCCGATTCTCCGTGGACGGCAGGGTGGAAAGTCAACTTTCCATTAGGAAGACCATCGTAAGACGTCGTTTCGGCACGTCTGGCAAGGCCTCGGTTCGAAGGGGCTTGCCGCTAGGCCGGCCTGCAACCGGAACGATTTTCCTCCCAGTTTTGATTGTCTCTTATGGCGTTTGATCTGAATCAATTTTTGAGGTATCCCTTTTCGCGCCGTAGCGATTTCTGGAATTATACCGCAGGGGGGATATTCAATGACGGCGAGCGATAAGGCCCTTCTCCGGCCGGCAGTAGGCCTGGTTGGAATGATGCTTCTATCGGCATGCACGTCGGCGCAGACGACGTCATCCATCTCACCCGCCAGCACGACCGTGAAGCCTGCACCGGTCTCCAGGAAACAGGTCTATCACTACACGCCGGCCGATCGTGACTGCATGAAGCGGGCAATGTATTTCGAGTCGCAGCGGTCGAGCCGTGAAGGGTTGATGGCGGTCGGCACCGTGATCATGAACAGGCTGACTTCGGATGCCTATCCACCCAGCATTTGCGGCATCGTTGCTCAGGAAAAGCAGTTTGCACCGGGTGTCCTGACGCGACCAATCAACGAAGAAACGGTTCCGGAACTCGATGCGGCGGTCGATGCGATCATTCGCGGCGAGCGGAACCCGGAAGTCAGGGACGCCATGTTCTTTCACACGGCCGGCTTACGCTTCCCCTATCAGAACATGCATTATGTGACGGTCGCTGGCGGCAACGCCTTCTACGAGAAGCGCGACAGGGATGGAGAGCTGCAGACGCCGCCGCCGAAACCGGCCGACGAATACGTGCTCGCACTCGTGCAGAGCAATCCCGACCCGTTCAGCCTGATCCAGGCCAAGGAATTCGACGTTGCGTCCATTCCGTCGACCGGCGCGGATCCGATGGTAGCGACGAACGTCCCGGTTCCGATCGAGCGGCCGGATCCCTTGGCTGTCCGTTCGGCCAGCATCCAGCCGACTGGCACGCAATCCGTAAAGCCTCCCGTCGGGCCGGTGATCCTTGCCAGCTCCATGAGCAATGAATGGATGCTGCGTTTCGACGCCGGCAATGCAAAGCCGATACCCACTCCGTCGCCCAAGCGATCGCCGGGCGGTGTCGACCGCTGATCCCTGAAGCCTATCCCGCGTTCTGCAGCTCGGCAGCCGCGGCATTGTCCTTGTCGCTGGCCCGCTGATAAGCCTCGCGTAACGCAAGCCGTCCGAAATACTGTTCGAATGCGGCGCGTTTTTCGATCGTGCCGAACCGCAGTCCGTAGCCGAGCTGCGAGCCGACATAGACATCCGCGGCGCTGAACGTGTCGCCGGCGATATAGGCGTTCGCCCGAACGGCCGCTTCCAGCGTATCCATGACATCCTGATAGGTGCCGTAACCGACCATCCGCTCGCGTTCCTTCGGCACCTCAAAGCCGAGCACGCGGTTGCTGATGGCTGCTTCCAGTGGACCGGCCGCAAAGAACATCCAGCGGTAATAGCCGGCTCGCTTGGAGGGGGCGGGCGCAAGGCCCGCCTGYGGAAAGACATCCGCCAGGTAGGCGCAGATCGCTGCGCATTCGGTGACGACGGTCTTGCCGTGCGTGATGCTCGGCACCTTGCCCATCGGGTTGACGCTTCTGTAGGTGTCGCCCTTCATCGTCGTGCCGAAATGCAGGATTTCGGTACGATAGGGGATGCCGACCTCCTCCAGCATCCACCGGGCAATCCGGCCGCGTGACATCGGATTTGTGTAGAGCACAAGTTCATCTGACATGTGGTCCTCCGGGCAGTGACGTCTATGTTTTGGTGCAGCTTGCTTTTCAATCAAGGCGCCAGGGCGAATTAGAGCGCCTTCCGGTACTGGATGAAGCCGGAGTTTTGGGCGATGCGGTCGTAGAGCCGCCGCGCGGCTGCATTGCTCTCCTGGGTCAGCCAATAGAGCCGCCCGGCTCCGTTTGCGCGCGCCAGATCTGCCACCGCTTCAATCAGGGCTGCGCCGGTTCCGCGGCCGCGCAGGGTATTCTTGACATAGAGGTCCTGCAGATAACACGTCGATTCGGGCAACCAGCAGGATCGGTGGAAGATGACATGCGCGATGGCGATCATCTTGCCGGTCTCGTCGAATGCGCCGAGAGCATGCATCGGCTCGGCGGGATCGTGAAGCCGGCTCCAGGTGAGATCGTACATCTCTTTCGGCAACACGGTCTCGTAGAAGCGCAGATAGGCTTCCCAGAGCGGTTCCCAGGCGGTGCGGTCGGCTGGCTCGAGCGGACGGATGATCGCAGGTGTCGTCGTGGCGGTCATGGCAAACTTCCTCACAAAAGAAAACGGCGGAGATTGCTCCCCGCCGTCGAATGATTAGCCGATTTTTCGGACTTAGGCAGCCATGGCCACCTTGAGATTTTCGTCCACCTTGTCGAGGAAGGCGGTGGTCGAGAGCCACGGCTGATCCGGACCGATGAGCAGCGCCAGGTCCTTGGTCATGTAGCCGGCTTCGACGGTGTCGACGCAGACGGTTTCGAGCGTGGCGGCGAACTTTGCAAGGGCAGCATTGTCGTCGAGCTTGGCGCGATGTGCGAGGCCACGGGTCCAGGCGAAGATCGAGGCGATCGAGTTCGTCGAGGTCTCCTGTCCCTTCTGGTGCTGGCGGTAATGACGGGTGACGGTGCCGTGGGCAGCTTCCGCTTCGACGGTGCGGCCATCGGGCGAAAGCAGAACCGAGGTCATCAGGCCGAGCGAGCCGAAGCCCTGGGCAACGATGTCGGACTGGACGTCGCCGTCATAGTTCTTGCAGGCCCAGACGTAGCCGCCGGACCATTTCAGCGCCGCTGCGACCATGTCGTCGATCAGGCGGTGTTCGTAGGTGATCTTCAGCGCGTCGAACTGTTCCTTGAATTCAGCGTTGAAGACTTCCTCGAAGATATCCTTGAAGCGGCCGTCATAGGCCTTGAGGATGGTGTTCTTGGTCGACAGATAGACCGGCCACTTGCGCATCAGGCCGTAGTTCAGCGAAGCGCGGGCGAAATCGCGGATCGATTCGTCGAGGTTGTACATCGCCATGGCCACGCCGGCGCCCGGAGCCTTGAACACTTCCTTCTCGATCACCTGGCCGTCTTCGCCGACGAACTTGATCGACAGCGTGCCCTTGCCCGGGAACTTGAAGTCGGTCGCCTTGTACTGGTCGCCGAAAGCGTGACGGCCGACGACGATCGGCTTGGTCCAGCCCGGAACCAGGCGCGGCACGTTCTTGCAGATGATCGGCTCGCGGAAGATGACTCCGCCCAAGATGTTGCGGATCGTGCCGTTCGGGCTCTTCCACATTTCCTTGAGATTGAATTCCTTGACGCGAGCTTCGTCCGGCGTGATCGTCGCGCACTTGATGCCGACGCCGTGCTTCTTGATGGCGTTGGCGGCGTCGACGGTCACCTGGTCGTTGGTGGCGTCGCGGTTCTCGACCGAGAGGTCGTAATATTCGATGTCGAGATCGAGATAGGGAAGGACCAGCTTGTCCTTGATGAGCTGCCAGATGATGCGGGTCATCTCGTCGCCGTCGAGATCGACGACCGGGTTGGCTACCTTGATCTTTTGCATGGAATTCCTCTTGGACATAGAAGGGACCTCAAGGTCCCGACGGGTGGACACCAGTGGGTGCGCTATAACATCGCCGGGCTGGAACGCAAAGGCATTGAGGCCATCATATGCGGCTTTTCATGCGAGAAAACGCGGCGCGTCCGGACCTGCGAACGATTGCCCTTGCCAAACCATAATGCCTGATTAATGTCCGGCCAAATCGCTCTCCAACAGCCGGATTTGATCTTATGCGGACCTTGCCGCTTGCCCTTGCCTTTTCATTGATCTCGACCTTCACTGCGGCGGCTGATGTGACCGATCCCGTGAAAGAAGTGATGAAGATCACCGAGGACAACTGGAATACCGTCGACAGCGAGTGGAAATACATCTTCGATGCCGGCCCGTTGTCGCGCCTGTTCAGCAAGAAATTCCAGGGCGCCTATGCGGAAGCCGCCAAGCACCCGGCATACGATACGGAGAACAACCAGCCGGGCGACCCCTTCGGTTACGACGTGATCACCTCGTCGCAGGACGGCTGTCCGCTGAAGGACATTAAGACGACCTCGGCACCGGGCGCCAACGGCATGACCGATGTTACCGTGACCTTCAAGATGTGGACCTGCGTCGATGAGGCGGCGGTGAAGGACAGCGTCAACGAACTGCATTTCGACATCATCCAGGAAGCCGGCAAGCCGGTCATCGACGACATCCACCGCGTCGCCGACGGCGAGCGGGATTCGGTGATCGAAGAGATGCATTCGATCGCTAAGGGCGAGTAACCGTGCCGGTGATCGGGCAGCCCGCCGATCTGTCGATCGCGGCCCTCGGCCCCATGCGCGGTATCGCCAAACTTTATCAACGCGATATATTCGCCGGCCAGGAGCGGGTGCCGGCACCCGCCTGGGGTGGTTGATGACGGTTGCCGCAAAGATTCGAGACTGGCTGCTCGCCAACGACCCGGCGCTGTCGCGCCTGCGCATGGCAGGACGGGTGACGCTGACCGTGATTGGCGCAGTGGCCTGCCTAGCGCTCATCCACATGGCCGGCCTGGCGCTGCCGACGATCGCCTACGGGCTTGCGATCATCCTCTCGATCGAAGGAGGCGTCGCCGTCCGCGACCGGCTGCCGTCGGACCAGTTGAAGACGCGACTGATTGGCGGCGCCGTCAGCTTGCTCTGTGTCGGGCTCGCCGCGGCACTGGAAGACTACCGCTACATCTCCGATCCGATGTTCCTGGTGGTCATCGCTGGCGCTACCGTCGGGCGCGTCTACGGGCCGCGCGGATTTGCTGTCGGCATGTTCGCGTTTACGTCCTATTTCATGGGCGCCTATCTCAAGCCGAACCTTTCCGATCTTCCTTTGGGGGCCATCGGTCCGGTGATCGCGGTCGTCATCGGCCATCTGGTCCGCACCTATCTCCTGCCGGACGATTGGCGGCGCGACCTTCTGCGGTCACTGGTGGCGATCCAGGGCAGGGTGGGCGATATCCTGATGAAGCTCGCGGTTCTATCGAGCGGCGGGATCATCTCGGATGGAGATCGGCGCGAATTGCGGCAGCTCGAGGAGCGGTTGAAGGACGTCGTGCTGATGGCCGAGGGGTTCCTTCCCCGCACGGCCGACGGCACGATCGATCCGGAAGACGAGCCGCTCACGTCTCTCACGATGAAGATCTTCGACGCGCATCTCGCCGCGGAAAGTGTGATCGTGCTCTCCCTCGAAGCGCTGCCGCCTTTCCTGCTCGTTCACGCCCTGATCGAGGACGACCGGGATATGGCCGAGAAGATCGCAGCCAGCCCGGCGGTCGCCGGCGACGACCGGGTGGCGGAGAATGCCCGCGCTCTAATCTGGCTGCAGACGGCGAGGGCGGCCTTGACGGAAGCCGTCGAGGAAGGGCGGCGCGACCGTTTCCGGGTCATCGAGGATGCCGTTGCCTCGCCGGCCTCGGCAAAGATCGATTTCGCGCTCAAGAACCCGGTGATGCGATCCGCGGTGCAGATCACCATCGCGTCGAGCCTGGCGATGGCCTTTGGCCTGATGCTGTCGCGCGACCGTTGGTTCTGGGCGGTACTGACCGCCTTCCTGATCTTCACAAACACCAAGTCGCGCGGCGACGCGGCGATCAGAGCCCTTCAGCGCTCGATCGGCACGCTGCTCGGCATCGCGGCCGGGCTCGTGTTGGCAACGCTGATCGGCGGTTATCCGCTGGTATCGGCGCCGATCGCAGTGCTCTGCATCTTCCTCGGCTTCTATTGCCTGCAGATCTCCTATGCGGCGATGACCTTCTTCATCTCGATCGTGCTCTGCCTGATCTATGGCATGACCGGCGTGCTGACCCTCGACCTCCTGCAGCTCAGGATCGAGGAAACGCTGATCGGCGCTCTAGCGGGAACCATCGTCGCCTTCCTCGTTTTCCCGGCATCAACACGCTCGACCCTCGATCTTGCGTTGGGGCGCTGGTTCGATGGCCTTCGCGAGCTTCTTTCCGCGGTCAGGGAGGGCCGGAGCGGTTTCGAGATCATCGCGCTTTCTCACAAGCTCGATGCCGCCTATCGCGAGATCACGCTCGCTGCGCGCCCGCTTGGCACCACCTGGTCGGTCGTCAGCCGTCCGGGCCAGGTTCGCCAGACGCTCGGTATCTTCCTCGGCGCTACCTATTGGGCGCGGATCTTCGCCCGCAATGCGGTCCAGGCGGGACACAAGCCAGAAGGCCCTGTGCTGACGGCACTGGAGGATACGTTGGCCAATATCGACGCGCTTTCCGCGCGTGGCTCGGAATGTTTCGTGGTGACGCGTAAGCTGAGCCGCGGCGGCAGCCGCCATCTGCCGATCTTCAAGCATGGCAGTCGCGTTGGCGTCGAGATGATCGGCACGATGCTGGGTAGGCTTTATCCCGCAGCCGCATAAGACTTGCCGATTGCCCCGGTCACCGCTATTGCGGCCTTGGATTTGGATACGGAAACAGACATGTCAGGCACTAACAGCGAGCGCGAACTCATAGCCGAAGGACCGGCGGTCATCCTGGTCGAGCCGCAGCTCGGCGAGAATATCGGCATGGTGGCACGCGCCATGGCCAATTTCGGCCTCGCGGAACTGCGCCTGGTCAAGCCGCGCGACGGCTGGCCGAGCGAAAAGGCCCGCTCCGCCGCCTCCAAGGCCGACCACGTCATCGACGGCACGAAGGTGTTCGAGACGCTGGAAGAGGCGATTGCCGATCTCAATTTCGTCTACGCGACGACGGCGCGCGAGCGTTACGGCTTCAAGCCGGTACGCTCGCCTGTGACCGCGGCCGAGACCCTGCGCACCAAATTCAAGGCAGGCGAAAAGACCGGCATTCTCTTCGGCCGCGAACGTTGGGGCCTCACCAATGAGGAAGTGGCGCTCGCCGACGAGATCGTCACCTTTCCGGTCAACCCCGCTTTCGCCTCGCTCAACATCGCTCAGGCCGTGCTGCTGATGTCCTATGAATGGATGAAATCGGGCATGGAAGATTTTACCGAGACGGTCTTCCTGCCGATCGAGCAGCGCCCTTCCACCAAGGAACAGGTCATTGGCCTGTTCGAGCACCTGGAAGAGGCGTTGGACGCCCGCAATTATTTCCATCCGCCCGCGAAAAAGCCAAGAATGATCGACAACCTCCGGGCCGTCATCTCGCGGCGGGGTTTTACGGAACAGGAGATCAGCGTGTTCCGGGGCGTCATCAACTCGCTCGACCGTTTTCCCCGCGGATGGTCGAAAAAGGACGGGCCGAAGCCTGAAAAGGCGGATCTGCCCAAAGGGGCATCTGGGGAGAAGACGGGGAATGACGCAGAGGAATGAATCGAAACCGGTGCTGATGTTCGATTCGGGCATTGGTGGGCTGACCGTGCTGCGCGAGGCACGCGTGCTGATCCCGGAACGCGGCTTCATCTACGTCGCCGACGATGCTGGTTTTCCCTATGGCGACTGGGAAGAGCCGGCTTTGCGCGAGAGGATCATCACGCTCTTTGCAAAACTGCTCGAAGAATACGATCCCGAAGTCTGTGTCATCTCCTGCAATACCGCCTTCACGCTGGTCGGCGCCGACCTGCGCGAGACTTTTCCGAAGATGACCTTCGTCGGCACCGTGCCGGCGGTCAAGCCGGCGGCCGAACGCACCCGGTCAGGCCTCGTCTCGGTTCTCGCGACGCCGGGCACCGTCAAGCGCGCCTATACCCGCGACCTTATCCAATCCTTCGCCACCCAGTGTCACGTGCGTCTTGTCGGCTCGCAGAACCTCGCCCGCATGGCGGAAGCGTATATTCGGGGCGAGACGATTTCCGACGAGGCGGTGCTGGCCGAGATTGCGCCGTGTTTCGTCGAGAAGGAGGGCCGAAAAACCGATATCGTCGTGCTCGCCTGCACCCATTACCCGTTCATGGCCAATGTGTTCCGCCGGCTTGCCCCCTGGCCGGTCGACTGGCTCGACCCCGCCGAGGCGATCGCCAGACAGGCGCGTCGGAAAGTGCCGCTGGTCGAGGGCGCCGAGCATCCGGATAATTACGATTTCGCGGTCTTCACCTCCGGCAATCCCGACTTCGCCACCCGCCGCCTGATGCAGGGTTTTGGGCTGAGGGCTTGAGCGCCATTGAGCAATGTGGCTAATTTGCCACGCTTTTTTCGCGATGACTGCAATTCGCGATTGTGCGCTTGCTCATCGGGCGATCTCGTGTATTATTTGTCTATTCCGCAAATCGAACACAGGAGGCGTGAAATGAAGTCCATTACCATGTATATGCGCCTTTCTGGCGGAACGGCTATTGTGGTCTCGGTGTCTCGCACATCGATGCCGGCCGGTATGTGCTTCCGGGCTGTATAAGGCTGGATTTTCGCCGTTTTGGCACTTTTCCCATTGATCTGACGTGACCGGCTGACGACGCGATTTACCGCGTTTCCTCGTCCGCATCCGCACGTCTTTCTTCATCTCAGAGGACCTGGTCGCGACATGCGCCGGGACGGAAAATCATGCGTGAATCACAATTTATAGTTGCTGATACCCTTTCGGCTGCGGTTCATGAACTCTGCCGCGAGCATGGCGTCTGGAAGACTGCTGGCGCACTGCTCCTGGCAGTCTGGAGGCGTCGTCAAGAACGGAACCAGATCTCTGATCTTTCCAACCGGATGCGCCGCGATGTCGGTTTCCCCGAACTCGAGGACGACCGCCGAAATGTCCGGTTCACCCTTTGGGACATCCGGCTGTGAAAGGACTGAGATGGGTCCCGGCGGGACTTGCCGCCGGGACCTCACGTGGAGGTCCTATGTCTGGAGCCGAAACAATGACGGCCGTCTTCCGCAAACTTTGCCGTGACGATATGGCGGAGGCTGCGAGCGTTCACCGTATCTCCTTCAAGGAGCGGCTGCCCTGGCTGGCTCAGCTTCACACGCCTGAGGAAGATCGCGGATACTGGAGAGGGCATCTCTTCGCGACTTGCGACATCTGGGGCGCCGAAAGGGATGGCACCTTGCTCGGCGTCATCGCCTTTCGCAAGGACTGGGTCGACCAACTCTATATACTACCGAGCGTGCAGGGGCAGGGGATCGGTTCCCGGCTGCTGGACATCGCAATGGGAGCCCATCCGCAGCTTTTTCTCTGGACCTTCCAGCGCAATGCCGCAGCCCGCCGCTTCTATGAAGTGCGCGGTTTTGTTGAGATCAGGCAGACCGATGCAGCTAAGGAAGAAAAGGAGCCGGATGTACTCTATCGCTGGGCGCGCGCGGGGGCCGAATAAACACCGCTTGCAAACCGAAAGATTCGGTGGCTTGCTCCCTCTATTCCATGGAGGAGAATCCGCATGTCACTTGAACACTGGCTCGCTTTCGTCGCCGCTTCGTCGGTTCTCCTGGCCATTCCGGGGCCGACGATCCTGCTCGTCATTTCTTATGCGCTGAGCCATGGCCGCAAGGTGGCATCGGCCACCGTCGCGGGCACGGCGCTCGGCGATTTCACGGCGATGACCGCTTCCATGCTCGGGCTCGGCGCTCTGCTTGCGACCTCTGCTGCGCTCTTCACCGTGCTGAAATGGGTGGGTGCCGCCTACCTCATCTATCTCGGCATCAAGCTCTGGCGTGCCCCGGTTTCCGAACGGGCCGCTGATCTCGGCGAAGCCGAAGTGACGTCGGTAAAGCCGTTCAAGATTTTCCTGCATACCTATGTGGTCACCGCACTGAACCCGAAGAGCATCGTCTTCTTCGTGGCCTTCCTGCCGCAGTTCCTGGACCTCAGCCAGCCGCTGTTCTTTCAGATGGTGGTCTTCGAAGTGACCTTCCTGGTGCTCGCGACCCTGAACGCCACGCTCTACGGCCTGCTGGCCTCGATGGCGCGCAACACCATCCGCAAGCCGAAAGTCCAGCGGATCGTCAACCGCACCGGCGGTTCGCTGATGATCGGCGCCGGGCTGTTGTCGGTCGGCTTCAAGCGGGCAGCCGTCTGAGCTTCGCCAAGGAGGAACCGCTGATGATCACCGGGCGTTGCCACTGCGGCGAGACCGTTTTCGAGATCAAGGGTGAACTGCCGCAGGCACTCACTCGCTGCACCTGCACTTACTGCTCAAGGCGCGGCGCGCTGCATGCCTATTACGAGCCGACCCAGGTGAAGGTCACCGCCGATGCCGCCAATGACAAGGTCTATCGGTGGAACACCAAAACGGTGGCGCATCATTTCTGCGGCACGTGCGGCTGCACCACCTATAGCGACAGCCCGGATTTTCAGCCGGACGGCACGTGGGACGGCAAGACCCGGCGTATCGCTATGAATGCACGGCTATTCGATGATTTCGACGCGGAAGACTGGCCGCACACGGTCATCGACGGCCGGCACCTCTGGTAGGAGAAGAGCGATGAGTGACATTACCTGCTTGCCTTTGCGATCGTCGCGTTCATTGGCATCGCCACACCCGGGCCGACCGTTCTCCTGGCGCTCACCAACGGCTCACGTTTTGGTCTGCGCCGTGCGCTGCCTGGCATGGCCGGTGCGATGATCTCCGATTTCGTGCTGATCGGCGCAGTAGCTCTCGGCCTCGGCGCGCTGCTGGCGGCCTCCGAATTCTGGTTCTCGGTCGTCAAGTGGCTGGGTGCCGGTTATCTCGCGTTTCTCGGGTTCATGCTTCTGCGCTCGAAAGGCTCGCTTGACGTAACGGCAGGCGCTGCTGCCGCCGGTTCGGGTTCCGCGACGTCAATCTTCCTGAAGAGCTTCCTCGTCGCGGTTACCAATCCCAAGGGATACCTGTTCTTCTCGGCTTTCCTGCCGCAGTTCATCGTGCCGGATGCGCCGCAATTCCCGCAATATGCGATCCTGGCGCTCGTCTTTGCGCTGATCGATTTCGCGGTTATGTTCGCCTATGCGCTGCTCGGCTCGCGGGCGGTGCATCTGTTGAAGAAGAAAGGCGCGCTCTGGCTTGACCGGCTCTGCGGCGGCGCGCTTCTGGCGCTCGCGGGGTCTCTGGCGCTCTATCGAAGGGCCGCTTCGTAAAGGAAGAACCCGATGTCTGGTCCAGTGAAATCCGTCCGGCCCTTCCTGATGTTCCAGGGCGGCACCTGCGAGGAGGCGATCACCTTCTATACGTCAGTGCTGCCGGCAGGCAGGATCAACGACATCAGGCGTTACGGCCCGGGCGAGGCGGGGCCGGAAGGCAGCGTGTTTCGCGCCACCTTCGAGGTCGCGGGCCAGCAGGTGGTCTGCATCGACAGCCCGGTAAAGCATGTCTTCGATTTCACGCCGTCCTTTTCCTTTTTTGTGGAATGCGAGGCCGAAGAGGAGCTCACGCGGCTGGCCGAAGCTCTGAGCGAGGGCGGGATGTTCCTGATGCCCACCGACAATTACGGGTTCAGCCGGAAATTTTGCTGGCTTCAGGATCGTTTCGGCATTTCTTGGCAGCTCAATTTCGAGTAGCTCCTAAAGGCCTGTGCATTTTCGATCTTGCCCGGCGAAACGAATCCCGATCTCTGTTAGAGTTCCGGAGTCGCGGCTTCCAACGGTCACCGCGAAGAGACAGTTTACGGGGTAAGTGCATTGCAGGTCGGCATCGATATGGGAATTGTGTCCGGGGGCGATCCGGCCAAGCTCGATATCGAGGAGCTTCTGGCGACCCGTCTGCTCGTGCAGGGAAATTCCGGCTCCGGCAAGTCGCATCTCCTGCGCCGCCTTCTGGAACAGTCCGCGCCTTGGGTGCAGCAGGTGGTGATCGATCCGGAAGGCGATTTCGTCACGCTCTCTGAAAAATTCGGCCATGTCGTGGTCGATGGCGAGCGCAGCGAAGCCGAGCTTGCCGGCATCGCCAACCGCATCCGCAAGAATCGCGTCTCCTGCGTCCTGACGCTCGAAGGCCTCGATCTCGAAGAACAGATGCGCGCCGCCGCCGCCTTCCTCAACGGCATGTTCGATGCCGATCGCGAATACTGGTATCCGGTTCTGGTCGTGGTCGACGAAGCGCAGATGTTTGCGCCATCGGTCGGCGGCGATGTGTCGGAAGACGCCAGAAAGCTTTCGCTCGGTGCAATGACCAACCTGATGTGCCGTGGCCGAAAACGTGGCCTTGCCGGCGTCATCGCGACCCAGCGGCTGGCAAAGCTCGCCAAGAACGTCGCGGCCGAAGCCTCGAACTTCCTGATGGGCCGCACCTTCCTCGATATCGACATGGCCCGCGCCGCCGATCTGCTCGGCATGGATCGCCGCCAGGCGGAAATGTTTCGCGATCTGAAACGTGGCAATTTCGTCGCCCTTGGCCCGGCTCTGTCGCGCCGGCCGTTGCCGATCGTCATCGGTACGGTCGAGACCTCGGCACGCTCTTCGAGCCCCAAGCTGATGCCGCTGCCGGATGCGCCGCAGGATGTTGAGGACCTGATCTTCACGCCGGATCCGGAAGAATTTTCCCGGCCGATGGTCCGCCGCGCCCCGCCGGCGCCGCGGCCGACGACGGATATCCTGGCCGAACTGTCGCGCTCGACGCCATCAGCGGTGGCGGCACCGCAGGAGCCGCGTGTCGCCCAGCCGGAATTGTCCGCCGAAGAGCGCGAAGAACGGTTGTCCGCCGTCCTGTCCGAAATTCTCGACGATCCGCAATCCGCCTACCGGACGGATTCCGTCCTATATCAGGATTTTCTGGTACGCGCCCGGATGCGGCGCCTGCCGGGTCCGCCGCTCTCGCTCGGTGAATTCCGCCGCCGCACGGCAATCACCCGTTCCGGCGTCGACGTGGAAACCGCTTCCGGCGAGGCCTGGGGGACAGCGCTGTCGCTGTCATCAGCCGTTTCGGATGACCTGCAGGGCGTTTTCCTGCTGATGGCGAAGGCGGCGATATCAGGCGAACCATGCCCGTCGGATGCACGGATCGCCCGGGCCTACGGCACCCACTCGGCGCGTCGCGCCCGTCGCCTGCTCGGTTATTTCGAGGAACAGGGGCTGATCGTCGTGCATGCGGACTTTTCGGGCAAACGCATCGTTGCCTTCCCGGATCTGCAGACGGAGACCGCGCCCGGCAGCGCCGATGCGCCGGATGAGGGCGAGGCGAGGGCCGCTGCCGAATAAGCCGTCAGTGGATGTGAAAATGCGCTTCCACCGCTGCGGCGATAAAGGCGCGCCGGGCTTCCGAGGGCCTCGACTTTCCCTTCAGTGCTTCGTCGCAAACCTGTTCCGCCAGATGATGCTGACTGCCGTGATAGTCCGGCCAGAAGCGGTCGAGGACTGTTTTTGCCTCGCGTACCGTCTTGACGGTGCGGACCATGCCGGTTTCGGGATTCTCGATCCTGATCGGGCTGTTCCAGAGTTTCGATTTCATGACACGACACCTCCTTTCCTTAAGATGGTACGAACCCCCTGTTCCGTCAAAAAAGCCTACGGACAGCCTTGCCGAAAGGTTAAGAGACCGGTGCAGTTGACATTCCTGTGACATCCGCCTAAACACCGCGCCAACGCCGGGCCGAAAGACCCGGTGTTTCACTGACATGTCCCGTGGTTTTCTCCGAACGCTTTCGTGAGAGACCTGTCAGAGCTCTTAAATCAGGGCTCAGAGGAGGGCGTGTTTCCTTGATCCGGCTTGGCAGCAAGTCGGTGTAACCGTTTGATAAGGAAATACGATGAGCAAGCGCGAATCGTCCAAATACAAGATCGACCGCCGTATGGGCGAAAACATCTGGGGTCGTCCGAAGTCCCCGGTGAACCGCCGCGAATACGGCCCGGGCCAGCACGGCCAGCGCCGCAAGGGCAAGCTTTCCGACTTCGGCGTGCAGCTGCGCGCCAAGCAGAAGCTCAAGGGCTATTACGGCGACCTGCGCGAAAAGCAGTTCCGCTCGATCTATGACGAAGCCAACCGCCGCAAGGGCGACACTTCGGAAAACCTGATCGGTCTGCTCGAATCGCGCCTCGACGCGATCGTCTACCGCGCCAAGTTCGTTCCGACGGTCTTTGCTGCCCGCCAGTTCGTCAACCATGGCCACGTCACCGTCAACGGCGTTCGCGTCAACATCGGTTCCTACCGTTGCAAGGCCGGCGACGTCATCGAAGTCCGCCAGAAGTCGAAGCAGATGGTTACGGTTCTCGAAGCCGTTTCGCTCGCTGAACGCGACGTTCCGGACTATATCGAAGCCGACCACAACAAGATGGTTGCCACCTTCGCCCGCGTTCCGGGCCTGAGCGACGTTCCTTACGCCGTTATCATGGAACCGCAGCTGGTCGTCGAATTCTACTCGCGTTGATGAATTGCCCTTCGGGGGCGGTTCCGCGACACCAAAGAAAAGCCGCCTTTCGGGGCGGCTTTTTTTTCGTTTGATCGGACGGCTTGGCGAGAATTACCGCCTCACTTGGAGGCGGATTTTTTCTTCTCGCTGGCAGGTTCCGTGGTGGTCGCGGTCGTGTCCGTGGACTGGGAGGTTGCGACCGGTGCTTCCTTCGGGCCTTCGCCCATGCGGTTCCAGGCGTCGAGGCCGGCAATCTTGTAGGCTTCGGCGAGCGTCGGATAGTTGAACGTATTCTCGACGAAATATTCGACCGTGCCCTTGAGGTTCAGAACCGCCTGGCCGATGTGGACGAGTTCAGTCGCCCCTTCGCCGACGATGTGGACGCCGAGCAGGCGCCGGGTCTTCAGCGAGAAGATCAGCTTTAGGAGGCCGGTATCGAGGCCCATGATGTGGCCGCGCGAGGTCTCGCGGAAGCGGGCGATGCCGCATTCGTAGGGAATGCCGCGCTCCTTCATTTCCTCTTCGGTGAGGCCGCAGGTGGAGATTTCCGGCACGGCGTAGATGCCGTAGGGGAAATATTTCTGCGGTTCCTTGGCGATTGCGCCGACGGCGACGCGCGCCGCGACGCGGCCCTGTTCCATCGAGGTCGAGGCGAGGCTCGGAAACCCAACGACGTCGCCGGCGGCGTAGATGTTGGGAACGGAGGTCTCGAAGGTTTCGGGATTGACCTTGAGGCGGCCGCGGCTGTCGGCCTCGAGGCCGGCTGCGGCGAGGTTCAGTGTGTCGGTGGCGCCCATGCGGCCGGCGGCGAACAGCACCATGTCGGTAATGATCTGGCGGCCGCTGTCCACGTGCACCATAACCTTGCCGTCCGGCAGCCGTTCCACCTTGTCCGCCTTCTGGCCGAGCAGCAGCTTCATGTTGCGGTCGCGCAGTTGGTAGGTGAAGTCTTCGACGATTTCCTTGTCGATGAAGTCGAGCATGGTCGATTTCGGATCGATGACGGTGACGGCGGTATCGAGGGCACTGAAGATTGTCGCATATTCGATGCCGATAACGCCGGCGCCGATGACCACCATCGAACGGGGGAGTTGCTCGATTTCGAGCAGCTCGTCGCTGTCGAGAACCGTCTTGCCGTCGAAGGGCATGTAGTCGGGACGGAAGGGTTTGGTGCCCACCGCGAGCAGGATCGACTTGCCCATGACGTGCATGACGTCGCCGTCGTCCTTGGCGATTGCCATCGTGTCGGGCGTGACGAAAGTCGCCTTGCCACGGATGCTCTGGACGCGGTTGCGGGCAAACTGGTGTTCCAGCACCTCGACCTCGTGGTCGAGCGTGATCAGCAGGCGACGACGCAGATCCTCGGCGCTGATTTCCTGCTTGACCCGGTAAGCCTTGCCGTAGAAGCCGCGCTCGCGCCAGCCGGACAGGTTGAGCGCCGTTTCGCGCAGCGTCTTCGACGGGATCGTGCCCGTATGGACCGATACGCCTCCGACCCTCTTGCCCTGTTCGACGACCAAAACCTTCTTGTCGAGCTTGGCTGCCTGGATGGCCGCGCGGCGACCGGCCGGTCCGCTGCCGACGACGATGAGGTCGTATTGGTTCATGGGATGCTCCGCTCCGAATCTGACGGCTGCCGCAATGCGGCAGCACTCACGAATCCCTTTGTAGCCGCCTATTCTAAAGTTTTGATTGCGGCCCGTCCAAGCCTTGATTTCAATCTGTATGCATCAATTTTGTGCACTGCAAGAATTGCCGAAAAATTAACTTGACGGAGGTCAGGAAATGCCGTCCATTCGGACCAATCAGAAATTGGTACGATAAATGGTACAGGATAAAGCCGGCGAGGCTCATGACAATTCGAGCTATGCGCTGGATCGCCTGAGGGAGCTTTTAAGGGCGGGGGAATTCGGTTCTGAGGGCCGCCTGCCGACCGAACGGGCTTTGACCGATATGCTCGGCATTAGCCGGCGCGCGGTGCGACGTGCACTCGAGGTGCTCGAATCCGAAGGCCTCATCTGGCGCCGTCAGGGCTCAGGCACCTTTATCGGCGAAAGGCCGAGTGAGTGGAGCAACCACGTGGGCGCAATCGTCGCCGGCACGGACTTCATGGAGATCATGGAAGTCCGTCTGAGGATCGAACCGCAGCTCGCCCAACTCGCGGCCATGCGTGCCAAGCCGGCGGATATCGTCAAGATGCAAGAGATCGCCTTGAAGATCATCGAGAGCAGCGATGCCGACGCCCGCGAACTGTGGGATGGAACGCTACACCGGCTGATCGCCCAGAGCGCCGGCAACCAGCTTTTCCTGTCGATCTTCGACGTCATCAATCGTGTCCGCCAGGACGAGGCATGGCGGGCGATCCGCGAGCGCGCCCGTTCGAGCGGCGACGCGGTCAACATCTCGTTTGCGCAGCACAAGACCATCATCGAGGCGATTGCCGCGCGTGATCCGGTGCAGGCAGGGGAGGCGATGCGCGAACACCTGCTGATGCTTCAGGAGCGGCTCATCCGCGCGACGTCCCTTGGCTCCGTGGAACAGGGATCGCTCAGCGAAGCAAGCTGAATGGCCGCCATGCGGCCCACCACCAGAAGCCGGAAACCGGCCAAGACTAAAAACAGGAACCTAAAAACAAGAGAGGAATGTTCATCATGATGCGACTTACCAAGCTTACGACCGCGCTGCTGGCCGGCGCGCTTTTCGCCTTTCCGGCGCTTGCGGTCGATTTGCGCATCGGGCTGCAGGACGATGCCGACGTTCTCGATCCGGCCCAGTCCCGCACCTTCGTCGGCCGTATCGTCTATACCGCCCTGTGCGACAAGCTGGTCGACGTTTCGCCTGACCTGAAGATCGTTCCCCAACTCGCCACCGAGTGGAAATGGTCCGCCGACGGCAAGGAACTGACGATGAAGATCCGCGAGGGCGTCAAGTTCCATGACGACACCCCGCTCGATGCCGCCGCCGTGGTTGCCACCATTGAACGTAATATGACCCTGCCGGAATCTCGCCGCAAGAGCGAACTGACGTCCGTCGCCAAGGTCGAGGCATCTGGTCCGCTGGAAGTCAAGTTCACGCTGAAGGCTCCCGACGTGACGCTGCTCGCCCAGCTCTCCGACCGCGCCGGCATGATCGTCTCGCCGACCGCCGCCAAGGCGCTCGGCGCCAATTTCGGCTCCAAGCCTGTCTGCGCCGGTCCGTTCAAGTTTGTCGAGCGCGTCCAGCAGGACCGCATCGTGCTCGAAAAATTCAAGGATTACTGGAACAAGGACAAGATCTTCGTCGACAAGGTCACATACCTGCCGATCCCGGATACGACCGTGCGCCTTGCCAACCTGCAATCGGGTGACCTCGACTTCATCGAGCGTCTGGCTCCGACCGACGTTACCGCCGTCAAGGGCAATTCGGGCCTAAAATACGACGCGACCGTCAACATCGGTTATATGGCGCTTTACGCCAATATCGCCAACGGTCCGCGCGCCGACAACCCGTTCGGCAAGGACAAGCGCCTGCGCCAGGCCTTCTCGCTGGCGATCGACCGCGACGCCATGAATCAGATCGTTTATGAAGGCACCGCCGTTGGCGGCAATCAGCCGTTCCCGCCGAATAGCCCGTGGTTCAACAAGGCAATCCCGGTTCCCGCCCGCGATGTCGCCAAGGCCAAGGCTCTGATCAAGGCCGCCGGTTTCGACCGTGTCCCGGTCGAGCTGCAGATTCCGAACAACCCGGTTGCCCAGCAGATGATGCAAATCCTGCAGTCGATGGTCGCCGAAGCCGGCTTCGACGTCAGCCTGAAGTCGACCGAGTTCGCGACGCTGCTCGAAGAGCAGACCCGCGGCAATTTTCAGCTCAGCCGCTCCGACTGGTCCGGCCGTGTCGATCCGGATGGCAATATCCATCAGTTCATCACCTGCAAGGGCGGCATCAACGACGTGAAATACTGCAACCCGGACGTCGACAAGCTGCTCTATGAAGCGCGCGCCTCGACCGACGACGCGGTCCGCAAGCAGAAATACGATGCTGCGGGCGTGATCCTCAACGAAGACATGCCGGTCATCTATCTCGGTCATCAGTCGTGGATCTGGGCTTACAAGAAGAACGTCACGGGTTTCGTGCCCAATCCTGACGGCATGATCCGCCTGCAAGGCGTCAAGAAGGGCTAAGCCTCCCGTGCCGCGTGGGGAGTGGACCCATGCGGCACTTTTCCGCATCGCTTCGTAACAATGTTGCTCAACGGGGGACGGCGTCATGCCTGTCTACATCGGAAAGCGTCTGCTGGTCGCCATACCGACCTTGCTGATCATCTCCATTTTTGTCTTTTCACTGCAGAAATTGCTGCCCGGCGATCCCATTCTGGCGATGGCCGGCGAGGAGCGCGATCCGGCGGTCATCGAATTCCTGCGCGACAAATACCGGCTGAACGATCCGGTCGTGATGCAATATTTCTATTGGCTCGGCGGTGTGCTGACCGGCGACTTCGGCATTTCGCTGCGCACCAACCAGCCTGTCCTGGAACTGATCCTTCAGAAGCTGCCGGTGACGATCCAGCTTGCCGTGATGGCGATGTTCTTCGCCATGCTGATCGGCATTCCGATCGGTATCTTGGCAGCGGTCAAGAAGAACACCTTCATCGACTACATCGCCAATGTGCTGGCGCTGACGGGCCTGTCGATCCCGAACTTCTGGCTGGGTATCATGCTCATCCTGCTGATCTCGGTGCAGCTCGGCTGGCTGCCGGCCTCCGGCTTCGAGTCGATCTTCGTCGATCCTGTCCGGTCCCTGCAGACCATGATCATGCCGGCCTTCGTGCTCGGCAATGCGCTCGCCGCAACCCTGATGCGCCATACCCGCTCGGCGATGATCGGCGTGCTCAGCGCCGATTATATCCGCACCGCCCGCGCTAAGGGCCTGTCGCCGCGGGAGGTCATTCTGAGCCACAGTTTCCGCAATGCGCTGCTGCCGGTGGTGACCCTGTCGGCGCTGCTGTTCGGGGAACTGCTCGCCGGCGCGGTGCTGACCGAGCAGATCTTCACCATTCCCGGCTTCGGCAAGCTCATCGTCGACGCCGTCTTCAACCGCGACTATGCGGTCGTGCAGGGCGTCGTGCTGTGCACGGCGGTCGGCTTCATCCTGATGAACCTTTTCGCCGACGTTCTTTACGTCCTGCTCAATCCGCGTCTGAGGGCCACCCTATGACCACGATCGACCAAGCGCCGCCGGTTGCGGCGGCCAAGCGCGACAGGAGCCGCGCCTGGCGCAAGATGAAGAAGAACCGGAGCGCGCTCGTCGGCGCCGTCTTCGTCCTGTTCTTCGCAATCCTCGCGGCCAGCGCGCCGATCCTGCCGATCATCGATCCCGTCGCGACGAGCTGGACGGCGATCCGCAAGGCGCCTTCGGCCATGCACTGGCTCGGCACCGACGATCTCGGCCGCGACATCCTGTCCCGCATGATCTGGGGGGCCCGGGCGTCGCTGATGGCCGGGGTGTTCTCCGTCGTCATCGCGGTCGGCATCGGCGTGCCCTTCGGCCTCGTCTCCGGTTATTTCGGCGGCTGGGTGGATATGGTGATCTCGCGCATCACCGAAGCGCTGCTCGCCATGCCCTTCCTGATCATGGCGATCGCGCTCGCCGCATTCCTGGGCCCGAGCCTGATGAATGCGATGATCGCCATCGGCCTGTCCGCCATGCCGATCTTCGTGCGGCTGACCCGCGGTCAGGTCCTGGCGGTCAAGACCGAGGATTATGTCGAAGGCGCACGCGCCGTTGGCCTGAACCACTTTGAAATCATGACTCGCTACATCCTGCCCAACGTCTTTGCCCCGATCATCGTCCAGGCGACGCTGACGATCGCAACCGCGATCATCGCCGAGGCGAGCCTTTCCTTCCTCGGCCTCGGCCAGCAGCCGCCGGCCCCGTCCTGGGGCTCGATGCTGAACGTCGCCAAGAACTTCCTGAGCCAGGCGCCCTGGATGGCGATGTGGCCGGGTGCGGCGATCTTCCTCGTCGTGATTGGTTTCAATCTCCTGGGCGATGGCCTGCGCGATGCGCTGGATCCCCGCGAAGCATGATGATCGCGCGAAGCGTGATGTGAAAGGACCTATACCCATGACTGAATTCACCACACGGCCCGAAATCCTCGGCACGTTCGGGGTGGTCACCTCGACCCACTGGATCGCCTCGGCCGTCGGCATGGCGATCCTCGAAAAGGGCGGCAATGCCTTCGATGCAGCCGTTGCAACCGGCTTCGTGCTGCAGATCGTCGAGCCGCATCTCTGCGGCCCGGGCGGCGACATGCCGGCCGTCTTCTATTCGAAGAAAAAGGACAAGGTCGAAGTCATCTGCGCCCAGGGGCCGGCGCCGGCTGGCGCCACCATCGAGCATTACGCGTCGGAAGGCCTGAAGCTGATCCCCGGCGACGGCCTGCTCGCGACCGTCATCCCCGGCGCCTTCGACGGCTGGATGCTGATGCTGCGCGACTACGGCACGATGAGCGTGCGCGACGTGCTCGAGCCGGCGATCTATTACGCCGAACAGGGCCACCCGATGCTTGCCCGCGTTTCCGCCACCATCAAGGGGCTTGCTGGCTTCTTCGAGACCGAGTGGTCGACGTCCTACGCGACCTGGCTTCCGGGCGGCGTGGCTCCCGAAGCGCAGAGCAATTTCAAGAACCCGGTTCTCGCCGAAACTTGGAAGCGCCTCATCGGCGAGGCCGAAGCCAAGACCGGCCGCGAAAACCAGATCGAGGCCGCCCGCGACGCCTTTTACCGCGGCTTCGTGGCCGAGGCGATCGACCGTTATGTCTCGACGGCCGAAGTCATGGATGCGAGCGGCGCCCGCCACAAGGGCGTGCTGACCGCCGACGATATGGCCAACTGGCGGGCGACCGTCGAGGCGCCGCAGACCTATGATTATCACAACTGGACCGTTGCCAAGACGCCGGCCTGGGGGCAGGGGCCTGTGCTTCTGCAGTCGCTGGCGCTGCTGAAGGGCTTTGACCTCTCGGCGATGGATCCGGCCGGACCGGATTTCGTGCATATTGTCGTCGAGGCCATGAAGCTCGCCTTCGCCGACCGCGAAGTCTATTACGGCGACCCGAATTTCGCGCAGATCCCGACCGAATATCTCCTGTCGGAAGGCTACAATGCCGAGCGCCGCAAGCTGATCGGCAGCCAGGCCTCGCTCGAATTGCGGCCGGGCCGCGTACCCGGCTACGACCACCAGTTCGACCTCACCATGGGCATGCTGGCGGAAGTGAGCGGCAAGGGCGCGGTCTACGAGCCGACCATGTCGCATCTCACGGAGAAGCGCGGCGACACGGTCCATATCGACGTCATCGACCGCTGGGGCAACATGGTCTCGACCACGCCGTCGGGCGGCTGGCTGCAGTCCTCGCCGATCGTGCCGGGCCTCGGTTTCGCCCTGAACTCCCGCGCCCAGATGTTCTGGCTGAAACCCGGCCTGCCGACCTCGCTGGAACCGGGAAAACGTCCGCGCACGACGCTCACTCCGTCGCTGGCCCTGCATGAGGGCCGTCCGACTTTGGTGTTCGGCACGCCCGGCGGCGACCAGCAGGATCAATGGCAGTTGCCGTTCTTCCTGCGATACGTCCACCACAAGCCGAACCTGCAGGCGGCGATCGACATGCCGCTGTTCCACACCACACATTTTCCCGGCTCCTTCTATCCGCGCACCAGCCAGCCGGGACACATCATGGTGGAGAGCAATATCGGTGCCGACGTGCTCACCGAACTGCGCAGCCGCGGCCACCAGATCACGGTGGCGGATCCCTGGAGTGTCGGCCGCCTGACCGCAGCCCGCCGCGACGCCGACGGATTGCTGCGGGCGGCGGCAACGCCGCGGCTGATGCAGGCCTATGCGGTCGGGAGATAAGTCATGACGTGGTCGATCGTCGCACGGGACCCCGCGACGGGTCATTTCGGCATCGCCGTCGCCAGCCGCTTCTTCGCGGTCGGCGCCGCGGTCCCGCATATCAAGGGCAGGGTAGGCGCCGTTGCTACCCAGGCCTTCGTCAGCCCGCTCTACGGCACGGATGGACTGAAGCTTCTGGAAGAGGGCAAGAGCCCGCAGGAGATCATCGAGGTGCTAACGGCGCGCGATGACGGCCGGCGCCAGCGCCAGTTCCACCTGATTGACGCCAACGGCCGCAACGCCGCCTATACCGGCGAAATCTGCGTCGACTGGGCCGGCCATCTGGTCGACGACAACGTCTCCGTCGCCGGCAACATGCTCGCCGGGCCGCAGGTGATCGCTGAGACGCTTAGGGTCTACAGGCAAAAGGCGGACGAAGGCGCGCCGCTCGCCGAGCGCGTGCTCGCCGCCATGGATGCAGGCGAGGCCGCCGGCGGCGACAAGCGCGGCAAGCAGTCTGCCGCCATGGTCCTCTATCGCGACCAGGATTACCCGTGGCTGCGCATCAATGCCGACGATCACGCCGATCCGCTCGGCGAACTGCGGCGGCTCTATGCGGTGGCGCAGGAACGGTTCCTGCATGTCGCCGAAACCATGCCGACCCGCGAAAATCCGCACGGCATGATCGACCGCCGGGTCATCGACCAGAAGATCGCCGAGCTGGAAGCGGTCCGCGAGGCGGAAGGCCGCGCCTCGGCCTCCTTTGCCACCCCGTGGAAGCCCCAATGACGGAAGCCCTGAAGACGGAAGCCCCAATGACCGAGACACCTGTTCTTTCCGTCAGGAACCTGACGACATCCTTCCTCGTCGACGGCGAATGGAAAAGCGTCGTCCGCGACGTCTCCTTCGATGTGCATCCGGGCGAGACGGTCGCGATCGTCGGGGAAAGCGGCTCCGGCAAGAGCGTTACCTCGCTGTCGATCATGCGGCTGCTCGCGGCCAACACGAGCAAGATCGAGGGCAGCATCCTGCTCTCCGGGCGGGATCTCCTGTCGATCTCCGAAAAGGAGATGCGGGGCGTGCGCGGCAACGACGCCTCGATGATTTTCCAGGAGCCGATGACTTCGCTCAACCCGATCTTCACGATCGGGCGGCAGATTTCGGAAGTGCTGACGCGCCATAAGGGACTGTCGAAGTCGCAGGCGCGCGCCGAAACCGTGCGGCTGCTCGAAAAGGTCCGCATCCCGAACGCAGGCGCACGGTTCGACGACTACCCGCACCAGTTTTCCGGCGGCATGCGCCAGCGCGTCATGATCGCCATGGCCTTGGCCTCGAAACCGAGGCTGCTGATCGCCGACGAACCGACTACCGCGCTCGATGTCACCATCCAGGGGCAGATCCTCGACCTGATCAAGGTGCTGCAGGAGGAGGAGGGCATGTCGGTGCTCTTCATCACCCATGACATGGGTGTGGTCGCCGAGATCGCCGACCGCACCATCGTCATGTATCGGGGCGAGGCGGTCGAAAGCGGTCCGACCGAAGAGATCTTCCATCGCGGCAAGCACCCGTATACGCGGGCGCTTCTCTCCGCCGTCCCGCGGCTCGGCTCGATGCAGGACCGCAAATGGCCCACCCGTTTCCCGGTCGTCGACATCGCGACAGGCGAGACCGCCGAGCCCAAGGAAGTCGCCGGCACGGTCGACACCCGGAAAACTCCGGTTCTGGCGGTGAAGAACCTCGTCACCCGCTTCGCGGTCCGCTCCGGCCTGTTCGCGACGCAGACGGGTTCCGTCCATGCGGTCGAGAATATTTCCTTCGATCTCTTCCAGGGCGAGACATTGTCACTGGTCGGTGAATCCGGCTGCGGCAAGTCGACGACCGGCCGCTCGATCATGCGGCTGATCGAGCCCACCAGCGGCGACGTGGCGCTCGACGGCTACGATGTCCTGCGCCTCGATCAGACGGGGCTGCGCGACATGCGCAAGACCATCCAGATGATCTTCCAGGATCCGTTCTCGTCGCTCAACCCGCGCATGACGGTCGGCGCTGCGATTTCCGAACCCTTCGTCAAGCATAAGCTCGGCAATGCGAAGGACGCCAAGGAAAAGACCGCCGACCTGCTCCGCAAGGTGGGGCTGTCGCCTGATATGGCGCGCCGCTATCCGCACGAGTTTTCGGGCGGTCAGCGCCAGCGCATCGCCATTGCCCGCGCCCTGTCGCTTGATCCGAAGGTGATCGTCGCCGACGAAAGCGTCTCGGCGCTCGACGTCTCGATCAAGGCGCAGGTCTGCAACCTGCTCCTCGACCTGCAGCAGAGCCTCAATCTCGCCTTCCTTTTCATCAGCCATGACATGGCGGTGGTCGAACGGGTGAGCCATCGGGTGGCGGTCATGTATCTCGGCGAGATCGTCGAGATCGGCCCGCGCGCCGCGGTCTTCGATAATCCGCAGCATCCTTATACGAAAAAGCTGATGGCAGCCGTCCCGGTGCCGGACCCGGCCCGCCGCGGCATCCGCCGGGGCATTTCCAACGACGAGCTGAAGAGCCCTGTCCGTCCGATGGGTTTCCAGCCGCCGGCGCGCCAGTATCGCGAGGTTTCCGAAGGCCACATGGTGCAGGTGGCGTGACGTAACGATCTGCAACGAAAGATGCTTTTTCGGTAAACTGCCAGCGCTCGATCCCTAGGGCGCCGAGATCGGAAAAGGCATGCGGGTCCTCTTCACCCCCACGCCAAAACTCAGATCAGCCTCAGCCCCTTCAGGCTGACATGGCCGTCCTTGCCGATGATGATGTGGTCGTGCACCGTGATACCCAAGGGTTTTGCGGTGTCGACGATCGTCTTCGTCATGTCGATATCGGCACGGGAAGGAGTGGGGTCGCCGCTCGGGTGGTTGTGGACGAGGATGATTGCAGTCGCTGACAGTTCGAGCGCCCGGCGCACGACTTCGCGCGGATAGACCGGGGTGTGATCAACGGTACCGTGGCCCTGCACCTCGTCGGCGATCAGCGCGTTGCGCTTGTCGAGAAAAAGGATGCGGAACTGTTCGCGGGGCTCGTAGGCCATGACCGCATGGCAATAGTCGATCACGGAAGACCAGGACGACAGGACCTGCTTGCCGCGCAGTTCGCTTTTCAGCATCCGCTGCCCGACGGTCGCAACGAGCTTCAGGTCGAGCGCCACCGCCTCTCCGACGCCCTTGATCTCCTGCAGCAATCCGAGCGGCGCGCCGAGAACTCCGGCAAGCGTTCCAAAGCGGGCGATCAGCGCCTTGGCAAGCGGTTTGGTATCCCGGCGGGGGATCGATCGGAACAGCAGGAGTTCGAGGATCTCGTAGTCCGCAAGCCCCGTATCGCCATGTTCGCGATATTTGGTTTTGAGGCGTTCGCGGTGGCCATGGTAATGCGCCGCCGGCTCGTCGTCCTCGGCAAGTGCCGGCTTCTTGATGGCTTTTGGTTTTGTCAGCTGTTCGGCGAAAAAGCCGCGCTCGTCCTCGACGAAGGACGCCTGTTCGTCCGGCGGAGGAGCGGAGCGGTTGGCCATCCGTTACCTCGAAAGCGGTGGCAGGCCGGGCCGGTCGAAGCCCCCCGGCGAGAGGGTGAAAATCTCGCAGCCGGTGGCGGTGACGCCGATCGCGTGTTCGTATTGCGCCGACAGCGACCGGTCGCGGGTAACCGCGGTCCAGCCGTCGGAAAGCACCTTCACATGCGGCTTGCCGAGATTGATCATCGGCTCGATGGTGAAGATCATCCCTTCCTTCATTTCCGGACCTTCGTCGGCGCGACCGTAATGGAGGATGTTCGGCGAGTCGTGGAAAAGCCGGCCGACACCATGGCCGCAGAAATCGCGCACCACCGAGCAGCGTTCCGCTTCCGCATAGGTCTGGATCGCTTCTCCGATCGCCCCGGTGCGGGCGCCGGGACGGACTGCCTCGATGCCGCGCATCAGGCATTCATAGGTGACTTCGAGCAGGCGCTCGGAGGCGCGCTTGATTTGGCCCACCGGATACATGCGGCTCGAATCCCCGTGCCAGCCGTCGAGGATATAGGTGACGTCGATATTGACGATATCGCCTTCCCGCAAAGGCTTGTCATCCGGAATGCCGTGGCAGACGACGTGATTGATCGAGGTGCAGGAGGATTTCGTGTAACCGCGATAATTCAGCGTCGCCGGCAACGCACCATGGTCCATGCCGAATTCGAAAACGAAGCGATCGATGGCATTGGTGGTGACGCCGGGCTGCACGATCGCCGCAAGCTCATCGAGGCAGCGCGCCGTCAGCAGGCACGCCTTGCGCATGCCGGCAAAGTCGTCCGCAGTATAGAGCCGGATCGCGCCCGTGTTTTTAAGGGGGGCGGAAACCGCCTCGATATAGTTGACCATGGTTCTTCTCTCGCAATCTCTCCGTTCATAAAGCAGCCGGCCCCGGTTCGTCCATGGCGATCGGAGATTTCAGCGCTTTTCTTCCCGACAATCCGAACGAGTAGATTTGAAACGAGCCTTTTAAAGTGCTTCTTATGGGTCTATACAAGGTGCGAATTGGAGCATTGGAGCCACCATGGTCAGCATCGTCCTCGCCGAAGTTACCGCCAGCGTGTCCGAGCTGAAGCGCAACCCGATGGGTACCGTCGCAGCAGGAGACGGAGCTCCTGTCGCCATCCTCAATCGCAACGAGCCCGCCTTCTACTGCGTGCCTGCAAAGGCTTACGAAGCGATGATGGACCGGTTGGAAGACCTTGAGCTCAATGCACTTGCCGACAGCCGGGCAGGCGAGACCGTCATCAAGGTAATGCTGGATGAGCTATGAGCTCGCGTTTCTGGATGTTGCGCTGAAGGAATGGCGCAAGCTCGACTCGAATATCCGCGAGCAGTTCAAGAAGAAATTGGCCGAATGCCTCGAAAATCCGCGCGTCGCTGCCGCCCAGCTTCATGGATCCAAGGACCGCTACAAAATTAAGCTGAGCTCCATCGGCTATCGCCTCGTCTATGAAGTTCGCGATACGCAACTGATCGTCTTGGTAGTCGCCGTCGGCAGACGGGATCGAGATGCGGTCTACAAAGCGGCCGAAAAACGATAGCCGAGATCTTCGATCGGGATCAGCCCCGACGGCGCGATTTCCTCCGGCGAAACGTGGCAATCGACGGCATAGGCCTCAACGCCGCGGGACTTGGCGCGCTCGAAGGCGAGCGCATAGAATGGGTCGAGATCTCCGCAGATACGGAAACGCGAACAGTCGTGCCGCTGGATGAGATAAATCATCACCGCCCGGTGACCGGCCTCCGCCATGTCGCCCAGCTCTTCCAGGTGTTTGGCACCGCGCTTGGTAACGGTATCGGGGAATTCCGCCAGCCCCGGCTCACGGCAGAAGTGGACGTTCTTGACCTCCACATAGGCATTCGGCAGATCGCTGCCCAGAAGCAGGAAGTCGATGCGCGAATTGCGGCCGTAGCGCTGTTCACGCAGGATCGTCTCGTAACCGGCAAGGCTCGGAATCAGCCCGGCGTGGATCGCTTCTTCGGTGAGCCGGTTTGGCAGGCCGGTATTGATGCCGACGCGCTCGCCGTCCACCTCGACCATCTCGAACATGTGCCGGTATTTGCGGGTGGGGCTGTCGTGCAGCGACAGCCAGATCTTCGAGCCTGGCGTCGTCAGCCCTCGCATCGAGCCGGTATTGGGGCAGGAGCCGGTAAACGGCGTGCCGTCCTCCAGCACGGCGTCGAACAGGAAGCGCTTGTAGCGTTGCAGGAGTGTCGCAGGCACGAGCGGCGGATCAAAACGCATCGGGATTAGGATCAGACGCGTTCGAGCACGTAGGTGCCGGGCGCATCGGCGATCGCATTGAGCGCCTTGCCGCCGGGCTTGCGGGCCGGCACGCGCTCGTCGTCCTTTGCCTCGACCCAGGCGTGCCAGTGCGGCCACCAGGATCCCTTGTTTTCCTCGGCACCCGTAAGCCAGTCTTCGTATTGGCCCTCGGCCTTGTCGCCGGTCCAGTACTGGTATTTCTGCTTGTCGGGCGGGTTGACGACGCCGGCGATATGGCCCGAGCCGGTCAGCACGAAATCCACCGGCCCGCCGAACAGCGAGGAGCCGAGGAAGACCGATTTCGGCGGCGCGATATGGTCTTCCCGGGTGGCGAGATTGTAGACCGGGATCTTGATGTCCTTGAGCGAGATCGTCTTGCCGGCGAGCTTCATCTCGCCCTTGCTGAGCGTGTTGTCGAGATAGCAGTTGCGCAGGTAATAGGCGTGGTTGGCAGCCGCCATCCGTGTGCTGTCGGAATTCCAGTAGAGCAGGTCGAAGGGCATCGGTTCCTTGCCCTTGAGGTAGTTGCTGACCACGTAGGGCCAGATCAGTTCAGAGGCGCGCAGCATGTTGAAGGCGGTGGCCATCTTCGAACCGTCGAGATAGCCGACGGCATTCATCTGCTTTTCCATCGCCGCGATCTGTTCCTCGTCGACGAACACCTTGAGATCGCCCGCATGGGTGAAATCCACCTGGGTGGTGAGGAAGGTCGCCGATGCGATGCGGCTGTTCTTCTTCTGTGCGTGATAAGCAAGCGTTGCGGCAAGCAGCGTTCCGCCGACGCAATAACCGATCGCATTGACCTGGCGTTCGCCGGTAGCCTTCTCGACCGTGGTCAGCGCGAAGTCGATCCCTTCGCGCATGTAGGATTCCCAGTCCTTCTTCGCATGGCGTTCATCCGGATTGACCCAGGAGATCACGAAGACCGTATGGCCCTGGTCGACGCACCACTTGATGAAGCTCTTCTGAGGGTTGAGGTCGAGAATGTAGAACTTGTTGATCCACGGCGGGCAGATGAGGAGAGGGCGCTTCAGCACCGTTTCCGTCGAGGGTTCGTACTGGATGACCTCGCAGACCTCGCTCTGGGCGATCACCTTGCCCGGCGTCAGCGCCATGTTGCGGCCGATCGCGAACTTGGTCGCGTCGGTATGGCGCAGTCTCAGGTCGCCACCTCCGGCCGCGATGTCCTCTGCGAACATCTTCATGCCGGCCACCAGGTTGGCACCGTTGCTGGCGACCGTCTCGCGATACACCTCCGGATTGGTGAGAGCGAAATTGGCCGGCGAAAGGGCAGCCGTCACCTGCTTCACGTAGAAGGCGGCCTTGTGGCGCGTGTGCTCGTCGAGCCCTTCGGCTTCGGTGACCAGCTTGTCGGCCCAGGAGGCGGTGACGAGATAGAGCTGCCGGAGGAGGGCGAAGAACGGGTTCTTCATCCAGTCATCGTCGGCGAAACGTTTGTCTTTCGGCAGGGTATCGGCTTCGGGAGCGACCGGCTGGCCGGAGAATTGGCCCGAAAACTGATTGAGCGTACGCGTCCAGATGCCGATATAGCTGGAGAAGAGCAAGGTCTGCGCCTCGAGCGTCCGCTTCGGATCCGAAATCCAGTATTCCGTGACCTTGGAAAGGGTCTTCACGAGGTCTGTCACCGGGTCCGCGACCGAATCGCCGATCTCGCCGCGTTCGCGGGGGCCGAGCCATTCCGATGCCGCCTTGCCCAGGTTTTCGAGCGCCCTGGCGAAGTTCATGGCGAGCGCCTGCGGGTCCTTGACCACATAGGCCTCGACCGATTTGGGGTCGAATCCCGGAAATTCCTGGCCGGTCCGCCCGTTATCCTCGGTCTTTTCCGCCACGCGCGACCTCCCCACAGTTTGTTAGTTGTTTTCGTTTGTACATTGTGCCTGAAAGCGAATACAAGTGCCAGCGATCGGCGCCTTCAGGTGCATTTGGCCGATGACGGAAACTGGGTTACGGAAATGGAAAAACTGAGGCATCGGGTCGGCAGCTTACCGCTTTTCATCGGTCTTGGCGCGCTCTCTCTGCTGGCCGGCTGCAACAGCAGCACTTTTGCTCTGGATGACGGTATTCCGAACACCGCACCGCCGGCCGTCGTCGTCCAAAGCAAGAACGCGCCGCCACCCGGTCCGGTCACCAAGCAGAACACCGGTGTCTATCCGAGCTTCGATCCGACGCTGCGCGCTGCGGCCGAGCAGATCGAGGACGAGGATTACAACAAGAGCGAGCCGCGCCTTGCGTCGCTCGCTCGCCTGCGCAGATCGGGTTCGATCTCGGAAGCCGAATATCAGCGCCGGGTCGCCGAATACCGCAAGCTTGCCGCCGAGCACGGCAAGGACGCATTGGCGCATATCGCCAAGTAGCCCATGTCGCCAAGTCGTCCGGGCAAACCAAGTCATCCGGGCCACCCGATATCGGCAATTAGCACTTGCGTTTCGGCGCTTTTGGTCGCAAAGCAAAAAATCGCCAATCATGCGACACCGGCGCGTCGCGTCTGACGCTGCGCGCCTTCCACGGGGAGAAAGATGGAAGAGTTTCATAAAGTCCGACGCCTGCCGCCATACGTCTTCGAACAGGTTAACCGTTTGAAGGCAAGCGCGCGAGCGGGTGGCGCGGACATTATCGATCTCGGCATGGGCAATCCCGACCTTCCGACCCCGAAGGCGATCGTCGACAAGCTGTGCGAAGTGGTCCAGGACCCGCGCACCCACCGTTATTCGTCATCCAAGGGTATTCCCGGCCTTCGCCGTGCCCAGGCTGCCTATTATGCCCGCCGTTTCGGCGTGAAGCTCAACCCGGATACCCAGGTCGTTGCGACGCTTGGCTCCAAGGAAGGCTTCGCCAATATGGCGCAGGCGATCACAGCACCGGGCGACGTTATTCTCTGCCCCAATCCCACCTATCCGATCCATGCCTTCGGCTTCCTGATGGCCGGCGGCGTGATCCGCTCGATGTCGGTCGAGCCGGATGACAGCTTCTTTCCGCCGCTCGAACGCGCGGTAAAACATTCGATCCCGAAGCCGCTGGCGCTGATCCTCAACTACCCGTCCAACCCGACGGCGCATGTCGCCTCGCTGGACTTCTATAAGGAGGTGGTGAGCTTCGCGAAGAAGCACGACATCATCGTGCTGTCGGACCTTGCCTATTCGGAAATCTATTTCGACGGCGAACCGCCACCGTCCGTGCTGCAGGTGCCCGGCGCGATGGATATCGCCGTCGAGTTCACCTCGATGTCGAAGACCTTCTCCATGCCCGGCTGGCGCATCGGCTTTGCGGTCGGCAATGAGCGTCTGATCTCGGCGCTGACCCGCGTCAAGTCGTACCTCGATTACGGCGCCTTTACGCCGATCCAGGTCGCCGCGACCCACGCACTCAACGGTGACGGTTCCGACATCGCCGAAGTCCGCAACGTTTACAAGCGCCGCCGCGACGTGATGGTCGACTCCTTCGGCAAGGCCGGTTTCGAAGTGCCGCCGCCGGCAGCCACCATGTTCGCCTGGGCAAAGATCCCGGAAAAGTTCCGCCACCTCGGCAGCCTCGAATTCTCCAAGCTGCTGGTCGAGAAGGCGGACGTCGCGGTCGCGCCGGGCATCGGCTTCGGCGAGATGGGCGACGACTATGTTCGTCTGGCGCTGGTCGAGAACGAACACCGCATCCGCCAGGCGGCCCGCAACATCAAGAAGTTCCTGTCGACGGCCGACGAGACGATGCACAACGTCATCTCGCTCAACACACGCCGTTGATCGGACCAGCATTTCCGGCGGCCCGCGTGGGCCGCCACCTCCCAGGCAATCAGGAAGAATAGCATGGCAGACGCCCTCAAAGTCGGCATTGCGGGTCTCGGCACTGTGGGTGCCTCGCTCGTCCGGATCATCCAGACCCGCGCGAATGAATTGGCAACGACGTGCGGCCGTGCGATCGAGATCACGGCAGTGACGGCACGCGACAGGTCGCGCGACCGCGGCATCGATATTTCCGGCATCGCCTGGTTCGACACGCCTGAAAAGATGGCCAACGAGGCCGACATCGACGTCTTTGTGGAACTGATGGGCGGCGCCTCGGGTGCTGCCGCCGATTCCGTAAAGGCAGCGCTGACGCGTGGTCTCCATGTGGTGACGGCCAACAAGGCACTGCTTGCAGCGTCCGGTGTCGAACTTGCCAAGATCGCCGAAGAGAAAAGCGTCCTTCTCAATTTCGAAGCAGCCGTCGCCGGCGGCATTCCGGTCATCAAGGCGCTTCGCGAGTCGCTGACCGGCAATACCGTGTCGCGCGTCTACGGCATCATGAACGGCACCTGCAACTACATCCTGACGCGGATGGAGAAGGAAGGCCTGTCGTTTGCCGATTGCCTCAAGGAAGCCCAGCGGCTTGGTTACGCAGAGGCTGATCCGGCCTTCGACATCGAGGGCAACGACACGGCCCACAAGCTCGCAATCCTGACGACGCTCGCCTTCGGCACTCAGATCGCCGCCGACGAGATCTATCTGGAAGGTATCAGCAATATCTCGATCGAGGACATCCATGCGGCAGCCGATCTCGGCTACCGCATCAAGCTGCTCGGCGTTGCCCAATTGACCGACAGCGGCATCGAGCAGCGCGTTCATCCGACCATGGTGCCGCATGACTCGGTCATCGCCCAGGTCGACGGCGTCACCAATGCGGTGGCGATCGAATCCGATATCCTCGGCGAACTGCTGATGGTCGGCCCCGGCGCCGGCGGCAACGCGACCGCTTCCGCCGTTCTTGGCGATATCGCTGATATCGCCAAGAGCAGCCCCGGCGCCCAGCGCGTTCCGGTCCTCGGCACTCCGGCCGCCTCGCTTGCGCCCTACAAGCGCGCCCGCATGCAGAGCCATGAGGGCGGCTATTTCATCCGCCTGACGGTCGCCGACCGCACCGGCGTCTTTGCCAGCATCGCCGCCCGCATGGCGGAGAACGGCATCTCGCTGGAATCGATCATGCAGCGATCCAAGCCGGATGCGGCGGCTGACACGCCGAAGACGATCATCCTCGTCACCCACGCGACCACCGAGGATTCGGTCCGCAAGGCGGTCGATGCCATCAAGGCCGAGAGCTACCTCGTCGGAGAGCCCCAGGTGATTCGCATCGAGCGGCCCAAGGCTTTTTAAGAAAGCGGGCCGCTTCGAAAAGCGGATGCGGCTGTTTCCTGTGGGTAACCCCGGAACCTTTCGGGAACATCTTCGAAAACAAAGGCCGCAAAGGCTCTCGGACTGGCCGCTCGGAGGCCTCTGGACGTAAATTGCCAATGGCAATCACCGTCGAGGAGGCACTTGCGCGATCGCCATGAATACGCGGGCCGTGAAGACGCGAAACTTGAACACGCGGAACAAGGGATACCGGCTGCGGCTCGGTGGAGCCTGCCCCAAGCCACATGGCTCGCCGCCCACCCATCGCATCCACGCCAACGATCAGCCGGGCGGAGACGAGTTTGCAGGACGGCGCAGTTTCGCTTTCCTGCTGGTATTCTTCGCGATGGCTGCAGGTATCAGCGGCTCCGCATTCGTCTGGTCGATGCTGTGATCGGCCGGTTACCGAAAGATAGCCCGATCCGCCCGGTGATCCCGTCAAATCGATTCCTCTTGCTCTCGCGATACGCTAGAAGCGCTCCATGACCAGAATTTTCTCCGCGCTTTCGTCCACGGCGGAAACGGTTGATCCCGTCCCGCGCGCATTCCTCGGCGTCGAACGCTCCGCGGGCGACCAGCGCTGGGTGTCGCGCCTCGATCAGGCGGCCCAGAACCGGGCCTTGGCGATCGCCCAGATCCACGGCATCCCCGATCTCGTCGCGCGAGTGCTCGCTGGCCGTGGCGTTACGCTCGACGATGCTCCCGCCTTCCTCGACCCGACCATCCGCTCGCTGATGCCGGATCCTTACACCCTCACCGATTGCGAAAAGGCGGTGCTGCGGCTCGCCGATGCGATCGCCCGGCAGGAGAAGGTAGCGATCTTCGGCGATTACGACGTCGACGGCGCGTCCTCTTCAGCCTTGCTCTACCGGTTCCTCCGCCATTTCGGCGTCGAGGCGGAAATCTATATTCCCGACCGCATCTTTGAAGGCTACGGCCCCAACCCGACGGCGATCCGTCAGTTGATCGCCAACGGCGCCAGCCTCATCGTTACCGTCGATTGCGGCTCCACCAGCCATGACGCGCTTGCCGCGGCGCGTGATGAGGGCTGCGACGTCGTGGTTATCGACCACCACCAACTCGGCCACGAGCTGCCGCCATGCCTGGCGCTCGTCAACCCGAACCGCGAGGACGACCTCTCGGGCCAGGGCCATCTCTGCGCCGCCGGCGTTGTCTTCCTGGTACTGGTCGCCGCTGCGCGCCACATGCGGCAAATTGGCGATCCGCGCGCCGGATCGCTCGATCTGCTCGCCTGGCTCGACATCGTCGCGCTGGCCACCGTCTGCGACGTGGTGCCGCTGAAGGGTCTCAATCGCGCCTACGTGGTCAAGGGCCTGCTTGCAGCCCGCCACATGGGCAATGCCGGGCTTTCGGCGCTGTTCCGTAAGGCAGGCCTTGGCGGCCCGGTGACGCCCTATCATTTCGGCTTCCTGATCGGCCCGCGCATCAATGCCGGCGGACGCATCGGCGATGCAGCGCTCGGCAGCCGACTGCTGACGCTGGAAGACCCAATCGAAGCCGAGGTGATCGCCGCTCGGCTGGACGAACTCAACCGCGAGCGTCAGGCCATGGAGGCTGCCATGCTCGCGGAGGCGGAAGCCGAAGTGCTGGCCGAATACGGCAACGGCGAGGGAGCCAATGTCATCGTCACGGCGCGTGACAAATGGCATCCCGGCATCGTCGGGCTGATCGCGGCGCGGCTGAAGGAGAAATTCAAGCGCCCGGCTTTTGCGATCGCTTTCGATCCGTCCGGCAGGGGCACCGGGTCCGGCCGTTCGATCAACGGCTTCGACATGGGCCGGATGGTCCGCGCTGCGGTGGACTCAGGTTTGCTCGTCAAGGGTGGCGGCCACGCCATGGCGGCGGGGCTCACGGTCGAGCGTAGCAATCTCGGCCGTCTGCGCGCCTTCTTCGAGGAAATGGCGGGCGAGGGCGTGCCGTCGCTGGTCGCAAATCACGTGCTGAAGATCGATGGCGCACTTTCGGCTTCCGGCGCGACGCTCGAACTTTTCGACCAGCTCGAACAGGCAGGGCCCTATGGTTCCGGCCATTCGCAGCCCGTTTTCGCGATCCCTGCCCACCGGCTGAAGGATGCCCGCCTCGTCGGCACCGCGCATATCAAGGTGACGCTGGAGGCGGCCGACGGCTCACGGCTCGAAGGGATTGCTTTCCGGGCCGCCGAAACGCCGCTCGGCAATATGCTGCTGAATTCCAGGGGGGCGCAGATCCACGCCGCCGGCTGCCTCAGCGCCGACCAATGGCAGGGCACGCGCCGGATGCAGCTTCGCTTGCTCGACGCCGTGAAGGCGCAGTAAGGAGGCGTGTCAATTTTTTTGGGATGGGATCCGCTTTTGCGGTGAGAGAGAAGTGGCACGCCCTAGGGGAGTCGAACCCCTCTTCCCAGAATGAAAATCTGGTGTCCTAACCGATAGACGAAGGGCGCGTGCGCTTCGTGGTGGCGCCCTTATAGTCAGGGCGTTTCTATCCCGCAAGCGCAAAATTGCATTTTCGGACGCTTGCGAACGCAAAAAATCGCGCCGCCGCCAAACGACGTGCGACAGCTGGATATGGAAATGAAAACAAAAGCTTGGGGAGAAAGAAGTGGCACGCCCTAGGGGAGTCGAACCCCTCTTCCCAGAATGAAAATCTGGTGTCCTAACCGATAGACGAAGGGCGCCTGCGCTTCGTGGCGCTCTTATAGAGAGGGGATTTCTTTCCCGCAAGCGTCAAAGCCATCTTTTTTACAAAAAAATGACGGCCTTTTTGCCGCGGCCTACTCACGCGAAAAAGGCGCTGAATCAGCAGCTTAAAGGAGTGCCCTGGGCGTCGGCCCCGCAGGCTGCAGCGTGCGTGGCCTGCGGCGTGCTGTAGACACTGGCGGTGGTGGCGTTGAAATTCCGCCTCGGCAGGTTGGCCGGAACCGGACCATCGCCGGATGGTCCGGCAGCGGCCATCGGCGGGTTTGATGAAAAGATCGTGCCGCTATCGGCGCGCACGCCGGTCGGCTGTGTCGCAAGACCGGCGATCGAGGCTTGCTGAGGCTGTGCAGGCGCCGGCGGGAACGTATTTTCCGCAGTGGGCACGGCAGACGCCGCCGGTGTCTGGGCCTGCTGCGCCGAGCCCTTGGCAATCGCCGGATCGACATAACGGCTAGCGGCGGTGGTGCCGCCCTTGGCAAGGATGCCCTTGGCGCTCGCCGGTACCGTGGTGCGCGGCGCGGGCGTCGTGGCGTCAGCCGTCTTTTTCGTGGTGGTGCAGCCGCCAAGCATCAACGCAGAAAGGCAGGCGATCGCCAGCGTCATGCGGACATTCGAACAAAGGAAAGGCGTTTTCGGCAAGATGTGCCCCCGTCAGCTCGTCTCGCGCACGTCATGTCGCGAATCATCATCTTGAGAACATCTCGCGGAAGCGCGGCATGGGCAAGCCGGCCGGGGCAGGCGGGTCGTGACGAGGTTAGCCTGGGGCAAGGTTGGGGGAAGGAACGCGGCGGTTGCATAAAAAGAAGCCGCCGCGTTGAAAAATCCTACCAGCTGCCGATATTCGGTGCAGAAGCCCAGGGTTCGGCGACAGGCAGGTTGTCGCCTTTCTGAAGGAGTTCGATCGAAATGCCGTCCGGCGAGCGGATAAAAGCCATCCGGCCTTCGCGCGGCGGACGATTGATGATGATGCCGTTGTCCGAAAGATGCTGGCAGAAATCGTAGATGTTATCGACCTCATAGGCGAGGTGACCGAAGTTGCGACCGCCGGTATAATCCTCGGTGTCCCAATTGTAGGTCAGCTCGACGCAGGGAGCGAGAACGTCCTTGGCGTCGCTGAGATCGTCGGGGGCCGCAAGAAAGACCAGCGTGAAGCGGCCCTTCTCGTTGTCGCTGCGACGAACTTCCTTGAGGCCGAAGACCGTCGTGTAGAAATGAAGCGAGGCGTCCAGGTCTTTCACCCGGACCATGGTATGAAGATAACGCATTATGGTGTCTCCCTCCGACAAGGCCAATCGCCGATGAACCCCTTATGTGGGTGCGCGTTGGATATGGCGCAGACGCCAGCCTCGAGCAAGCCACTCTAGATAGAGATGAAGGTGGATAAAGCCAAGGCAGGGACTTGCGCTAAATGGTTAGCAAGATGTTAATCTATCCTCTGAGAATCAGTTGATCGTCACGTCGTAACGCGTAATCGAGGGGCCGACAGGATATGGCAGACAGAATGTCATCGAAAGACGTTGGCAGTTTCGAAGAGCTTCCGGGCGAGCCGGTCGAGCTGATCGAAATCACCGGCGTCGTCAAATGGTTCGATGTGGCGAAGGGGTTCGGCTTCATCGTTCCCGACAACGGCATGCAGGATGTGCTTCTGCACGTCACCTGCCTTCGCCGCGACGGATACCAGACCATTCTGGAGGGCACGCGCATCGTCGCGATGATCCAGAAGCGGGATCGCGGCTACCAGGCCTTCCGCATCCTCTCCATGGACCAGTCCACCGCCGTCCACCCGTCGGATCTTCCACCGGTGCGCACTCACGTGCAGGTGACTGCGACCAGCGGTCTGGAACGGGCTCTGGTGAAGTGGTTCAACCGCACCAAGGGTTTCGGCTTCCTGACGCGCGGCGAGGGGACGGAAGACATCTTCGTGCATATGGAAACGCTGCGCCGCTTCGGCCTCACCGAGCTGCGCCCCGGCCAGGTCGTGCTGGTCCGTTTCGGGCCGGGTGACAAGGGCCTGATGGCGGCGGAAATCCATCCCGACAATCCAAATCCCGTGAGCCGGTCGCACTGATGCGTATCTCGTTTCCAGCATTTCTCAAAAGCGCCCTTGCGGCGCTTTTTCTTATCTTGGCAGGCGGTGCGGTTGCGCAGGACGTGACCTTCCCGCGCGACGATCTGTCGATCAAGACCGCCGCCGGCCAGACCTACAAGTTCACGATCGAACTCGCTTTCACCGATGCGCAGCGTGAGCGCGGACTGATGTACCGCAAGGTGATGGCGCCGGATGCCGGCATGCTCTTCGATTTCGGCACGCCGCGACCGGTCTCCATGTGGATGGAGAACACCATCCTTCCCCTCGACATGCTGTTCATCCAGGGCGACGGCACGATCTCGCATATCCGCGAGAACGCCGTGCCCTATGCGCGCGACATCATCGATTCGCACGGTCCGGTGAAATTCGTGCTGGAGCTCAATGCCGGCCGCTCGAAGGCGCTCGGGATCAAGGTGGGCGACAAGGTGATCAGCAAACGCATCGGCAATCAGTGGTAATTTTCAAACTCTTGGCTTCAGAATGGCCAAGGGTCCATTTTGCAGTTGCGGCACAAGGGGGAACCGTGTATCTCGCAACCACCGTAGGAACGGAGTGTAGCGCAGCCTGGTAGCGCATCTGGTTTGGGACCAGAGGGTCGGGAGTTCGAATCTCTCCACTCCGACCATGCTTTTGGGTGAGGCTCCTTATCCGTTCCATTCCATGGAGCGTTACAGGAATGGCCGCCAAGATCTATCGTCCCGCAAAGACCGCCATGCAGTCCGGCAAGGCGAAGACCCATCTCTGGGTGCTGGAATTCGACCAGGAACAGCCGCGTCGCATCGATCCGATCCTTGGCTACACCTCCTCCGGCGACATGAAACAGCAGCTTCGCCTGACCTTCGAAAGCCAGGAACAGGCCGAAGCCTATGCCAAGCGCGAAGGCATCGAATACCGCGTCATCCAGCCGAAGGATCCGAATCGCCAGATCGTTTCCTACACCGACAATTTCCGCTTCAGCCGCACCCAGCCCTGGACGCATTGATTTTTTAGCCGCTCGGGCTTTCCCGGGCGCTGCTGCCGAGATCGGCCCCTTAGCTCAACTGGATAGAGCAGCTGCCTTCTAAGCAGCAGGTCGCAGGTTCGAGTCCTGCAGGGGTCGCCAAGCTTTATTGCTGAAATCGTTGGATTTTCTGTCATGTTTCGCAGCCGGAGACTGATCCGCGCGACTACCTGACATAATAAACAGACACACCCACCGGGTAGGCATAGACGCCCCGGTAGAAGAATCCATTGCGATACAAACACCCTCGCAACCGCACGGCGGGCAGACTGACCTCGGCGATTGCTCCTGCCTCTGCCAGACCGGCTTCTGGAAGGCATCGCGCCAGCGCCCTGTTGTACGCCTGCATAAGTTGAGGGCTGCTTTCCACGGGCACTGCTCCGTAGAGCTGCAAATTCGACCGAGCTTCTGCCACCATCGGCGTGAAGATCAGGCTAAGCGCCACGCCCATTGCGAGCTTGAGGTTCATCTGTTCGCTCTCCGCTTGATACGATGCCGCGTTGAACGCGATGTCAGGCGATTTGTTCCTAAGCTCCTTGAAAGGCAGTCCGCGGCTGCCGTCGAAAGTAGCTGGGGCTCACGAAATCCTATTCTTGCCGCATTGCGGATTCGGAATGGCCGCATTGTTTCGTATTATGTGTGATGTCAGTTCCGTAGCGTCAGGCGCGCGGAAGGCAGACCGGCGATCTTGCGGCCACAGGCCTCGGCAAACGCCTTCAACACATTGAAATGGTTTTCATTCGGGCAGTTCCGACTGCCCGGACCCCTTGCATTGTTTTTGAGCCTTCGAGTGGGGATTTGATATGAACAGGATATTGTCTGCCGGCGCAGTTCTTGCGCTTGCGTCTTTTTTGACGGCTGGCCCGGGGTTTGCGGAGGATAAGCCGCTGATCTGGAAGCCGATCCGCAATTCCGACACCAGCTATTCCGTTAAGCTCGGCCTGAAGCTGCCGACTCGGCTCGAAACCGAGGCCGGCATCTCGATGGGTGTCGATACGACGACGAGTGGCACGCCGGTCGACACGCCGATCAAGTTCTGGAGCAATTTCACAGCGCAAAAGATCCAGACGCCCGCCTATCAGCTGAACCGCGGCATCGGCGTCGATCTCGACGGCAATACCGGCAGCGCCGGGATCACCATGAATTATTACGAAAAGGAGATCGCGACCCCGACGATCGATATCGAAAGGCGCAGCAGCTACGGCATGCGTTATGACGGGGCGTCGGGAGAGTGGCGCGGCGTCGATGCCAGCCAGTCGGTTAGCCTGTTGCACAGCCCAAGCCGCACGGCGCTGGTCGGCCGGGCAAGCGGCAGTAACGGTTTTCGCACGGTCGGGGCAGGCGTCGCCGTCGAAAAGACGCTCGGCCGATACATGACCCTCAGCGGCGCGCTGGACCGGACGTCGGACGCGCCCGATCCGGTTGCAAGCGTCAACGCCCGTTATTCCTTCCGCTGGTGAAACGAAAACGGGGCGCCGAAGCGCCCCATGATTGCATCTCCAAGCCGGGTCAGTGCAGGATCTGGCTGAGGAAGAGTTTCGTGCGCTCGTGCTGCGGATTGTCGAAGAATTCGGCCGGTGAGTTCTGTTCGACGATCTGGCCCTGGTCCATAAAAATCACCCGGTGGGCGACCTGACGGGCAAAGCCCATTTCGTGGGTGACGCACAGCATGGTCATGCCCTCTTCGGCAAGGCTCACCATCGTATCCAGCACTTCCTTGACCATTTCCGGATCGAGTGCCGAGGTCGGCTCGTCGAACAGCATGATCTTCGGTTTCATGCACAGCGAGCGGGCGATCGCCACGCGCTGCTGCTGGCCACCAGAGAGCTGGCCCGGATATTTGTTGGCCTGTTCCGGGATCTTGACGCGGGCGAGATAATGCATGGCGATCTCTTCCGCCTGCTTCTTCGGCATCTTGCGGACCCAGATCGGCGCCAGCGTGCAGTTTTCCAGGATCGTCAGGTGCGGGAAGAGGTTGAAGTGCTGGAACACCATGCCGACTTCGCGGCGCACTTCGTCGATCTTCTTCAGGTCGTTGGTGAGCTCGATGCCGTCGACGATGATGTTGCCGGCCTGGTGTTCCTCAAGGCGATTGATGCAGCGGATCATCGTCGACTTGCCGGAGCCGGACGGGCCGGCAATGACGATGCGCTCGCCCTTCATCACCTTCAGGTTGATGTCGCGCAGCACGTGGAAATCGCCGTACCACTTGTTCATGCCGATGATTTCGACGGCAACGTCGGTAGCCGAGACGGTCATTTTTTTGGGTTGGGCGTCTGCCATTTATATCCCCTTAGTTATCGTTTGTGGCTAGGCACAGCTTCAGGCCAGCTATCGCTTCAGGTTGGTGTCGAGGTGCCGCTCCATGAAGGCGGAGTAGCGCGACATGCCGAAGCAGAACAGCCAGAAGATGAAGCCTGCGAAGATGAGGCCGGTGATCGGTGTGACCGGGCTGATCCAGGTCGTGTCGGTGAAGTTCAACTGCACGATCCCGAGAAGATCGAACATGCCGATGATCGATACCAGCGACGTATCCTTGAAGAGGCCGATGAAGGTGTTGACGATGCCCGGAATGACCAGTTTCAGCGCCTGCGGCATGATGATCAGCCGGATCTTCTGCCAGTAGCTGAGGCCGAGCGAATCGGCGCCTTCGAACTGTCCTTTCGGAATTGCCTGCAGGCCGCCGCGAACGACTTCGGCCATGTAGGCGGAGGCGAAGATCGCCACGCCGACCAGTGCGCGCAGGAAATTGTCGATCGTCCAGCCGGTCGGCAGGAAGAGCGGCAGCATCACGTTCGCCATGAACAGCACCGTGATCAGCGGCACGCCGCGGATGACCTCGATGAAGGTGACGCAGATGACCCGGATCACCGGCATCGTCGAGCGTCGTCCGAGCGCCAGCAGAATGCCGACGGGGAGGGAGACGGCAATGCCGACGAAGGACAGGATGAGCGTCACCATCAGACCGCCCCACAGCGGGGTTTCGACCTTCTGGAGCCCGAACGCGCCGCCATGCAGCAGGAAGAATGCGACGATCGGCAGGCCGACGAAGAGCAGCAGCGCGTTCAGGCCCTTGCGAGGCAGCTTCGGCATCAGGATCGGCACGAGAAGGGCGATGAACAGGATCGCCACCAGCATCGGCCGCCAGCGTTCGTCCAGCGGATAACGCCCGAACATGAATTGCTGGAAACGATCGCCGACGAACGCCCAGCAGGCGCCGCTCCAGCCGTTCGGCTTGATGCCGCCCTGCACGGCGGTGGTGCAGAACGAACGGTCCGTCCCGAACCAGGCCGCCTGGACGAACAGCCAGTTGATCATGCCCGGCAGGATCCAGACCAGAAGCGCAACCGCAAGGATCGTCAGCGCGGCGTCTTTCGGCGTGGCCAGAAGGTTGATGCGGATCCAGCCCGAGGCGCTCCTGGTGCTGAGCGGAGCGGGTGCGGGGGCGATCATCTCCGGGCGGACATAGGCAAGGTTTTTCGTGTTCATGATCTTACCTCTCCACCAGGGCCATTTTGGAGTTGAACCAGTTCATGAACAGCGAGGTCGTGATACTGATGCTGAGATAAACGGCGAGCCAGATCGACACGATTTCGATCGCTTGTCCGGTCTGGTTCATCGTCGTGCCGCCGGTTGCGACCAGTTCCGGAAAGCCCACGGCAATGCCGAGCGACGAGTTTTTCGTAAGGTTGAGATATTGACTGGTCAGCGGCGGGATGATCACCCGCATTGCCTGCGGTACGACAACGAGGCGGGTCGTGGTGGCGGGCTGCAAGCCGAGTGCCGCGGCCGCTTCGCTTTGCCCCTTGGCGACGGCCCGGATGCCGGCGCGGATCGTCTCAGCGATGAAGGAGGCGGTATAGAAGGACAGGGCCAGATAGAGGGCCACGAATTCCGGGGCGATTACCGATCCGCCGGAGAGGTTGAAGCGGCCCGCGATCGGGAAATCGAAGGTCAGCGGAGCACCGGCGGCAAGGAAGACGAGGACCGGCAGGCCGACGATCAGCCCGACCGCCGTCCAGATCGTGTGGAACTGCTTGCCGGTGCGCATCTGCCGCTGTTTTGCCCAGCGCGCGACGAAGAAAGTCGCAACGATAGCGACCAGCAGCGCGATGGGGATGACCCATGCGGCGTCACCCCAGACGGGCCTTGGGAAGGCCAGCCCGCGGTTGTTGAGCACCATGCCGAGCGGCAGTTTGACCGAGTCCCGAACCTGTGGCAGGGACGAAAGCACGCCCTTGTACCAGAAGAAGATGATCAGCAGCACCGGAATGTTGCGGAAGACTTCCACATAGACGGTGCAGAGTTTTGCGATCAGCCAGTTCTTCGAAAGACGCCCGATACCGATGATGAAGCCGATGGTGGTCGCGGTGATGATACCGAAGAATGCCACCAGGATCGTATTGAGAAAACCGACGAGGATGGCGCGCCCGTAGGTCGAATCGCTCGAATAGTCGATAAGCGAAGCGCCGATGTCGAAACCGGCGCGGCCTTTGAGGAACTGATATCCGGAAGCGGTACCGGAGCGCGCAAGGTTGGCGACGGTATTGTCGAAAATCGACCAGCCGACGCCGACGACGATGACGAGCGTGAGGATCTGGAAAAAAATAGCCCGGATCTTTGGGTCGTAGATATAGGATCTGAGAGTTCGCGCTTCGGAAGGCGCAATTGCAGCGTGATCTGTCATGCTGGCCTTTTCCCCTGTGACCTCGTTTTTGAGGTCTTTTTCTTTTTATGCGTTTTTCTTTTTATGCCGGGGATAAGGCGGCCAAGCCGCCTTATCCCGTCTTGGTTTGGCCGATTAACGAACCGGCGGAGCGTATTGCAGGCCGCCCTTGGTCCAGAGCGCGTTCAGCCCGCGCTGGATCTTGAGGGGAGTGTTCTGGCCGATGTTGCGCTCGAACACTTCGCCGTAATTGCCGACGGCCTTGATGATGTTGTAGGCCCAGTCGTTGGTCAGGCCGAGGTCGGTACCGATCTTGGTATCCTTTTCGACGCCGAGGAAGCGGCGGACGTCCGGGTTGGTGGAGGATTTGCGGATGTCATCGACATTGGCCTTGGTGATACCGAACTCTTCAGCCTGCACCAGTGCGTAATGCGTCCACGAAATGATGTCGAACCACTGGTCGTCGCCCTGGCGAACGGCCGGGCCAAGCGGCTCCTTGGAAATGATTTCCGGCAGAATGATGTGCTCATCCGGGTTCGAAAGCGACAGGCGCAGCGAATAGAGGCCGGACTGGTCGGTCGTGTAAACGTCGCAACGGCCTTCCTGATAGGCCTGGTTCACTTCCGGCAGCTTTTCGTAGACGACCGGCTTGTATTCGAGCTTGTTAGCCTTGAAAAAGTCGGCGAGGTTAAGCTCGGTGGTGGTGCCGGACTGAACGCAAACGGCAGCGCCGGAGAGTTCCAGAGCCGACTTCACGTTGAGGCTCTTCGGTACCATGAAGCCCTGACCGTCGTAATAGTTGACGGTACGGAAGTTGAAGCCGAGCGCGGTATCGCGGTTGATCGTCCAGGTCGTGTTGCGGAACAGGACGTCGCCTTCGCCCGACTGCAGCGCCGTGAAGCGGGTCTGCGAGGTGGTCGGGGTGTATTTGGTCTTCGTTGCGTCATTAAAAATGGCAGCAGCAACGGCTTTGCAGTAGTCAACGTCGAAACCGGACCAGTTGCCCGATGCGTCCGGTGCGGCAAAGCCGGCGAGACCGGTGTTGACGACGCACTGAACGAAACCCTTGGACTTGACGGTATCCAGCGTGGCGGCCGATGCCGCCGATGCGAAGCCAAGGACCGCTGCGCCAATCGCGGCTGACAGAAGCGTCTTTTTCATTTTCCCAACCTTTATCTGTGGTTTTCTGTGACTTGATGGCACCAACCGCTCCCCTGTCTTTTCGAATACGGCCGGCCGCCCGCTAACCCTCCCGGTGCAGGCGTTGCTATCTCATTCGCAAAACAACGCAGGGTCAAGTGTCGCCATTTCGAATTGCGTCTGAAATGAGGTAAATTCGTTAACCCGGCTCAGAAAACGCTCAGTTACCTAAAATTTAGGCAACGTATGATCAAAAGAGGTGCGTTTTCCGTGAGATGGAAGGCTGCCTGATGTGACTGATTTAAGCGCCTGTCGCGGGGTTGACCGGACCTTGTTGCGGCGGCAAAACTTTGTGTCTCCATTGCCAAAGAAAGCTCTCCCCGACATGAAAAAGACGAACGAGTCCCTGTTCACCGGCGCTGGCCCCAATACGCGTCTCGCCCATATGGGCAACGACCCGTCCGACTACCACGGTTTTGTCAATCCGCCGGTCGTTCACGCTTCGACCGTGTTGTTTCCCGACGCTGCGACAATGGAGAAGCGGGCACAGAAATACACCTACGGGACCCGCAGCACGCCGACGACAGATGCGCTCTGCGCGGCCTTTGACGAGCTGGAGGGCTCGGCCGGCACCATTCTTGTTCCCTCGGGGCTGGCAGCGATTTCGGTGCCGTTTCTCGCCTATCTCTCGGCCGGCGACCACGCCCTGATCGTCGATTCCGTCTACACGCCGTGCCGTAATTTCTGCAATACGATGCTGAAGCGCCTCGGCGTCTCGATCGAGTATTACGATCCGGAAATCGGCGCCGGCATCGAAACGCTGATCAAGCCGAACACCAGGCTGATCCATACCGAGGCTCCGGGATCCAACACCATGGAGATGCAGGATATCAGGGCGATCGCCGACGTGGCCCATCGGCATGATTGCGTCGTCACCATGGACAATACTTGGGCGACGCCGCTTTATTTCCGGCCGCTCGATTTCGGCGTCGACGTGTCGATCCATGCGACGACGAAATATCCGTCCGGGCATTCGGACATCATCATGGGTTCGGTATCGGCCAACGCCAGGCACTGGCCCAAGCTCGAGGAAGCCCGCATTTCGCTCGGCATCTGCGGCTCACCGGATGATTCCTACCAGATCCTGCGCGGCCTGCGCACCATGGGCGTGCGTCTCGAACATCATCAGAAGAGCGCACTCGATATCGCCACGTGGCTGGAGAGCCGCGACGATGTCGCGCGCGTCCTGCACCCGGCGCTTCCGAGCTTTCCGGGCCACGCGATCTGGAAGCGCGATTTCAAGGGCGCCAGCGGTGTCTTCTCCTTCGTGCTGAAGGCGCAGGGCGACAGGGCGAAAGCCAAGGCGCACGCTTTCCTGGACGCCCTGTCCTTTTTTGGCCTCGGTTATTCCTGGGGCGGTTACGAGAGCCTCGCCGTGCCGGTCAATCTGTCGGACCGCACCATCCGCAAAGCGCCGCCGGAAGGTCCAGTCATTCGCCTGCAGATCGGCCTCGAAGACGTAGCGGACCTGAAGAAGGACCTGGAAATCGGCTTCGCGGCGGCGGCCGAGATCTGATCACCGCGCCTTGAAGCCGTAAAGCCAGTCGAAATCCGCCGCGAGTGATTGCGGCGGACGCAGCGACAGGACGATATCGCGGCCGAGCCGGATCGGGCCGCGGGCGTGATAGGCGAAACGGTTGAACAGGCCGCGGGCGCGAACCTTGGCGATCCGCCCCGTACGTTCGCTCTCGAAATCGGCGAGCGCTTGCGCAAGGGGCAGGGGACCGGCCATCCGGTTTGCGAGTACGAACGCGTCCTCGATCGCCATCGATGCGCCCTGGGCCGCAAACGGCATCATCGCATGCGCCGCATCGCCGATCAGCACCATGTCGCGACCGTTGTGCCAGCGCCCGGCGCCGACCTGGTAGAGCGGCCAGAAAGTCGGCTGTTCGGCCCTTTCGATCAGTTGAACGATGCGCCGGTCCCAGCGATGGAACTGACCGAGCAGCATGCGCCGCTGTGCATCGCTGGCTTGCGCGTCCCAGGTCTTGCCAGGGCTGATGCCGGAGGCGATTGCGACGATGTTGAACCCGTCGATCTCCTTGAGCGGGTAGGCAACCACATGGGTCGACGGCCCGAGAAAGGCGGTGACCTGGCCCGCATCCAGCCAGTCGGGCCTGGCGCTGGCGGGGATTGTGAAGCGCCAGGCAACATTGCGCGAAAAATCCGGCTCCGGGCTGTCCGGTATGTCGGCGCGCAGATTGGACCAGACGCCGTCGGCGCCGACGATCAGGGGATAGGTTCTGCCGGTGATTCCCGCCAGCGTCCCGTGCGGATCCTTGCGGACAGGCGTATCCAGGTGGATGCTACAGAGCGGGTTCTGTTCGACCGCTGCAAGCAATGCCTGTTGAAGCGTGGCGCGGTGCAGGACGCCGTAAGGCGCACCCCAGCGCTCGCGGGCGAAACGCCCGGCCGGCACATGCGCAAGCGGTCTGAGCGATGTCCCCGAGACGAGCGCAATCCGCTCCGGCTCGGTCCAGACGGCCTCGAGCGCGGGCAGGATGCCGAGTTCGGAGAGTACGCGCGAAGCGTTCGGCGATATCTGCAGGCCGGCGCCGACCTCGATCAGGGCGGGTGCCTCCTCGAAAATGTCGCAGGCTATCCCGTGGCGGGCGAAGGCGAGTGCGGCCGTCAGCCCGGCCATGCCGGCGCCGATGATCGCTACTCTTTCAATGGGCATGTCGGAATGCCGATCAGGCGGCCTTGACGTGGAAAACGCAGCCCGGCGGGTCGGTCTGTTCGGCCTTCAGCGACGGATTATAGCGGTAGAGGGTCGAGCAATAGGAGCAGACCTTCTCGTTGTCGTCGCCCATGTCGATGAAGATATGCGGATGGTCGAAGGGAACCGAAGCGCCGGTGCACATGAATTCCTTGACGCCGATCTGGATCAGGCGATGTCCGCCGTCGTTCTGGAAATGGGGAATGCTGTGCCCGGCCATGATGGTCTCCGATACTTGAATGCGGCGCGTCTGATTTGCGCCGGACATTAGCCGCCCGCTTGGGGATTGTGTAGTGGGAAAACCGCCGCAGGCGCGTCGATTTCGTGTCGGGTACGGGTTCAAACGCCGTGGATCATCCCTTATGTTCCCGGCGTCAATGAGGACTGCCCGATGAATCTCAACGCGCCTGCCTTTTCCACGTTTTCCCATGAGGGTCTCGATCTTGCCTATTTCGACGAAGGCGATCCGTCCGGCGACCCGGTGTTGCTCATCCATGGGTTTGCCTCGAGCGCGCTGGTCAACTGGGTCCATCCGGGCTGGCTGAAGACGCTCGGCGATGCGGGTTACCGGGTAATCGCCATGGACAATCGCGGGCATGGAGCAAGCGACAAACCGCGCGATCCGGAAGCCTATCGGCCGTGGGTGATGGCCGAGGATTCGATGGCACTCCTCGATCACTTGAGGATCCCGGAAGCGCATGTCTTCGGATATTCGATGGGCGCCCGCATCTCGGTCTTTTCGGCACTTGCGCATCCGCATCGGATACGTTCCCTGGTCCTCGGAGGTCTCGGCATCGGCATGACCGACGGGGTAGGGGATTGGGACCCGATCGCAGACGCCTTGCTCGCCCCTTCGCTCGATGATGTCAGCCATGCCCGCGGTCGCATGTTCCGCGCCTTCGCCGATCAGACGAAGAGCGACAGGGAGGCTTTGGCCGCCTGTATTCGCGGCTCGAGGGACCTGGTGACCCGCGCCGACATGGGCCGTATCGACGCGCCGACACTGATCGGGGTCGGAACCAAGGACGACATCGCCGGTTCCGCGCAGGAGCTCGCCGCTTTGATGCCACATGCGATTTCCCTCGATATCCCCGGCCGCGACCATATGCTCGCAGTCGGCGACCGGGTGTTCAAGAAGGCGGTTCTGGACTTTTACGCGGAACTCTCCGCAAGGCCGTAGGTTTCTTCATTCTTATGATCAACGGAATGCGATTTTGCGCCCATTGGTCTCGGCGTAAACTTATTCTATATACTGGCCGTACGAAGCTCTGCCGTACGGCAAACGAGGAGACGGCGATGGCCGCGAGAACTGAAATCCGCCAGGAGCCGGTCGCGACGATGGATCCCATCTGGGATACGTTGCGCCAGGAGGCGCGCGCAGCCACCGAGCAGGACCCGCTGCTCGCCGCATTTCTGTATTCTGCCGTGCTCAACCATCGCTCGCTTGAGGAATGCGTCGTGCACCGCATCTGCGAGCGCCTCGCTCATGCGGATATTCCGGACGTCCTCCTGCGCCAGACCTTCATGGAAATGTTGGCCGACTGGCCGGAATGGGGCGCGATCCTGCGTGTCGATATCCAAGCCGTCTACGACCGCGATCCTGCCTGCCTGCGGTTCATGGAGCCGGTTCTCTATTTCAAGGGTTTCCACGCGATCCAGACCCACCGGCTGGCGCATTGGCTGTTCAACCGCGGCCGCCGTGACTTCGCGCTCTATCTGCAGAGCCGCTCCTCCAGCGTCTTCCAGACCGACATCAACCCGGCAGCGCGCATCGGCAAGGGCATCTTTCTCGATCACGCCACCGGCCTGGTGGTCGGCGAGACGGCCGTGATCGGCGATAACGTCTCGATCCTGCACGGCGTGACGCTCGGCGGCACCGGCAAGGAAGGCGCCGACCGCCATCCGAAGATTGCCAACGGCGTCCTCATCGGTGCCGGCGCCAAGATCCTCGGCAATATCGAGGTCGGCTCGTGCTCCCGCGTCGCCGCGGGCTCGGTGGTCCTGAAGGCCGTTCCGCCGAAGTCGACCGTCGCCGGCGTGCCGGCAAAGGTGGTCGGGAGTGCCGGGTGTTCGGAACCGTCGCGCCTGATGGACCAGATTCTCGGGGCTGACGACTGATTCGTCTGCGTTCGCCTTGCCGCTCGCCCGACATCGACGGCTCACGGAATATCGTGAGCCACCGAACATCGGGGAAAGAGCGGCAAAGGCTATTTCTGGCGGCTTTACTTTCGCCTTTGTCCCATGCCAAAAGCGCCGCAACCGAGAACCGCTGACGGAGAGAAACGTGAAACCGGACGAAATCAAGAAGCTCGACGCCTATTTCAAGCGCGTGATCAATCCGCAGGCGATCGTCAAGGCGCGTCCGCGCAAAGACGACTCGGCCGAAGTTTACCTCGGTGACGAGTTTCTCGGCGTCGTCTACATCGATGACGAGGATGGCGACCGCTCTTACAATTTTTCCATGGCAATTCTCGACGTCGATCTCTAATCGAACCGACCGCGACACCTCAGGGCGGGCTCACAGGCCCGCTTTTTGATTCGTGCGGAGGGCACCGCCAGGTGGAAAGAAAATGGCTGCGGCGTTTTTGCGCGGCGGTGTGCTATGTGCTGATATATCTTCGCAAAATCAGAAGCCTGATCGATCCATGCATTTGCATAGAGCCGATTGCAACCAAAGGTGATTTTGCGCCGCACAAATCAGCCTTGACTTTTATCCGTAGGCCGCTTTCAATCAGCAAATACGAATAGAACAAAGGGACAGGCGATGTTCAATTTCGATGAGGCCAACAAGAAGAGCAAGGAAGCGATGGACGGAATGCTGAAGAGCTATTCCGAGATCGCCAAGGGTTATCAGGCGATCGCTACCGAAGCGACCGACTATTCCAAGAAGTCCTTCCAGGATATGACGGGTTTCATGGAAGAGCTTGCCTCCACCCGCAGCGTCGAGGCGGCCTTCGAGCTCCAGACCAAATACGTGAAATCGGCTTATGAAAGCTTCATTGCCGAGTCGACCAAGATTACCGACATGTATGCCGGTCTCGCAAAGACAGCCTACAAGCCCTACGAAGCGCCGGTCGCCAAGTCGACCGCCGTGGTCACCGCAAACGCCGCGTAACGCGCATAGCGGCCCCTCCAAGCGACGCTTTCATCATAGAAGGCCGGCGGCGTTCAGCGCTGCCGGCCTTTTTGATTCATGCCAATGCGGAAATATCCGACTTTCGGCATGTTCCATCATCTCTTTAGCGGAATAGTGATTGCGTGGCCGCAAAGGGGGCTTAAAATCCGCGTTCAATGAACTAAGTTAGGAAGACTAAAGTCCGGCCGTTCGGCCATTCGGACGAACCCGCCGGATGACTGGGGAATGAATGAAGATGATCGCACTGCCGATCTTGATGCAAGCTGAAAAGGGTGGCGACGGAGACAACGCAAATCGCGGTACCTCGGTCATCACGCGTACGAAGCCGAAAACAAAGAAGCCAAATCTCTACCGCGTACTGCTGCTGAATGACGATTATACGCCGATGGAGTTCGTCATCCACATTCTGGAACGTTTCTTTCAGAAGGACAGGGAGGCAGCGACGCGTATCATGCTCCACGTCCACAATCACGGCGTGGGGGAATGCGGAATATTTACATACGAAGTAGCGGAAACCAAAGTGTCCCAGGTCATGGACTTCGCCCGGCAACACCAGCATCCGCTGCAATGTGTCATGGAAAAGAAGTGAGGAACCCGACGTGCCAACATTTTCGCCTAGTCTAGAAAAGGCGCTGCATCAGGCACTGACCTTTGCCAACGAGCGGCATCACGAATATGCCACGCTCGAGCACCTGCTTTTGGCGTTGATCGACGATGCCGATGCAGCCGCGGTCATGGGCGCTTGTAACGTCAATTTGGAAACCCTGCGCAAGACCGTCGCCGACTATGTCGATAATGAACTTGCCAACCTGATTACCGGTTATGACGAGGATTCCAAGCCGACCTCCGGCTTCCAGCGCGTCATCCAGCGCGCCGTCATCCACGTCCAGTCCTCCGGCCGTGAGGAAGTGACCGGCGCCAACGTTCTCGTCGCGATCTTCGCGGAACGGGAAAGCCATGCGGCCTTCTTCCTGCAGGAGCAGGAAATGACCCGCTATGACGCGGTCAACTATATTTCTCACGGCATCGGCAAGCGTGCTGGCACCTCCCAGACCCGCACGCCGCGCGGCGCCGAGGACAGCGAGTCGGAAGCCAAGCCCTCCGCCCGCGATCAGGAGGAAGGTTCGGCCAAGAAACCGCAGGATGCCCTCAAGGCCTATTGCGTCAATCTGAACGAAAAGGCCCGCGACGGCCGCATCGATCCGCTGATCGGCCGCCATGCCGAAGTCAACCGGACGATCCAGGTCCTGTGCCGCCGTTCCAAGAACAACCCGCTCTACGTGGGTGATCCGGGCGTCGGCAAGACGGCGATCGCCGAAGGCCTCGCCAAGCGGATCATCGAAGGCAAGGTGCCGGAGGCTCTCGCCGACGCCACCATCTTCTCGCTTGACATGGGTACGCTGCTCGCCGGCACCCGTTATCGCGGCGACTTCGAAGAACGGCTAAAGCAGGTCGTCAAGGAACTTGAAGAGTATCCGGGCGCGGTCCTGTTCATCGACGAGATCCACACCGTCATCGGCGCCGGTGCCACTTCCGGCGGCGCGATGGATGCCTCGAACCTGTTGAAGCCGGCGCTGTCTTCGGGCGCGATCCGCTGCATCGGTTCGACCACCTATAAGGAATACCGCCAGTTCTTCGAAAAGGACCGGGCTCTGGTTCGCCGCTTCCAGAAGATCGACGTCAATGAACCGTCGATCGACGATGCGATCGAAATCATGAAGGGCCTGAAGCCCTATTTCGAGGAATACCACAAGCTGCGTTACACCAACGACGCGATCAAGGCGGCTGTCGAGCTTTCGGCGCGCTACATTTCCGACCGCAAGCTTCCGGACAAGGCGATCGACGTGATCGACGAGACCGGCGCGGCCCAGATGCTCTTGCCCGCTTCCAAGCGCCGCAAGCTGATCACCGAGAAGGAAATCGAGGTGACGATCGCCACGATGGCGCGGATCCCGGCAAAGACCGTCTCCAAGGATGACGAGATGGTTCTCGCCAACCTCGAAAAAGAGCTGCGTTCGGTTGTCTATGGCCAGGATGCGGCGATCGAAGCCCTGTCGACCGCGATCAAGCTTGCCCGTGCGGGCCTGCGCGAGCCGAACAAGCCGATTGGCTCCTACGTCTTTTCCGGCCCGACTGGCGTCGGCAAGACGGAGGTCGCCAAACAGCTTGCCGCCTCGCTCGGCGTCGAGATGCTGCGGTTCGACATGTCGGAATATATGGAGCGCCACACGGTCTCGCGGCTGCTCGGCGCACCTCCCGGTTATGTCGGCTTCGACCAGGGCGGTCTCCTGACCGATGGCGTCGACCAGCATCCGCACTCAGTGGTCCTGCTCGACGAAATCGAGAAGGCGCATCCGGATATCTACAATATCCTGCTGCAGGTCATGGACCATGGTTCATTGACCGACCACAACGGCAAGAAGATCGATTTCCGCAACGTCATCCTGATCATGACGACCAACGCGGGCGCGTCGGAAATGGCCAAGGCCGCCATCGGCTTCGGTTCGTCCAAGCGCACCGGCGAGGACGAAGAGGCGATCAACCGCCTGTTCACGCCGGAATTCCGCAACCGCCTCGATGCGATCATCCAGTTCGCACCGCTGCCGACCGAGGTCATCCATCAGGTCGTTCAGAAGTTCGTCATGCAGCTCGAGACGCAGCTCTCGGAACGCAACGTCACCTTCGACCTGCATCAGGATGCAATCGCCTGGCTGGCGGAAAAGGGTTACGACGAGAAGATGGGTGCCCGCCCGCTCTCTCGCGTCATCCAGGAATACATCAAGAAGCCGCTCGCCAACGAGATCCTGTTCGGCAAGCTGCGTAAGGGTGGTGTGGTCCGCGTCACGGTAGGCAAGGGCGAGGATGGCAAGGACAAGCTCATCCTCGACTCGATCTCCGAGGCGACCCCTGTGAAACCGAAGCCGGAGGCCGAGGTGGAAGAGGCCGCCGAGGAAGCCGAAACCAAGGTCGTCAAGGCCAAGGCGCCGAAGAAGTCGGCGCAGAAGGACAAGGACGGCGGCCCGGCCAGGGCTCGCGCCATGGTCGATGCGGACGTGATCGCTTCGGATGACGCGCCCAAGACGCCGCCCCGCAAGGGCACCACGGTGCCGCGCGTGCCGAAGAGCAAATAACTCCTTCGGATGGAATTTTGGCGATGCCGGGCTTGTCCCGGCATCGCTGTTTTCATGACTGACCGTTTCCCATACCCGCCGGAATACTTATGTCTCCAGACAGTGACGATCGCAGCGCCCTATCCTGGTTTTTTACCGGCATGCGGGGCCTGCTTTCGCTTCCGGCCCTCATTCTTCTAACCTCGATCGTCGGCTTCAGCGCCTTTGCGCTGGAATCGGGCCTGACGCGTGGCGAGGCGGTGTTCATGTCGCTGGCGATCTGGGCGCTGCCGGCGCAGGTCATCCTGATCGGGACAATGGCGAGCGGCGCCAATATTGCCGCCTGCTTTCTCGCGGTGACGCTCTCCTCGATCCGCATGACGCCGATGGTCGCCTCGGTCGTCCCGGAGATGCGAACAAGGCGCACGCCGATCTGGCTGCTGCTGATCCTGTCGCATTTCATCGCCATCACGTCCTGGGTCTTCGCGATCACCACGCTTCGCAACGTGCCGCGCGAGCACCGGGCGATCTATTTCGCCGGTTTCGGCGTGACGCTGACGTTGACCGGCACACTGGTCGTTGCGGTCTTCTACGATATCGTTTCGGCCTTTCCGCCGGCCGTCGCGGGCGTACTCTTCTTCCTGACGCCCGTCTATTTCAACGCCTCCATCTGGGCGAGCGCGCGCCAGCCGGTGGTGCAGATAGCTTTCGTCATGGGGGTGATCCTCGGCCCGACGCTGGCGCTGGTGACCCCGCAATTCGACGTGCTGTGCGCTGGCCTTGGCGGCGGCACTGCCGCCTATCTGATCGACAGGGCACGCCGCAACAGAAAGCGTGCCGGGCAGGAGACCAGGCGATGATTGCCGAATACTGGACCTTTATCGTCATTGCGATCGCCGGTTTCCTGGCGACCGATATCTGGCGGTGGCTCGGGGTTTTTACCGGCAACCGGCTGAACGAAGACTCCGAAGCGCTTTATTGGGTGAGGGCGGTGGCGACTGCGCTGGTCATGGCCGTCACCGCAAAACTGATCGTTTTCCCGAACGGCACGCTCGCCGGTTCGCCGCTCTGGCTGCGGCTGGGGTCGGCCGGCATCGGTTTCGCCATCTTCCTGGCGACCGGCCGCAAGGTCTGGATCGGCGTTGCGGTGCCGATGGCGCTGCTTGTCGCCGGTCTCTGGTGGGTTGGTTTCTGAAGCTTAATTGCCCAATTTGCCAATGATCTTCTCGGCATTCGCCGCAAGTACGTCGTTATTCTCCATCTGGCCCGAATGGGGTTTCAACGGCTGTCCCTCGTAGCGCGGGACGACGTGGAAATGTAGATGGTACACAGTCTGGCCGGCTGCCGGTTCGTTGAACTGGATGACCGTGATGCCGTCCGCCTCGAAGGCTTGCCTGGCAGCTCTGGCGAGCTTCTGCACCACCGGGATGACCTTCGAAAGCACGGCAGGATCGGCATCGAGAATATTGCGCGACGGGGCTTTCGGGAGCACCAGCAGGTGACCGGGCGACTGCGGCATGACATCCATGAAAGCGAGCGTATCGGCATCCTCATAGACCCTATGGCACGGGATCTCGCCGCGCAGGATTTTTCCGAAGATGTTGTTGCTGTCGTAAGCCTGTCCGCTCATCGCGATGTCCTCTCCTAGTTTTGCCGGCCCGATCTTTCCGGGCCCTAATCCTGTTCCTGCTGGCGTTCGCCCTTGCGGAACGGGCTGTGCTCGGCGAGATATTCCGTCATCTGCTCCACGTCTTCGCGCTCGTGTTCCAGATAGTCGGCGATCGCGCGCCTCAGCCCCGCATGGGCGATATAGTGCATCGAATGCGTGGTGACAGGCAGGTAACCGCGCGCCAGCTTGTGTTCCCCTTGCGCGCCCGCTTCGACGCGCTTCAGGCCCTTAGCGAGCGCGAAATCGATCGCCTGGTGGTAACAGACCTCGAAATGCAGGAAGGGATGGTCCTCGACACAACCCCAGTGGCGGCCGTAAAGCGCGTCCCCGCCGATGAAATTGATCGCGCCGGCGACGTATTTTCCCTCGCGTTTGGCCATCACCAGCAGGACGTCCTCGGGCATACGCTCGCCGATCAGCGAATAGAATTTTCGCGTCAGGTAAGGCCGGCCCCATTTGCGACCGCCGGTGTCCATGTAGAATTCGAAGAACTGGTCCCAGATGTCCTCGGTGAGGTCCTTGCCGGTCAGCCAGTCGATCGAAATACCGTTTTCCAGGGCCGAGCGCCGTTCCTTCTTCAGGGCTTTGCGTTTGCGCGAGGCGAGCGTTTCGAGGAAGGCGTCGTGGTTCTCGTAGCCTTCGTTGATGAAATGGAACTGCTTGTCGGTGCGGTGCAGGTAGTCCGCCTCTTCGAAAGCAGCGACCTGGTCTTCCGCGACGAAGGTCACATGTGCGGAAGAGATGCCGAGCTGGCGTGTCACCTCCTGGAGACCGGCCGCCAGCGTCAGTTCGGTCGAATCCCGGTCGTAACCTTCGCAGACGAGCAGGCGCGGCCCGCTCGCCGGCGTGAACGGCACGGTGCACTGCAGTTTCGGATAATAACGCCCGCCGGCGCGCTCGAACGCGTCGGCCCAGCCGTGGTCGAAGACGTATTCGCCCTGGCTATGGCTTTTCAGATAACCAGGAACCGCGCCGATCAGCGTGCCCTTGTCGTCTTCGAGGAGAAGATGATGGCCGAGCCAGCCGGTCTTGGCGGTAGCGGAGCCCGATTCCTCCAGTGCCGAGAGAAAGGCGTGCGACAGGAACGGATTGTAGGGCGTTTCCGAAGAGGAGGACTTGGAAGTGCCCGAAAGGCGCGACCAGCTTGCCGGGCTGATCGCGCAGAAGGATTTTTCGATGCGGATGGTGAGATTGCCGGTCATACTCTGCTTTACACGGAGGGGGAGGAAACCTCCCGCGGATCAAAACCTTCGAAGGTCATCTGGTCAGCATATTTATAGGTATGTTCGCGGCCGTTTGCATCCCTTACGGTCCAGGTAATGACCGGAATTCCGGTCGCCCTCTGGGCTGTGATGAACGTGTTCGGCAGGTGGGGGTAGTGGTAGGAAATGAAGTCGAGGCCGAGCTGCATGGCCTCGTCGTGCTCGAAGAATTCCTCCGGCTTGTCGCCCATGGCGGTGAGGCCGAGCGGGTAGGGCGAACCGGCATTTTTTAGGTCGCGCAGGATGTGGTAGTCGAAGCTCATCAGCGCCACCTTGCCCTGATAACCTTCGAGGACCTCGAGCACCGCCTCGGCGAACCCGTCGTCGTCGCCGTCGCCTTCGCGTCCCTTGACCTCGATCACCAGAGGCACCTTGCCGGCGACGAGGGCAAGCATCTGCTTCAGCGTCGGCACCTTGTCCTTGGTCGCCCCGACCGAAAGCATGCCGAGTTCGGCTGACGTCTTTTCACGGATATCGCCCTTGATGCCGCAGAGCCGTTCGAGATCGTGATCGTGGAAGATCACCGGCACGCTGTCGGCGGCAAGCTGCACGTCGCATTCGATCGCAAAGCCGGCCTCGACAGCGCGGGAAAACGCCGACAGGGTGTTTTCCCAGACCTGGTGGTTCACATCGTGATAACCGCGATGGGCTACCGGAAGGTCCTTGATCCAGGTGGCGTCGGTCATGCTTCGATCTCGATAATGGCTTCGATTTCGACGGAGGCGTTGAACGGCAGCGCCGCCATGCCGACGGCAGCCCGCGCATGCTTGCCGGCGTCGCCGAGAACATTGGCGATCAGGTTCGATGCGCCGTTGGTGACGATATGCTGTTCGAAGAAGCCGGGCGCCGAGGCGACAAAGCTCGAAAGCTTGACCACCCGCTTGATCCGGCCGAGATCGCCGCCCAATGCCGCTTTCGCCTGGGCGAGGATATTGATGGCGCAGAGTTCGGCCGCACGGCTCGCTGCCGGCACGTCGACACCCGCGCCGACAAGGCCGGTGACGGCCACCTTGCCGTTTTCATTCGGCAGCTGGCCGGAGATGAACAGCAAGTTGCCGGTAATCACGTAGGGCACGTAATTGGCGGCGGGTGCGGCCGCGACGGGGAGTTCGATCCCCAGTTCCTTCAGGCGGCCTTCGATGGCTTCGGTCATTTTCGACTCCCGTTTTGTTGTAAATTCTTCAAAAATCCTGCATCAAGGCCTTAGCTTGGTCAGATGGCGTTCTTATAACATCCCCGACTGAGTCCAACAGGAGAATGTGAATGTTGCGAATGAGCCTCGGGGTGATCCTTGCCGGCGGTCTGAGCCTTGCGGCTGCCACCTCCGCGGACGCGACGACCGACGGTGCCGCCCGGCTGCTCGTCCCGCATCGCGCCATTTACGACCTGAAGCTCAAGAATGCCTCTGAACGTTCGGGCATCGAAGGCATGTTCGGCCGCATGGTCTATGAGTTCACCGGCTCGGCCTGCACCGGTTTTTCCACCAATTTCCGGCTGGTCACCAAGATCGACACGGGCGAGGAGACGCGCCTCAGCGACCAGCAGACCACGACCTTCGAGGATATGGCCGCAAACCAGTTCCATTTCGAGACCAAGTCCTTCACCGACGAGCAGCTCGACAAGCAGCTGACCGGCGATGCGTCGATCGCCGACAAGGGTGTCAAGGTGGCAATTACCCAGCCCGACGGCCGCGAGATCGACCTGCCGGCGAGCGATTTCCCGACCAGCCATATGCTGGACGTCATCGCGAATGCCAAGCAGGGTAAGAACTTCTTCGAGGCGCGGGTCTTCGACGGTTCGGAAAACGGCGACCAGGCGCTCCTGACGACGACGGTGATCGGCAAGTCGCAGACGGTGCAGAAGGACGATGTGGATGCCGACAAGGCGGGCGAGTTCGCAAAGACGGCCTATTGGCCGGTGACGATCGCCTATTTCAACGAAAATGCCGCCGGCGATCCCACCCCCGTCTACAATATGTCGTTCAAGCTCTACGAAAACGGCATCACCCGCGATCTCACCATGGATTACGGCGACTTCGTGCTGTCCGGCAGCCTCGTCAAGCTGGAGCTCCTGAAACCGCAGGATCCGTGCCCCGCGCCGGCGAAATAGCCGTCCTCTGTCAATTGCCGATCCTGGCGGCCCCGCTGAGGCAATTTCCAGCAAAAGCACTTGCTTTTGCGGCAAATCGAATGTATGGCCAGCCGCATTCCACACGTAAGGCATGGGATTGTCCGGGAGAAATCCGGACTGTTCCGCCCGGTGGCATTCTCGAAGAGGGTGCTGTTCGCCTTGCGGAGGTTCAACCGGAAAAGGATGACAAGGCATGGCATTGCCCGATTTCTCTATGCGCCAGCTTCTCGAAGCAGGCGTTCACTTCGGCCACCAGACTCACCGCTGGAACCCGAAGATGAAGCCGTATATCTTCGGCGACCGTAACAACATCCACATCATCGATCTGGCCCAGACCGTTCCGATGCTGTCGCGCGCCCTTCAGGTCGTGTCCGACACCGTCGCCCGCGGCGGCCGCGTTCTGTTCGTCGGCACCAAGCGCCAGGCGTCTGAACTGATCGCCGACTCGGCCAAGCGTTCGGCCCAGTATTACGTCAACTCCCGCTGGCTCGGCGGCATGATGACCAACTGGAAGACCATTTCGAACTCGATCCAGCGCCTGCGCAAGCTCGACGAAATCCTGAATTCGGAACAGTCCGGCTATTCCAAGAAGGAACGCCTGAACCTCGAGCGCGAACGCGAAAAGCTGGACAAGGCTCTCGGCGGTATCCGCGACATGGGCGGCACTCCGGACCTGATGTTCATCATCGACACCAACAAGGAAAAGATCGCTATCGACGAAGCCAAGCGCCTGGGCATCCCGGTCGTTGCTATCATCGATTCGAACTGCGATCCGGACCTCATCGACTACCCGATCCCGGGCAATGACGACGCCTCGCGCGCCATCGCTCTCTATACCGACCTGATCGCCCGCGCTGCCATCGATGGTATCGCTCGCCAGCAGGGCGCTTCGGGCCGCGACATCGGTGCCTCTGCAGAAGCTCCGATCGAGCCGGCGCTCGAAGGCGAAGCAGAAGCAGAAGCTTAAAGCCCGGATGGAGCGGCTTAACCGCTCCTCCTTTCTGAAATTCGATCGAGGCCAGAGATACCGATCCCTGGCCTTGGTCGTTTCAAGGCGAGCCGCCACCGCTTGGTCGTCGAGGCGATCGCTTTCGTGATGTCTTCATCACGCTGTCACACTTCCGGGTACATTCGTCCCAAAACTTTTGAGTCCGCCGACGTTTTTCCGGCGAGAAGCACTTGAACCGACAAGAGGCAAAACAATGGCTGAAATCACCGCTGCACTGGTAAAGGAACTGCGCGAAAAGTCTGGCGCAGGCATGATGGACTGCAAGAAGGCGCTGACCGAAACGAACGGCGACATCGAAGCGGCGATCGACTGGCTGCGTGCCAAGGGCATTTCCAAGGCCGACAAGAAGTCCGGCCGCACCGCGGCTGAAGGCCTGATCGGCATCGCCAGCGCCGGCCACAGGGCTGTCGTCATCGAGCTCAACTCGGAAACCGACTTCGTTGCCCGCAACGATGCCTTCCAGGACCTCGTCCGCGGCGTTGCAAGCGTCGCCCTGACGACCGACGGTTCCGTCGAAGCAATCTCGGCTGCCACCTATCCGGCTTCCGGCAAGCCGGTTGCCGACACCATCAAGGACGCGATCGCCACGATCGGCGAGAACATGACGCTGCGTCGCGCCGCCCTGCTGCAGGTCGAGCACGGCGTCGTTGCGACCTATGTCCATAACGCTGCCGGCGACGGCATCGGCAAGCTCGGCGTTCTGGTCGCCCTGAAGTCGGTCGGCGACAAGGAAGTCCTGAGCTCGATCGGCCGTCAGGTCGCCATGCACATTGCTGCCACCAACCCGCTCGCCATCCGCGCCGAAGAAGTCGATGCGGCTGTGGCTGAGCGCGAGCGCAACGTCTTCATCGAGCAGTCGCGCGCTTCCGGCAAGCCGGAAGCCATCATCGAAAAGATGGTCGACGGCCGCATGCGCAAGTTCTTCGAAGAAGTTGCCCTTCTGTCGCAGGCCTTCGTCGTCAACCCGGAAGTGACCGTCGGCCAGGCTGTCAAGGACGCAGAAAAGCTCGCCGGCGCGTCGATCGAAGTCGTCGGCATGGCCCGTCTTCTGCTCGGCGAAGGTGTCGAAAAGGAAGAAACGGATTTTGCCGCTGAAGTCGCGGCAGTCGCCAAAGGCTGATATTCGTTAGCTAAAGCTGTCGAAAGCGCAAGGGCACCGGTGACAAGCCGGTGCCCTTCGTGTATCCGCAACCCGTTTGACCCTCCGCATGCATTTCGATTTCAAGGAGCCTCCATGTCGCCTCAGCCCCTCTACAAGCGCGTCTTGCTCAAGGCCTCCGGTGAAGCTCTGATGGGCAGCCAGGGTTTCGGCATCGATGTCGCAGTTGCCGATCGAGTCGCCTCCGATATCGCCGAAGCGCGCGCCATGGGCGTCGATGTCGGCGTGGTCGTCGGCGGCGGTAATATCTTTCGCGGCGTCGCGGTCGCTTCCAAGGGTGGCGACCGGGTGACCGGCGACCATATGGGGATGCTCGGCACCGTGATCAACGCGCTGGCGCTCGCCACCTCGCTGCGCAAGCTGAACGTCGATACCGTGGTTCTGTCGGCGATCTCGATGCCGGAGATCTGCGAGAGCTTTTCGCAGCGCCAGGCGCTGCATCATATGGCGCAGGGCAGGGTGGTGATCTTCGCCGGCGGCACCGGCAATCCGTTCTTCACGACCGATTCGGCGGCAGCGCTACGCGCGGCCGAAATCGGTGCGGAGGCGATCTTCAAGGGCACCCAGGTGGACGGCATCTATTCGGCCGATCCCAAGAAGGACCCGACGGCGACCCGCTTCGAGACGCTGACGCACGGCGAAGTGCTCGAAAAGGGTCTGGCGGTGATGGACGTGGCGGCGGTGGCGCTCGCCCGCGAAAATTCCATCCCGATCATCGTTTTTTCGATCCATGAGAAGGGCGGCTTCGCTCAAATCTTGACCGGCGGCGGCCGCAAGACCATCGTAGCGGACAATTGAGGCGCGGCGTCGCGGGCCGCCCAGACAACATACGGGAGTAGACGGATGAGTGGAATCGACCTCAACGACATCAAGCGCCGCATGGAAGGCGCGATCAACGCCTTCAAAAGCGATATCGCCTCGCTGCGCACCGGCCGCGCCTCGGCCAATATTCTCGATCCGGTGATGGTCGAAGCCTATGGTTCGCGCGTGCCGCTCAACCAGGTGGCCAACATCACCGTGCCGGAAGCGCGCATGCTCGGCGTGTCCATCTGGGACAAGTCGATGGTCGGCGCCGTCGACCGGGCGATCCGCGAATCAAACCTCGGCCTCAACCCGATCGTCGATGGCCAGAGCCTGCGCATTCCGCTCCCCGAGCTTAATGAAGAGCGCCGCAAGTCGCTGGTCAAGGTTGCGCATGATTATGCGGAAAAGGCGAAGGTTGCTGTACGTCACGTCCGCCGCGATGGCATGGACGGCCTGAAAAAGGCCGAAAAGGACGGCGACATCGGCCAGGACGAAAGTCGCTCGCAGTCGGAAAAAGTGCAGAAGATGACGGATGATACGATTTCCGAAGTCGACCGCTTGCTTGGCGACAAGGAAAAGGAAATCATGCAGGTCTAATTTAGGCCTGGTTTGCCGCCATATTCCCGGCGGCCAAAGGAGCCGCATAGAATATGGTGAACCCCGAGCTTGCAATCATCCCTCAACACGTTGCCATCATCATGGATGGTAATGGACGCTGGGCCAACAAGCGCGGGCTTCCTCGTACGGTCGGACACAGCAAGGGCGTCGAAGCGGTTCGCGAAACGGTACGGGCTGCCGGCGATGCGGGCGTCAAATATCTGACGCTCTTTGCGTTTTCTTCGGAGAACTGGAGCAGGCCTGAAACCGAGGTGAGGGATCTCCTCGGTCTTCTCCGGCGCTTCATCCGCCAGGATCTGGCCGAACTGCACCGTGAGAACATCCGCATCCGGGTGATCGGCGAGCGCGAAAAACTGCGCAGCGACATCCTCCCGCTTCTTCTCGAAGCCGAGGAAACCACAAAGTTCAACACGTCGCTGACACTGATCATCGCCTTCAACTACGGTGCCCGCGACGAGATCGCCCGTGCCGTCGCGATGCTTGCCCGTGACGTCGAGGCCGGCATCCTCAAGGCATCCGAGATCGACCCGGACAAGATCAGCGCAAAGCTGGACACCGCCGGCATTCCCGATCCGGATCTCATCATCCGCACCAGCGGCGAGGAACGGCTTTCGAACTTTCTGCTGTGGCAGGCGGCCTATTCCGAACTTGTCTTCCTGCCGGACTACTGGCCGGATTTCGATCGGAAGCTCTTCCTCGACGCCCTGAAGATCTATGCCTCGCGCGACCGCCGCTTCGGTGGCCTGTCGGACAAGACGATAGCGGTGGGCGGTTGATGAGCGCTGAACTGAAGCGCCGCATTGCATCCGCATTGGTTCTGGCGGTCGTGGTGCTGACGGCCACCTGGTATGGCGGCCTGACATTCCGCGTCGTGGCGGCCGTCATGGCGGTGCTGATCTATTACGAGTGGTCGACGATCACGCGGGCCGCCGAGCGCGATTTTCGTGCCAACGCCTTTGGCTGGCTCTCCATTGTTCTGATCGCCATTGATCTCGTCGCTGACGAAGGCGAGCTCTCTGTGCCGATTCTCGGCGGCGCGATGATCACCGCCATTCTTTTCGTGCTGCTGCGCAAGGGAAGCTGGTGGCTGCCGGGTGGCATCTTTTACGCAGGCTTGAGCGGTATCTCGCTGGCGGCTATCCGCGCCGAGGACCAGGCGGGGTTGGTCGCGACGCTTTTCATTTTCGCGGTAGTCTGGGCGACCGACATTCTCGCCTATTTTGTCGGTCGTGCCCTGCAGGGGCCAAAACTGGCGCCGCGGATTTCTCCCGGCAAGACCTGGTCGGGGGCGATCGGCGGCACCGTATCGGGCGTGATCGCAAGCTCGGCCCTGACGCTCGGCGTGTTTTCCCGGCTGTCGATCTGGACGGTGGCGATCGCATTTCTGCTCTCGGTGGCAAGCCAGGTAGGCGACCTGTTCGAATCGTTCATCAAGCGCCGGTTTGGGGTGAAGGATTCCAGCCACCTCATCCCGGGGCATGGCGGCGTCATGGACCGCGTCGACGGCCTCGTTTTCGCCTGTTTCGCAGCGTTTCTGATGACGCTTGTTTATGCGGCCACGACGGGCCATCTTGATATATCGGTTGCAGGCTTTCTCTTCGGCTTTTGAGGACTGGGCGGCCGCTACAATGTTGAAACGGAAACTTTGATGGCCATCCTCAGCTTCTTCACCGGCTACATCATCCCCTTCGTGCTGGTCTTGTCCCTGCTCGTCTTCGTGCACGAGATGGGACACTATCTCGTCGGGCGCTGGTGCGGCATCCGGGTAACCGCCTTCTCGGTCGGCTTCGGCCCGGAACTCATAGGCTTCACCGATAGTCACGGCACCCGCTGGAAGATTTCGGCGATCCCGCTTGGCGGCTACGTCAAATTCTTTGGCGACGAGGATGCCGCGAGCATGCCGGATGCGAGCGGCCTTGCGGGCATGAGCGAGGAAGACAAGGCGAGGACGCTCGCAGGCGCCAAGCTTTGGAAGAGGGCCGCCACCGTTGCGGCCGGCCCGATCGCCAATTTCATTCTGGCAATCGCGATTTTCGCCGTCCTCTTCAGCGTCTATGGCAAGGTGGTCGCCGATCCGGTGGTTGCCGAGGTTCAGCCGAATAGCGCCGCCCTTGCCGCTGGCGTGCAGCCCGGCGATCGGCTCGTGGCGCTCGACGGTTCGCGCATCCGGACTTTCGACGACGTGCGGCGTTATGTCAGCATCAGGCCGGAAACCCCGATCATCGTGACGGTCGAGCGCAACGGCCAGGATCTCGATCTGCCGATGGTGCCGAAGCGCTCCGAGGTCACCGACCAGTTCGGGAACAAGGTCGAGCTCGGCCTGATCGGCATCGTCACCAACGAACAGCGCGGCAATTTCCGCATCGAGACGTTCACGCCGCTGCAGGCCGTTGCCGAAGGCGTCACCGAGACCGGCCATATCGTCACCGGCACCTTCCGCTATATCGGAAATCTGGTGACCGGCCGGATGAAGGCCGACCAGCTCGGCGGGCCGGTCAGGGTCGCCCAGGCGTCGGGACAGATGGCTTCGCTCGGCTTTGCAGCAGTGGTCCAGCTGGCAGCCGTTCTTTCGGTCTCGATCGGGCTTTTGAACCTCATGCCTGTGCCAGTTCTGGACGGCGGCCATCTCGTCTTCTACGCGATCGAGGCCATCCGTGGCCGGCCGCTTGGCGCGGGAGCGCAGGAGATCGCCTTTCGTATCGGGCTTGCGATGGTTTTGAGCCTGATGGTGTTCGCGACCTTCAACGACATCAGCAATCTGATCGGCTGATGTCCTTCAAATCGTAAAAGAAACCGTTTGTTCACCATGTTTCCAACAGTTGCGTGGCCATTGGGTCACGCAAGGGAAGTAAGTAAACAGAAATTAACGCGATGCCTTGCTTGTAGGTCAAAAGAAGGTAAAACGACACACGTGGCCGGAGTCGGGCACCACCCGCCGAGGGACAACGGGAAAAGGTAAGAATTGAAATGAAGGCTGGTTCAAAGTTTTTGAACGCAGTGTCGGCGTTTGCGCTGTCTGCTAGTGTTGTTGCATCGGGCGCAGGTGTACTGGTACTTGCTTCCGCACTTTCTGCCGAAGCGGCGGTTATCCGGAACGTTCAGGTCCGCGGCGCACAGCGCGCCGGCGAGGAGGCCGTCCGTTCCAACCTGACCATCCGTCCGGGTGTCAACTTCTCCAACAACGACATCGATGAATCGGTCCGCAAGCTCTATTCGACCGGCTATTTCTCGGATGTCAAAATCAGTGTTTCCGGCAGCACGCTCGTCGTGTCGGTGAGCGAAAATCAGCTCATCAACCAGGTCGTGTTCAACGGAAACCGCAAGATCACCGACGAGAAGCTCCAGGCCGTGGTGCAGACCCAGCCGCTCGGCCCGTATAATCAGGCCCTGATCGATGCGGATATCCAGCGTCTGCGCGAAGCCTATCGTGCGATCGGCCGCAGCGACGTCCAGATCACCACCCAGACCGCTGACGTCGGCCAGGGACGCGTCAATCTCGCCTTCGTCATCAACGAAGGCGACCGCACCAAGATCGCCGACATCAATTTCGTCGGCAATCAGGCTTATGGCGATGGCCGCCTGAAGTCGGTGATCGTCACCAAGGAATCCGGTCCGCTGTCCTTCCTGACCCGCAAGGACGTCTATAGCGAGGACAAGCTGCGCGCCGACGAAGAAGCGTTGCGCCAGTTCTATTACAATCACGGTTATCCGGACTTCCGCGTCATCTCGTCGGAAGCTGTGCTCGACGCATCGGGCAACAAGTACAATATCAGCTTCACGGTTGAGGAAGGCCAGCGTTACGAATACGGCAACGTCTCGGTCGAATCTACCGTCCAGGGGATCAGCAGCGAGGACCTCGAAGGTCTGGTTAAGACCCGTGCCGGCAACGTCTACGACGCCCGCGAAATCCAGAAGACCATGGAAGCGATCTCCAAGCGCGTTGCCGCGGCCGGTTATCCGTTCGCCCGCGTCACGCCGCGCGGCGACCGTAATATGCAAAACCACACGGTCGGTGTTTCCTACCTGGTCGACCAGGGCGAGCGCGCCTACGTCGAGCGTATCGAAATCCGTGGCAACACCCGCACGCGTGACTATGTCATCCGCCGCGAATTCGATTTCAGCGAAGGCGACGCCTTCAACCAGGAAATGATCTCGCGCGCCAAGCGTCGCCTTGAAGCGCTCGGTTACTTCACCTCGGTCAACATCTCGACCTCGCAGGGCTCGTCGCCCGACCGCGTCGTCATCGTTGTCGATGTCGAAGACCAGCCGACCGGCTCGTTCGGTATCGGTGCCGGTTACTCCGCTGGCGGCGACGGCTTCCTGCTCGAAGCCTCGATCGAAGAAAAGAACTTCCTCGGCCGCGGCCAGTTCATCCGCGTTGCAGTCGGCGGTGGTCTTGACGAAGCCCGCAGCTACAATCTGTCGTTCACCGAGCCCTACTTCCTCGGTTATCGTCTGGCGGCCGGCTTCGACCTCTTCAAGAGCAAGACCTCGTCGAACAGCTATTACGATTACAACGAGCAGGGCGTTACCCTGCGCGTTACGGCGCCGATCACCGAAGATCTGGCGACGACGTTCCGCTACACCTACAAGGAAATCGAGTACTCCAACGACGGTGCCTTCGGCGCTGACGGCGTTCCTGGCACCGTAGACGACAATCTTTCGTCGCCTTACATCTCGATGATCGACAACGGCAAGTTCGTTCAATCGTCGATTTCGCAGACGCTGACCTACAATACGCTCGACAGCCAGACGCTGCCGCGCGAAGGCATCTACGCGACGATCACGCATGAATATGCAGGTCTCGGTGGCGACTCCGACTTCTACAAGATTTCCGGTCGTGCCCGTTACTTCCAGCTCCTGTCGACCGAAGCTGACCTGATCGGCTCCATCGCAGTCGGCGCCGGCCATGTGGTTTCCACCGGCGACAATCTGCATGTCTTCGATCAGTTCACGATCGGCGGTCGTCAGGTCCGCGGCTTCGAGAACGACGGTATCGGTCCGCGTACGACCGATCACGGCGACGCGCTCGGTGGCACGACCTACTTTACGGCCTCTGCCGAAATGACGATGCCGATGCCGGCTGTTCCGGAAGACTTCGGTCTGCGTGCTGCTGTCTTTGCCGATGCCGGTACACTTTACGGCAACGATGTTCCGCTCGGCACCAGCACCGCGCAGGGCACCAGCATGAACTGGCGTGCTTCGGTCGGTGCGGGTATCATGTGGGCGTCGCCGTTCGGCAACATCCGCTTCGACTACGCGCATCCCGTCATGAAGGAAGACTTCGACGAAACCCAGGAATTCCGGTTCAGCATGGCGAACCAGTTCTGATCATCTCCGCTCGCGATTGCGAGCGGAAATCTGTTCTGGAGCTTTAGCTTTATGGACCACAATGAATTCTTTCCGCCCCATGATGGCGTGAGCCTGCGCGAGTTGGCCGCCCTTCTTGGGGCCGAATTGCTTGATGGCGGCGCCGGAGATCGGCTGATCCGTTCCGTTGCGCCCGTTGCACGGGCCGGCGAAGGCGAGATCTGTTATATCCTGTCCCGGAAAAGCCGTCGCGAACTGGAAAGCTGCAAGGCTTCCGCGATTATTTGTGACACGGCGATCCGTTCCATCATCCCGGCCCATATCCCGGTTGTGCTGACCAAGACGCCGCACACGGCGTTTGCGCAGGCAGGTGCTTTCCTGCATCCGATCGCGATGCGACCGTCTCCGATCACCTCGTTTCCGCCGGGCATTTCGCCGGCCGCTTTCGTGGATCCAACCGCCAGGCTTGAACCCGGTGTCGAAGTCGAGCCTATGGCCGTGATCGGCGCGCGGGCGGAAATCGGCACCGGCAGCGTCATCGGCGCCGGCAGCGTCATCGGCGCCGACGTCAAGATCGGCCGGGATTGCACGATCGCTGCGGGTGCAAGCGTCGTTGCAGCTCTCATCGGCAATGGCGTGATCATCCATAATGGCGTTCGCATCGGCCAGGACGGGTTCGGTTTTGCGCCGGGTCCGAAGGGCATGCTGAAGATCGTCCAGATCGGCCGCGTCATCATCCAGGACAATGTCGAGATCGGCGCCAACACCACCGTCGATCGCGGCGCCATGGATGATACGGTCATCGGCGAAGGCACCAAGATCGACAATCAGGTTCAGATCGCCCACAACGTCCGCATCGGCCGCCATTGCGGCATTGCGAGCGGCGCAGGTATTGCCGGTTCGACGCGGATCGGCGACGGAGTATTGATCGGTGGCGCATCCGGTATTAATGGACACATCTCGATTGGAGACGGCGTGCAGATCGCCGCGATGAGCGGTGTGGTGGGGGATATTCCCGCCGGGGCGCGTTATGGCGGCATTCCCGCCCGCCCGATGCCGGATTTCCTCCGCGATACCGCGGAAGTCTTGATGCGTTCGGACGAGCGGGCGAAACGCAGAGGAGAGAAGAAGAATGACTGATGAGACCAAGCCGGTGCTCGGCGCGGCCGATATTCAGGAAATCATGAAGCTGCTGCCGCACCGCTATCCTTTTCTCCTGGTCGATAAGATCGTCGAGATCGATGGCGATAATTCCGCGATCGGCATCAAGAACGTCACCGCCAACGAGCCGCATTTCACCGGGCATTTCCCGGAGCGRCCGATCATGCCGGGCGTGCTGCTGATTGAAGGCATGGCGCAGACCGCCGGCGCAATCTGCGCCAGGAAGGAAGGCGAGGGTGGCAATCTCGTCTACTTCATGACCATCGACAATGCCCGCTTCCGCAAGCCGGTCGTGCCGGGCGACCGGGTCGAGTTCCATGTCACCAAGCAGAAACAGCGCGGCAATATCTGGAAATTCCATTGTGACGCGAAGGTAGACGGCGTACTTGTTGCCGAAGCCGATATCGGCGCGATGATCCGGCGCAAGGAAGAAGAATGAAAAGCATTGCAGCTAGCGCACGCATCCATCCGTTAGCTTTGGTCGAGGACGGTGCCGTCATCGGCGAGAATGTCGTCGTCGGCCCGTTTTCGCATGTCGGTCCGCGTGTGGTGCTGAAGGATGGCGTCGAGCTGGTTTCGCATGCTGTAGTGAGTGGCCGCACCGAGATCGGCCGCAACTGCCGAATTTTCCCGATGGCGATCATCGGCGGCGTCTCCCAGAGCCTTCATGAGGCTGGCGAGGATTCGACGCTGACGGTTGGCGATAATTGTACCATGCGCGAAGGCGTCACGATGAATTGCGGCACGGTCGGCGGCGGTGGCAAGACCGTCGTTGGCAACAACTGCCTGTTCCTCGCCAATTCGCACGTGGCGCATGACTGTCAGCTCGGCAACGACATCATCATGTCGAACAATGTCATGCTCGCAGGCCATGTCCATGTGGCGGACCGGGCGATCCTCGGCGGCGGCTGCGCCGTGCATCAGTTTACCCGCATCGGCCGCCAGGCTTTCATCGGCGGACTTACCGCCGTCAATTACGACGTCATCCCGTATGGCATGCTGAACGGCAATCCCGGCGTGCTCGGTGGTCTCAACGTGGTCGGCATGACCCGCGCCGGCATTGAACGGGCGACCATCCATGTCGTCCGCCGCGCCTTCAAGCAGATCTTCGAGGGCGAGAGCAACATCCGCGCCAACGCAGCGGCGATCCGTAACGACTACGCCGATTGCAAGGAAGCGATGGAAATCCTTGATTTTATCGCGGCCGATAGCGATCGCGCCATTTCCTCGACGTTCCGCGGCAAGGGCTGACCCGCGATGACCGGCCTCCCGAGCCTTGCGCCGAAGGGCCGGCTGGCGATCATCGCCGGGAAGGGCTTTTTACCACTCTATGTAGCAAAAGCCGCGCAGCAAGCCGGTGAAGCGCCGCTCATTCTCGCGCTCGCCAATGAATCCGATCACAGCTTTGATGGTTTCGAGGCGGTTTCCGTCGGCGTCGGCGATCTTGCCGCAATCGAGCGCCTGTTTCGCGACAAGGGCGTCACCCGCGTCATCCTCTCGGGAGGTGTGGCGCGAAGACCTGACTGGCGCGACATCCATCCAACCTTCCGCACCATCCTGAAAGTCCCCTCCGTGGTTCGCACGCTGCTGTCCGGCGGTGACGATTCAGTGCTCCAGATGGTCATCAAGCTCATCGAGGCGATGGGCTGCGAGGTGCTGGGCGCCCATGACATCGTCCCCGGCCTGCTCGCCAAGACCGGACCGCTCGGTGCTCATACGCCATCCGATGATGATCGCCGCGACATCGATCGTGCGTCCGAAGCCGCCAAGCGTCTCGGCGAACTCGATATCGGCCAGGGCGCCGTCTGCGTCGGTGGACGTGTCGTGGCGCTTGAGGGCGTCGAAGGCACGGACCGGATGCTCGAACGGGTGACGGCATTGCGCGCCGAGGGCCGCATTTCGGCCCGCCGCAAGGGCGTGCTCGTCAAGCTTTGCAAACCGCAACAGGATATGCGCGCCGACCTGCCGACGATCGGGCCGTCGACCGTCGAGAATGTCATCCGCGCCGGGCTCGCCGGTATCGCGGTGGAGGCGGGACGCGCGCTTGTGCTGGAAGAAGTGAAGATGATTGCCGCGGCCGATGCTGCCGGTATCTTCGTCTGCGGTATCGATCCCGGTCTGCCGCAAGGAGGATTGTGATGGTCAAGACTTTGAAGGTTGGCGTCATCGCCGGCGAAGTATCCGGCGATCTCCTCGGCGGCGACCTGATTGCGGCCTTGAAGGCAGCTTATGGCGGCGAGGTCGAACTCGTCGGCGTCGGCGGCGAGGCGCTCGAAGCGCAGGGCCTTGATCCGCTCTTTGATTTTTCCGAACTGTCGATCATGGGGATCACCCAGGTGATCGCCCGCCTGCCGAACCTGATCAAGCGGATCAACCAGACGGCGGCGGCCATCGTGGCTGCAAAGCCGGATGTGCTGATCATCATCGACAGCCCCGATTTCACCCATCGTGTCGCCAAGAAGGTAAGGGCCGCTCTGCCGGACCTGCCGATCGTCGATTATGTCTGCCCGAGCGTCTGGGCATGGAAGGAATACCGCGCCAAGGCGATGCTCGCCTATGTCGATCATGTCCTGGCTGTGCTGCCGTTCGAGCCCGAGGCCATGAAGCGTCTCGGCGGACCCGAAACAACATTCGTCGGTCACCGCCTGACCGCCGATCCGTCGCTCCTCAAGGTCCGCGGTATCCGTGCCGAACGCCCCGTAAAGGCGCAGGGCGAACAGAGGACGATCATGCTGTTGCCGGGCTCCCGGTCGGCGGAGATCAAGGCGCTTCTGCCGGTCTTCGGCGAGGCGGCCCGCCAGTTCGTCGCCCGCAACGGACCGACCCGTTTCCTGCTGCCGACGGTTGCCCGCCAGGAAAAACTGGTGCGCGAGATCGTTGCCGGTTTCGAGGTCAAGCCGGAGATCACGGCTGATACGGACGGCAAATGGGCGGCATTCGCCGAAGCCGATGCAGCGCTTGCAGCCTCGGGTACGGTTATCCTGGAACTCGGTCTTGCCGGGATTCCACTGGTCTCGGCCTATAAGACCGACTGGCTGATCACCATGCTCGCAAAACGCATCAGGACCTGGTCCGGCGCCCTGCCGAACCTGATCGCCGACTATGTCGTCGTGCCGGAATACGTCAACGAGGTGGTGCGGCCGGCAAGCCTGTGCCGCTGGGCCGAGCGCTTGTCCTCCGACACGATGCAGCGTCGCGCCATGATCGAAGGTTTCGATCTTACGTGGGAGCGCCTGCAGGTGCCCGTGCCGCCCGGTGAGGCCGCCGCCGGCATCGTTCTCCAGGTTATGGACACCAAAAAACCCGGCCATTTCTGACCGGGTTTTTATTTGGTTGTGATTGCCGATTAACGCTTGGAAACCGGGATGTAGTCGCGCTGCGCTTCGCCGGTATAGAGCTGACGCGGGCGGCCGATGCGCTGCTGCGGATCTTCGATCATTTCGGCCCACTGGGCGATCCAGCCGACGGTACGCGCGAGAGCGAAGAGCACGGTGAACATGGTGGTGGGGAAGCCCATCGCCTTCAGCGTGATACCCGAATAGAAGTCGATATTCGGGTAGAGCTTCTTCTCGATGAAGTACTCGTCGGTGAGCGCGATGCGCTCGAGTTCCATCGCGACCTGCAGCAGCGGATCGTCCTTGTGGCCGAGTTCGCCGAGCACTTCATGCGTGGTCTTCTGCATGATCTTGGCGCGCGGATCGTAGTTCTTGTAGACGCGGTGACCGAAGCCCATCAGACGGAACGGATCGTTCTTGTCCTTGGCGCGGGCGATATATTCCGGGATCTTGTCGACCGTGCCGATTTCCGTCAGCATGTTGAGCGCAGCTTCGTTGGCGCCGCCATGGGCCGGGCCCCAGAGGCAGGCAATGCCGGCCGCGATGCAGGCGAACGGGTTGGCGCCCGAGGAACCGGCGAGGCGGACCGTCGAGGTCGAAGCGTTCTGCTCATGGTCGGCATGCAGGATGAAGATGCGGTCCATGGCGCGCGACAGCACCGGATTGACCACATACTCTTCGCACGGAACCGCAAAGCACATGCGCAGGAAGTTCGACGCATAGTCCAGGTTGTTCTGCGGATAAACGAAGGGCTGGCCGATATGGTACTTATAGGCCATCGCGGCAAGCGTTGGCATCTTGGCGATCATGCGCAGTGAAGCGACCATGCGCTGGTGCGGATCGGTGATGTCGGTGGAGTCGTGATAGAAGGCAGACAGCGCCCCGACACAGCCGCACATGACGGCCATCGGATGGGCGTCGCGGCGGAAGCCGGTGAAGAAGCGGCTCATCTGCTCATGCACCATCGTGTGATGGGTCACGCGATAGTCGAAGTCCTTCTTCTGGGCAGCGGTCGGCAGTTCCCCGTAAAGCAGCAGGTAGCAGGTTTCCAGGAAGTCGCCGTGCTCGGCGAGCTGTTCGATCGGATAACCGCGATGCAGCAGGATGCCGGCGTCGCCATCGATATAGGTGATCTTGGATTCGCAAGACGCCGTCGAGGTGAAGCCGGGGTCGTAGGTGAAGGTGCCGGTGTGCTTGTAGAGAGCGCCGATATCGACCACATCGGGACCGATGGTCCCCGACTTGACCGGCAGATCGACTTGTCTGTCACCGATTACCAGATTTGCGCTTGTTTCCGTCATGCTGATCCTCCAACCTTTTGGCGGCATGGCGCCCTAAAAGCGCCACAAGAATTAAGCGTCCACCAGTTTAGCTATATGATCCTAAAGCTGATGCCAAGCTGTCGTGACGGCATTTTGTGCAGCGCGAAAAATTATTGAGCAACAGCTTTTGCTTGGATGTCCAACTTCCTGTTGCATGCCCTTTCGGTGGCTCGGAATTCCCGATATTTAACCGCCAGTTGACGACCGAAGAAGAAACGCGCAGGTTGTATTGCCGCATGTCTGGCGGTAGGGCGGACAGAGCGTTTCATGCCGGAGGAAAATGCATTTCCGACGCATGCCGAGGCAGGGAAACTGATATCCCGGCCGCCGGACCCCCGCATAAACACAAGCGCTCCCGACTCGGGCAAGCTCCGAAATCTGGCCGAGCTTTTCCCCGCGATCGAGCGCCGCCCGCCGGTCCATACGCTGGACGGTGGCTTTCTCCGCTCCGCGAGCCGGCGCCTCGATCGGCTGCGACGCCGTCTCCCGGTCATGCTGGAGGAGGAGACGGTTTATGGCCATGGCTTCCTTTTCCTGCCGGTCGTCGTCGGGGCAGGGGCCGTCTGCTGGTTCGCACTGCCCCATAACCCTGCGTTCTGGCCGTTTTTCCTCGTTTTTTGCGTATGTACGATCTTCGTCACCGTCTCGCGCCACCGCTCCGGCACGATCCATCTCTTGCCGCTCGGTGTCGCGCTCTTTCTGGGCGGCATGATGCTGGCACAGTTCGAGACGTGGCGGCGGTCCACCGTCGTTCTCGATACGCCGGTGACAACCGAACTTGCCGGCGTGGTCGAGCGCAGGGAGATCGATGCCCAGGGCCGTTGGCGTTATGTCGTCCTTATCGACCGGACATCCAATCCGGAAGTCAGGCGCCCGCCGGAGCGTGTATCGCTGCTTGCAAGGTCTCGACATGAGCCCGCCCAGATCGGCGAGACGATCAGCGGCCGCGCGCGCCTTTCACCACCCTCCGGACCTGCACTGCCTGGCCTCAACGACTTTGCCTTCTCCTCCTATTTCGACGGCATCGGCGCGGTCGGATTTTTTTATGGAGCGCCGAAAAAACAGGCTGCCGGTCCGTCGACCCGGAGCTGGATTGCCGACATCGAAAGCCGGCTTTTCGATCTCCGCAGCGCAATCGCCACCCGTATCCGCGAGACCGTGCCGGGAGATTCCGGCGCCTTTGCCGCGGCAATCGTGACGGACGAACGCCGGGCGATCTCCAAGGGAACGACCGAAGCTTTACGGCTTGCGGGATTAGCCCATATCGTCGCCATTTCCGGACTGAACATGGCGCTCGCCGCCGGTATCTTCTTCGTCGGCGTGCGGACCGCGCTCGCGGTCTTTATGGGCCTCGGCCACGCCTATCCGGTGAAGAAGATCGCCGCACTCGGCGCCCTGATAATGGTCACCGCCTATTACCTGATCTCCGGTTTCGGCGTTTCGGCCGAGCGGGCCTACATCATGATGGCAATCATGCTGGTTGCCGTCCTCTTCGACCGACCGTCGATCAGCCTGCACAATGTGGCGCTGTCCGCGCTCGTCATCATCGCCATGTCGCCCTCGGAAATGCTCGGGCCGAGCTTCCAGATGTCGTTTGCCGCCACCGTTGCCCTGGTCGCCGGTTACGCGCTCTGGAAACAGAGGGCCGAGGGCCGCGATCCTCAGCCTCTGCCGTTCCGTCACCGCATGGTGATGCCGATCCTGGCATCGTGGAATTTCGCAGCCGGCGTCTTCGTCACCTCGCTGATCGGCGGCGTTTCGACCGCGATGTTTTCGGTCGAGCATTTCCATCGCATCGCCACCTATGGCCTCGCCGCAAACCTCGCAGCCATGCCGATCATCTCCTTCGTGGTGATGCCGGCCGGTCTGGTCGGCATGCTGCTGATGCCCTTCGGCCTCGATGCTCCCTTCATGAAGCTCATGGGCCTCGGCTTGGAAGCGGTGATCGTTATTGCCAGGCACGTGGCTGCCTGGGGTGGCGATGTCGGGATAGGCCGCCAGCATCCATGGTTCCTGACGGTCTCAACGGCAGGCTTCCTGCTGCTGACCCTGCTCAGGACGAAGCTAAGGCTGATCGGTCCGCCGCTGATGGTGACCGCTCTGCTGCTTTCCTGGCATGAGCGATCGACGCCTCTGGCGGATATATTGGTCTCGGAAGACGGGACAATGGTGGCGCTCGTAAACGGGGAACGGGTTTCCACCAACCGCGCCCGCCCGCCTGATTTCATCTACGACCAGTGGAAGAGGGCGCTTCTGCTCGGCGACCCGACCAAACCGGACATGTCGCCAGCCAGAGACAAGCCGCCCGACCGCAAACCAGCAGGCGCAAAAAACGATAAGCGCCGTGAGTTGACCTCGATGGAACTCGAAACCGTGAGGTTGCGAATAAGCCAGGTGACTTCCGACCGCTTCACCTGCGAGCCTAAGGCCTGGTGCGCCGCAAGCACGGGCAATGCCATCATCGTGGCCGTCGAAGACGGCCGTTATGCCGGCGCTGCCTGCGACGCCGCCGATCTTGTCATCGCCCCGCGGGCACGCTTCGACCGATGCCGGTCCGGCGGACTGATGATCAATGGCACGACGCTCAGAAAGACCGGCGCGCTGGAGATTTCGCTGAACGGCACGGGCGACATGCGACGCTGGGAGGTCCGTGCCGCAATGGCGGCCGAGGACCGGCCCTGGACTAGGCACCGCCACTACGATTGGCGAAGCCAGAGTTTCGACAACGCGTTGCCGGAACCGCTCCGGCAGCTAATCAGTGATAACGGCGGATGAGGCCGACGAGCTTGCCCTGGATCTTCACCCGGTCAGGCCCGAAAATGCGGGTCTCGTAGGCGGGGTTGGCGGCTTCGAGCGCGATCGAGGCGCCGCGGCGGCGAAAACGCTTCAGCGTCGCTTCCTCATCGTCCACCAGCGCCACGATGATGTCGCCTGGATTGGCCGTCGTGCCGTTGCGAATGATCACGGTGTCGCCATCGAGGATGCCGGCCTCGATCATCGAATCGCCCTTGACCTCCAACGCATAATGCTCGCCGGAGCCGAGCATCTCGGCCGGCACGGAGATGTCATGCGTGTTGTTCTGGATCGCCGAGATCGGCACGCCGGCGGCGATGCGGCCCATCACGGGAACGGTCGTCGCGTTCGACGAGCCGTCATTGGCCGCGAGCTTCTGAGATGCTGCGGCCGGCTGCGGTTTGCCGAGGCTGCCCTCGATGACGCTGGGCGAAAAACCGCGCCGCGGCTGAATGCTCGGCGAATAGGCTTCCGGGAGCTTGATGACTTCCAGCGCGCGGGCCCGGTTCGGCAGGCGGCGGATGAAGCCGCGCTCCTCGAGCGCCGTGATCAGACGATGGATTCCGGACTTGGACGCAAGGTCGAGCGCGTCCTTCATTTCGTCGAATGACGGCGGGATACCGGATTCCTTCATGCGTTCGTGAATGAACAGAAGCAATTCCTGTTGTTTGCGCGTGAGCATCTTTTGGCACCCTCAGAGTCGGAAACAAATCCAGAACGGACACTATATGTTCCATATGTGTTCCGCAAGTCCCTAAATTTCTGTGAAGTATGATGATTTTTTCTTCATAGATGCGTGCCAGATATCTGGTGTCACACCACTTGCGCGGCGCCAGCCCGCTGCCAAAGTAGCTTTGCGATTCCAATTCAGGGGGCCCTCGCGTGAACGCAAGACCGATCGATCATCTCGTGCTGCCGGTGGCGGGACTTACCGCTGCGCGTTCCCGGCTCACGGCGCTCGGTTTTACAGTTGCGCCGGATGCTTTTCATCCTTTCGGCACCGCCAATGCTTGCGTGTTCTTCTCGGATGGGACCTACCTGGAGCCGCTGGCTCTTGCCAACCGACGCCATGCGGGTGTTGCGGCAAAGCGCGGCAACGTTTTCACGGCTCGCGATCTCGCCTTCCGCAAGACGTCCAACCGGCAGGGCTTTTCCGCTCTCGTTGTCGCGACCCGCGATGCGATGGCCGATCATGCGCGTTTCAAGATGCGCGGCGTTTCGGCAGGCGACGTGCTGGAATTTTCCCGCGGCATGATCCTGGCCGACGGTTCCGAGACGCAGGCGAGCTTCCGGCTGGCATTCGCCGGCGATGACCGCGCGCCCGAGTTCTTCCTGTTTTCCTGCCAGCGCATCAACCCGCTGCCTGCCGACCGCGAGCTGGAGCGGCATGCCAATACCGTCACCGGCCTGAGCGAAATCATCCTGTCGGCCCCGACACCTGCCGATTTCGCTCCGCTGGTCGAACAGGTGCTGCTGACCAAGGCCGCGCCGGAGGCTGCACCGCTCCAGCTTGCCGCGGCCAATGCCCGCATCCGGATCCTGCAGGATCGGGAGCTCGAGGCGGAATTTGCGGTTCAGCCGACCCCGGGCGCCGAAGGACTGCGCGGCCGGGCGGTCATCTTCAAAACCGCCGATCTTGCCGTGACAGAGATCACCCTTGCTGCTAATGACGTCGCATTCGTCCGCCGGGAGGGCCGTGTTCTCGTCTCGGCGGCGCCCGGCCAGGGTGTTTTGTTCGGCTTCGAGGAATAGATCATGGAAGTTACCGCAAACTCCAGCGTCTCCGTCGGCGAAGGAGGCGGCAAGGTGGTTTTCGCGCAGAACGCAAAACTGTCGCTGATCGCCGGTCCCTGCCAGATGGAAAGCCGCGACCACGCCTTCATGATGGCAGGCGCGTTGAAGGAACTCTGCAGCAAGCTCGGCATCGGCCTCGTCTACAAGTCCTCCTACGACAAGGCCAACCGCACGTCGATTTCCGGCAAGCGCGGCATCGGGCTCGAAGCAGCCATGGAAATCTTTGCCGACCTCAAGAAGGAGTTCGGTTTCCCGGTTCTGACCGACATTCACACGGAAGAACAATGCGCTGTCGTCGSAAAGACGGTGGACATCCTGCAGATCCCGGCTTTCCTGTCACGCCAGACGGACTTGCTTGTCGCCGCTGCCAAGACCGGCCGCGTCGTCAACGTCAAGAAGGGTCAGTTCCTGGCACCCTGGGACATGAAGAACGTGCTCGGCAAAATCACCGCGAGCGGCAATCCCAACGTATTGCTGTGCGAACGCGGCGCCTCCTTCGGCTACAATACACTCGTTTCCGACATGCGTTCATTGCCGATCATGGCGTCCATGGGGGCTCCGGTGATCTTCGACGCGACGCATTCTGTGCAGCAGCCTGGCGGGCAGGGAGGCTCTACCGGAGGAGACCGCAGCATGGTGCCGGTCCTTGCACGGGCAGCGGTTGCCGTCGGCATTGCGGGCCTGTTCATCGAAACTCACGAGGATCCGGACAATGCTCCCTCGGACGGCCCGAACATGGTGCATCTGAAGGACATGCCGCAGCTCCTCGAAAAGCTGCTTGCCCTCGACGCCGTCGCCAAGGCGGCGTGAGCGCGCCCACAAAAAGCACGCAAACTGCTTCGATTGTAATTTTCGTGTCATTGATTATGAGACATTTTCAGTGACCTCGTGACGTCAAGTCCAAACCCAGGGAGAGACCCTTGACCGCCATCACCGATATCATCGCCCGCGAAATTCTCGACAGCCGCGGCAATCCGACCGTTGAGGTGGATGTCTATCTGGAAGACGGTTCGATGGGCCGTGCGGCCGTTCCGTCGGGCGCCTCCACCGGCGCACATGAAGCCGTCGAACTGCGCGACGGCGGCAAGCGCTACCACGGCAAGGGCGTCGAAAAGGCGGTCGAAGCCGTCAATACCGAGATCTTCGATGCGATCGGCGGTTTCGATGCCGAGAGCCAGATCCATATCGACAAGACGATGATCGCGCTCGACGGCACGCCGAACAAGTCCCGCCTCGGCGCCAATGCCATCCTCGGCGTCTCGCTCGCCGTCGCAAAGGCTGCCGCCGAAACCTCCGGCCTGCCGCTCTACCGTTATGTCGGCGGTCCGAACGCGCATGTCCTGCCGGTTCCGATGATGAACATCATCAACGGCGGCGCTCATGCCGACAACCCGATCGACTTCCAGGAATTCATGATCATGCCGGTCGGCGCCGACACGCTGAAGGACGCCGTGCGCATGGGCTCGGAGATCTTCCACGTCCTGCGGAAGGAACTGGCGGCCCAGGGTCACAACACCAATGTCGGCGACGAAGGTGGTTTCGCACCGGGCCTGAAGAGCGCGCCGGAAGCCCTCGATTTCATCATGAAGTCGGTCGAGAAGGCCGGCTATACCCCAGGCGACGACGTCTGCCTGGCGCTCGACTGCGCCTCGACCGAATTCTTCAAGAACGGCAAGTACGAGATGGAAGGCGAGGGCCGCACGCTCGAGCCGGAAGCCATGGCCGATTACCTCGCCGAGCTTGCAGCAAAGTACCCGATCATTTCGATCGAAGACGGCATGGCCGAAGACGATTGGGCCGGCTGGAAGTACCTGACCGACAAGATCGGCGCCAAGTGCCAGCTCGTCGGCGACGATCTGTTCGTCACCAACTCGTCGCGCCTGCGCGATGGCATCAGGCAGGGCGTCGCCAATTCGATCCTGGTCAAGGTTAATCAGATCGGCTCGCTGTCGGAAACGCTCGATGCCGTCGAGACTGCCCACAAGGCGGCCTATACCGCCGTCATGTCGCACCGCTCGGGTGAAACCGAAGACTCGACGATTGCCGATCTCGCCGTCGCCACCAATTGCGGGCAGATCAAGACCGGCTCGCTGTCGCGCTCCGACCGGCTTGCCAAGTACAACCAGCTTATCCGCATCGAGGAAATGCTCGGTCCGCAGGCCGTTTATGCCGGCCGCAGCGTCCTGAAGGCCTGACAGCCTCCCAGGCTCGACATTTTCATGGAAGCCCGCGCCGAAAGACGCGGGCTTTTTTCGGACTCGATTCTGGTCAACGATTGCTTAAGCAAGTTCTGCGAATTTGAAGCTCTGTTTCGGATCGATTTGAGATCCCGTAAGCGTGGCAAGGCGTTAGAGCGGCATGTGGACAAAGCATCATAAGAAAAGAAAATTCGGCCGTTTTGTTCTTCCCGCCATCACAGTCGCGTTTCTTTGCTACTTCGGCTATCATTCCATCCACGGCGATCTCGGCCTGATCGCCACGGAGGAATTCGAACGTCAGCGGCAGGCGCGTGCAGGCGAGCTCGCAAAGTTGACCGCACGGCGCGAGACGCTGGAGCGGCAGGTTCAGCTGATGAGCGATGGTTCGCTTGACAAGGATATGCTTGACGAGATCGCCCGTTATCAGCTGAACGTCTCGCGCGGCGACGAAATCGTCATCTTCAACAACTACTTCTAAATTAACCGAAATCCAGTTAATTTCATATTTCTGTAACCTTTTCATAGTGTTGCATGGAATGTGAGCCATGCGTTTATGGCATTGCTGGGGCAGCTTTTCTTGCCTATGGTACGCCCCGAAACCAGAGTGGGAATCTGGCGATATACGTCAGAGCGTAATCTCGCTCTCAACGCAGAACTCAAAGGGAGGGATGAATGGCGCCGACAAAAACCGCGTCTGTATCCGGCCGCAAACCAGCGGCAAAGTCTGCAATCAAATCAGCCTCGAAATCCTCCGCCAAGGAGTTTACGGGCAAAAACACCCCGGATTTCGGCAAGGATCAGGATCTTCACGCCTATCGTGAGATGCTGATGATCCGCCGTTTCGAGGAAAAGGCCGGCCAGCTCTACGGCATGGGCTTCATCGGTGGTTTCTGTCACCTCTATATCGGCCAGGAAGCTGTCGTCGTCGGCATGCAGATGGCGCAGCAGGAGGGTGACCAGGTTATCACCGCCTATCGCGACCACGGGCACATGCTGGCAACCGGCATGAGCGCGCGTGGCGTCATGGCGGAGCTGACCGGACGCAAGGGCGGCTATTCCAGGGGGAAGGGCGGCTCGATGCACATGTTCTCCAAGGAAAAGCATTTCTACGGCGGCCACGGCATCGTCGGCGCCCAGGTTTCGCTCGGAACCGGTCTCGCCTTCGCCAACAGGTATCGTGGTAACGACAGCGTCTCGGTCGCCTATTTCGGCGATGGCGCGGCCAACCAGGGCCAGGTCTACGAGAGCTTCAACATGGCGGCCCTCTGGAAGCTGCCGATCGTCTATATCGTCGAGAACAACCGTTATGCGATGGGCACCTCGACGGCCCGTGCGACGGCGCAGTCGAACTACTCGCTGCGTGGTTCCGGCTTCGGCATCCCCGGCATCCAGGTCGACGGCATGGACGTTCGTGCCGTGAAGGCCGCCGGTGACGAGGCGCTCGAGCACTGCCGCTCCGGCAAGGGCCCGATCATTCTCGAAATGCTCACCTACCGTTATCGCGGCCACTCCATGTCCGACCCGGCGAAATATCGCTCCAAGGACGAAGTGCAGAAGATGCGCTCCGAGCACGACCCGATCGAGCAGGTGCGCCTGCGCCTCATCGAAAAGGGCTGGGCGACCGAAGACGAGCTGAAGGCGATCGACAAGGATATCCGCGACGTCGTTTCGGATAGCGCCGATTTCGCCCAGGCCGATCCGGAGCCGGATCCGTCCGAGCTCTACACCGACATTCTGCTCTGATCGCGGGGAGGGAACCCAATGCCAATCGATATCCTGATGCCCGCCCTTTCTCCGACCATGGAGGAAGGCACGCTCAGCAAGTGGCTGAAAAAAGAGGGTGACAAGGTCACCTCCGGCGACGTGATTGCCGAAATCGAGACCGACAAGGCGACCATGGAAGTGGAAGCCGTCGATGAAGGCGTGATCGGCAAGCTGCTGGTCGAGGCCGGCACCGAAAACGTCAAGGTCAACACCAAGATCGCCGTGCTCCTGCAGGACGGCGAGAGCGCTGATTCGATCGGCTCCGCGGCTCCTGCCAAGGAGGCGCCGAAGGCGGCTCCGCAGGTCGAACAGGAAGAAAAGCCGACCGCGACCGGTTCGGCATCCGCCCCGGTCCCGGCCCAGCCGAAGGTCGAGGCCGCTGCCGATCCGGATATCCCGGCCGGTACCGAAATGGTCATGACCACCGTTCGCGAAGCACTGCGCGACGCGATGGCCGAGGAAATGCGCCGCGACGAGAACGTCTTCGTCATGGGTGAGGAAGTCGCCGAATACCAGGGCGCCTATAAGATCACCCAAGGCCTGCTGCAGGAATTCGGCGCTCGCCGCGTGGTCGATACGCCCATCACCGAACACGGCTTTGCCGGCGTCGGCGTGGGTGCCGCGATGGCGGGCCTGAAGCCGATCGTCGAGTTCATGACCTTCAACTTCGCCATGCAGGCGATCGACCAGATCATCAACTCGGCCGCCAAGACGCTCTACATGTCCGGCGGCCAAATGGGTGCGCCGATCGTGTTCCGCGGCCCGAACGGTGCCGCCGCCCGCGTCGGCGCCCAGCACAGCCAGGATTATGCCGCATGGTATAGCCAGATTCCGGGCCTCAAGGTCGTCATGCCGTATACCGCAGCCGACGCCAAGGGTCTCCTGAAAGCGGCCATCCGCGATCCGAACCCGGTTATCTTCCTCGAAAACGAAATCCTCTACGGCCACCAGTTCGAGGTGCCGAAGCTCGACGATTTCGTCCTGCCGATCGGCAAGGCCCGCATCCACAAAAAGGGCAAGGACGTTACCATCGTGTCCTTCGGCATCGGCATGACCTATTCCCTCAAGGCAATCGCCGAGCTGGAAAAGGAAGGCATCGATGTCGAACTGATCGACCTTCGCACCATCCGTCCGATGGATCTGCCGACTGTCATCGAATCGGTCAAGAAGACCGGCCGCCTGGTCACCGTCGAGGAAGGCTATCCGCAGTCGTCGGTCGGCACCGAAATCGCCACCCGCGTCATGCAGCAGGCCTTCGATTATCTCGATGCGCCGATCCTGACGATCGCCGGCAAGGACGTTCCGATGCCTTATGCGGCCAATCTCGAAAAGCTGGCGCTGCCGAATGTCGGCGAAGTCGTCCAGGCGGTGAAAACCGTCTGCTACAAATAAGGGAAGGATGTTTCGATGCCAATCAACATCACCATGCCTGCCCTGTCTCCGACCATGGAAGAGGGCAATCTTTCCAAGTGGCTCGTCAAGGAAGGCGACAAGGTCAAGTCCGGCGACGTGCTCGCCGAGATCGAGACCGACAAGGCGACCATGGAAGTCGAATCCGTCGATGAGGGCACCGTTGCCAAGCTCGTCGTCGCGGCCGGCACCGAGGGCGTCAAGGTCAACGCGCTGATCGCCATCCTCGCCGCCGATGGCGAGGATGTCTCGGCTGCCGCCGCCGGCGGTGGCGCTGCCCCGGCTCCGAAGGCCGAGGCTGCACCCGCTCCGAAGGCGGAAGCCGCTCCGGCTCAAAAGGCGTCCGAACCGGCGCCTGCTGTCGCGACACCGGCTCCGGCTGCTGCCCCGGCATCGTCGTCCGGCGCAAAGACCTTCTCGTCTCCACTCGCCCGTCGCCTCGCAAAGGAAGCCGGCCTCGATCTTTCGGCCGTTTCCGGCTCCGGCCCGCACGGCCGTGTCGTCAAGGCCGATATCGAAAAGGCAGTTGCCTCCGGCGGCGCAAAGGCTGCTCCGGCTGCAGCTCAGCAGACTGCCGGCGCACCGGCTCCGGCCATGGCCAAGGGTCCGGCGGACGATACCGTCCTGAAGCTTTTCCCCGAGGGGTCGTACGAGCTTCTGCCGCATGACGGCATGCGCAAGACGATCGCCTCGCGCCTCACCGAGTCGAGCCAGACGGTTCCGTCCTACTTCGTCTCGATGGATTGCGAGCTCGACGCACTGATGAAGCTGCGCGCCGAGATCAACAAGTCTTCGCCGATGAAGAAGACCGACAAGGGCGATGTTCCCGCCTTCAAGCTGTCGGTCAACGACTTCATCATCAAGGCGATGGCGCTCGCTCTGCGCGATGTCCCAATGGCCAATGCTTCCTGGACCTCGACGGCCCGCGTGCTGCACAAGCATGCAGACGTCGGCGTGGCCGTATCCATCCCGGACGGGCTGATCACCCCGATCGTCCGCAAGGCCGAAACGAAGACGCTGTCCGTCATCTCCAACGAGGTGAAGGATCTTGCGAGACGCGCCCGCGACAAGAAGCTGAAGCCGGAAGAATACCAGGGCGGCACGACATCCGTGTCCAACCTTGGCATGTTCGGCGTCTCCAACTTCACCTCGATCGTCAACCTGCCGCAGGCCTCGATCGTCTCGATCGGCGCAGGCGTCGAGAAGCCGATCGTCAAGAACGGTGAAATCAAGGTGGGCACGGTCATGACCGCAACTTTCGCCTTCGACCACCGCGTCATCGACGGCGCGCTCGGTGCGGAACTCGCGTCCGCCTTCAAGCGCTACATCGAAAACCCGATGGCGATGCTGGTGTAATCGTGTTCTCCCTCCCCCTTGCGGGGAGGGTGTCCGCGAGGGAGGGGTATCGGAGGTGCTTCCATGAAAACCGTTCTGTGCTTCGGCGACTCGCTTACCTGGGGTTTCGATCCTGAAGGGCCGGGCCGGCATGCGTTCGAGGACCGTTGGTCGAGCGTCCTCGGGACTGCGCTCGGGTCTGGCGTCACCGTCATCGCCGAGGGGCTGAACGGCCGCACGACGGGTTACGCCGATCACCTTGCCGACTGCGACCGCAACGGCGTCACGAACCTGCCGACTGTGCTGCATACCCACATGCCGCTGGATCTGGTGATCATCATGCTCGGCACGAACGACATGAAGCCGATGATCGCCGGCACTGCCCATGCGGCGCGTGCCGGCATTCAGCGTCTGGTGGGGCTGATCCGTCACCACGAATATTCGTTCGACTACGACGCGCCGGATATCCTGATCGTTTCGCCGCCGCCGCTCTGCGAGACCGCCGACCCGATTTTTTCGGCGATCTTCAAGGGCGGCATCGAGCAGTCTTCGATGCTCGCATCGCTCTATCGGGACCTCGCGGACGACCTCGGCTGCGGTTTCTTCGATGCGGGATCGGTCGCGAAAACGACGCCGATCGACGGCGTACATCTCGATGCAGAAAATACCCGCGCGATCGGACGCGGCCTTGAGCCGATCGTCCGGATGATGCTGGGTCTCTAGAACAAGATTTCCCGAGGCGGGCCGCCTGGAGCTGGCTCCCCAATGAGAAGGCAGGAAAGCAATGGCTCAATCCTACGACGTCATCGTTATCGGTTCTGGTCCGGGCGGTTATATCGCCGCCATCCGGGCATCCCAGCTCGGGCTGAAGGTCGCCGTCGTCGAACGCGAGCACCTCGCCGGCATCTGCTCCAACTGGGGCTGCATTCCGACCAAGGCACTGCTGCGCTCGGCCGACGTGATGCACACTGCGACCCATGCGAAGGACTACGGCCTGACGCTGGAAGGCACGATCAAGCCGGACGTCAAGGCGATCGTCGACCGCTCGCGCGGCATCGCCCACCGCATGAACAACGGCGTCGGTTTCCTGTTCAAGAAGAACAAGGTCGACATCATCTGGGGCGAGGCGAAGCTTTCCAAGCCCGGCGAGATCGTCGTGTCGAAGACCACCAAGAAGCCGGTCGAGCCGATCGGTCCGATCCCTAAGAACACGCTCGGCGAGGGCACTTATACCGCCAAGCACATCATCATTGCGACAGGCGCTCGTCCGCGCGCGCTGCCGGGCATCGAGCCGGACGGCAAGCTGATCTGGACCTATTTCGAGGCGATGAAGCCGGAAGAGATGCCGAAGTCGCTGCTGGTCATGGGGTCAGGCGCGATCGGCATCGAGTTCGCCAGCTTCTACCGCACCATGGGCGTCGAGGTCACCGTCGTCGAAATCATGAGCCAGGTCATGCCGGTCGAGGATGCGGACATCTCGGCGCTTGCCAAGAAGCAGTTCGAGCGCCAGGGCATGAAGATCCTGCTCGAAGCCAAGGTTGCCAAGGTCGTGAAGGGTGCCAACTCGGTCACCGCGACGATTGAGCTGAAGGACGGCAAGACGCAGGAGATCACTGCCGACCGGATGATCTCGGCTGTCGGCGTCCAGGCCAATATCGAAGGTATTGGCCTTGAGGCCGTCGGCGTGAAGACCGACCGCGGCTTCATCGTCATCGACGGTTACGGCAAGACCAACGTGCCCGGCCTCTACGCGATCGGCGACGTCGCCGGTCCGCCGCTGCTCGCCCACAAGGCCGAGCACGAAGCGGTCATCTGCGTCGAGAAGATCGCCGGCCTGCCGAACGTCCATCCGATGGACAAGCTGAAGATCCCGGGCTGCACCTATTGCAACCCGCAGGTCGCCTCCGTTGGCCTGACCGAAGCCAAGGCCAAGGCCGAAGGCCGCGACATCCGCGTCGGCCGCTTTCCGTTCGTCGCCAACGGCAAGGCGATCGCGCTCGGCGAGGACCAGGGCCTCGTCAAGACCATCTTCGACAAAAAGACCGGCGAACTGATCGGCGCCCACATGGTCGGTGCCGAAGTCACCGAACTGATCCAGGGCTTCGTCGTCGCCATGAACCTGGAGACGACGGAAGAGGAACTGATGCACACGATCTTCCCGCATCCGACCATTTCCGAGACGATGAAGGAAAGCGTGCTCGACGCCTACGGCCGGGCGCTGAATGCCTGACGAGATCGCCCTGCCGGGGATTGTTCCACGGCCGGGCGGCGCCCATATGAGTGTCTCTGGAACGGGAGCGTAGCATGCAGGTAGGTTGGATTGCGGCGATCATCATCGGCGGCCTGGCGGGTTGGCTTGCCGGCAAGCTGATGGACGTCCGTTTCGGCATTTTCATGAACATCGTCATCGGCATCGTTGGCGCGGTTCTCGCCAATGGCATCTTCAACAGGTTCAACATCCATGTTGCAGACGGATGGCTGGGTTACCTGGTTGCAGGTTTCATCGGCTCCTGCATTTTGCTATTTCTTGCCAAACTCGTCAGGCGCTGACGAACCCCGCGATACAGGCGGTTGAAAGCAGGTTCTTATGGTCACCATTCTCGACACGATCGCATCCGGCGATGAAAAGCGCGTCCGTCATCCGGAAAAGGCGCATCGTCCCGATACCGAGATCATGCGCAAGCCCGAATGGATCCGCGTCCGTGCGCCGGTCTCCAAAGGTTATCAGGAAACCCGGGCAATCGTGAAGGAAAACAAGCTGGTGACGGTCTGCGAGGAAGCGGGCTGCCCCAATATCGGCGAGTGCTGGGACAAGAAGCACGCCACCTTCATGATCATGGGCGAGATCTGCACCCGCGCCTGCGCCTTCTGCAATGTCGCGACCGGCAAGCCGAACGCGCTGGATATGGAAGAGCCCGAAAACGTCGCCAAGGCCGTCAAGCAGATGGGTCTTAGCCATGTGGTCATCACCTCCGTCGACCGCGATGACCTGGCCGACGGCGGCGCCGAGCATTTCGAGAAGGTGATCTGGGCGATCCGCGCCGCGTCGCCGGCAACCACCATCGAGATCCTGACGCCAGACTTCCTGAAGAAGCCCGGTGCGCTGGAGCGAGTCGTCGCCGCCAAGCCGGATGTGTTCAACCACAATATGGAAACCGTGCCGGGCAACTATCTGACGGTGCGCCCCGGAGCCCGTTATTTCCACTCCGTCCGGCTGCTGCAGCGGGTGAAGGAGCTGGATCCGACCATGTTCACCAAGTCGGGCATCATGGTGGGGCTCGGCGAGGAGCGCAACGAAGTGCTGCAGCTGATGGACGACCTGCGCACGGCCGACGTCGATTTCCTGACGATCGGCCAGTATCTGCAGCCGACCCGCAAGCACCACAAGGTAGAAAGCTTCGTCACGCCCGAGGAGTTCAAGTCCTACGAGACGGTAGCCTATGCCAAGGGTTTCCTGATGGTGTCTTCGAGCCCGCTGACCCGGTCTTCGCATCACGCCGGGGATGATTTCGCTCGCCTCAGGGCTGCACGCGAGAGGAAAGTCCTGGCCGCCGCCGAGTAGGGCGGCGAGCCGGTCGTAAGCCTTATTCGGCTGCCTGAACCTTTTCGTGCTTGTCTTGGCCGCGTCGGCGTTCGCGCAGCGTGAAACGATGTCCGCGTGCTTCGCTCTTCGCCATTTCAATAAGATAGACCAGCATGGGAAGCTGGTTCATGTCTGCAAGCTGCTTTGCGGATTCGAGCAGCTTTATCATCTGCGAGAAATCGTCCATGGATGCTTCTTTCGGGTGCGCCCGGTCTGCTATCGGTTGATTATGCCATTGTACGCTGGCTTGCGACTCTGGATCACTACAACCGGATGAATCCTACATTACATCTTATCAACCTGAATGCCATCTGACATCGACAAATGACCGATGGTTGAACCCGTCACTCTGACATCCGTGTCAAAGCTCCGTCACAATCGCATTCGGCGACCTCTATAGCGCCGTCTGCCCGACATTGAAATCCTCCTGTCATCATCGGCGTCTACCACCAATCACGATGCAGCGAGCCTGATTCACGGGAGATCATCATGGATATGGAATCTGGCGTGAATGCGATCCGTTACGTGGGAATTGCCGAGGCAGCGGACAAGGTCTCCAGTGCCGACAGAATTCTGGTCATCGGCTGTTCCGGCGGTGGCAAATCGACGCTGGCCCAGAAGGTCGCCGGTCGTTTCGAGCTCAACTACATCTCGATCGACCGCGATGTGCTCTGGTTGCCGGGCTGGGTGCAGCGAGACAAGCCCGAACAGCATCGCCTCATCGTCGAGCTGGCCGCCGGCGAACGCTGGATCATGGATGGCACCAATACCTCCACGTACGATATTCGCGTGCCGCGCAGCGATCTGGTCATCTGGGTGCGCATGCCGCGCTGGCTATGCGTCTGGGGAATTCTCAGCCGCTGGATCATGAACAGGGGAGGCACCCGTCCGGAAATGGCGCCCGGTTGTCCGGAGAAGATCGACCTCGATTTCTTCCGCTTCGTCTGGACCTGGGAGAAGGTCTATGGCCGGCGCGTGGCTGTCGGCTTGACGGCACACGCGGCCGGCAAGCCGGTTCTGGTGTTGAAATCCCGTCGCGAAATGCGCGATCTTCTTGATCTTATCGGAGCGGGCGCTTAACTCGGGATCATGCCAAAGTTCGAAATCCGCCGTCCCGTGAAGCACAGCGCCGAAAAGATGTACGCGCTCGTTGCCGATGTTGAAAAATACCCGCAATTCCTGCCGCTCTGCGAAGCGCTGGCCGTGCGTTCCTCCAAGGAGCGCGATGGCAAGACGCTGCTCGTGGCCGATATGACAGTCGGCTATAAGGCAATCCGCGAGACCTTCACCACCCAGGTCCTGCTCAATCCGGCCGAGCGGATCATCGATGTGAAATATATCGAGGGGCCGTTCAAATATCTCGACAACCGCTGGAGCTTCGAGCCGGCGGCGGACGGCTCGGCGAATGCCGGCCCAGAAGGGTGCGTCGTGCATTTCTACATCGATTACGAGTTCAAGAGCATGATCCTCGGCGCCCTGATGGGCTCGATGTTCGACCGCGCCTTCCGCATGTTCGCCGAAGCCTTCGAAAAGCGGGCCGACAAGATCTACGCCTGAGCGGCCACCTCGGCCAGCATTTCCAGCGCGGTTCTGACGGTCGCCAGCCTGACCTCGGTGCGGCCGATATCGCCGTAGCGCATTTCCCGGTGCAGGATTTTGCCCGAACGGCTTTTCGCCGCCAGATGCACCAGCCCGACGGGTTTTTCCGCCGATCCGCCGCCGGGTCCCGCTATGCCGGTCACCGCAACCGCCACGGCGGCCTTTGAGCGATAGAGCGCACCATGCACCATCTGCAGCGCGGTTTCCTTCGACACCGCGCCATGCGTCGCGAGCGTGGCGTCTGTCACCCCGAGCATGTCCATCTTCGCCTGGTTCGTATAGGTGACGAAACCGCGGTCGACGACGGCGGACGAGCCGGAAATCTCCGTCAGCGCCCCGGCGATCAGCCCGCCCGTGCAGGATTCGGCGGTCGCGACCATTTTTCCGCGCGCGCTGAAATCCGTGATGATCCGCCTGGCCTGATCCTCGATATCGGCAGGAAACAGGCTCACGCAGCATCTCCGCGATAAACGACGGTCGCCGTGGCGATCGCGGCGATGCCTTCGCGGCGACCGATGAAGCCGATCTTCTCGTTGGTGGTCGCTTTGACCGAGCAACGGTCGAGCGAAATGCCGAGGATCTCGCAGAGGGTTTCGCGCATCGCCTGGCGGTGTGGGGCGATCTTCGGCGCTTCAGCGATCAGCGAGATATCGGCGTTCATGATCGTGCCGCCACGCTCGCGGACGATCTTTGCCGCATGGTCGAGGAAGATCTTCGACGGCGCACCGCGCCACTGCATGTCGGACGGCGGAAAATGGTCGCCGATATCGCCGGCGCCGCAGGTGGCGAGCAGCGCATCGGTCAGCGCATGCAATGCGACATCTGCATCCGAATGGCCGCTGAGCTTCTGGTCGTGGGGAATGAACACGCCGCAGAGCGTCACGCCGTCGCCGGGTTCCAGTTGGTGCACGTCGTAGCCGTTGCCCGTGCGGACATCGGGGAGGGTGGCCGAGGACAGGCTCTGCGAGAGTTTTTCGTCGGCCATGGCGATATCCCGCTTCACGGTGAGTTTGATATTGTCGACCGATCCTTCGACCAGGGTCACCGGCAGGCCGGCCCATTCGGCGATCGAGGCGTCGTCGGTGAAATCCTCGCGGCGCAGTGCTGCCGCTTTCTCGTGGGCGGTGCGGATTTCGGAGAGAAGAAAACTCTGCGGCGTCTGCGCGGCGTAGAGGCCGGAGCGCGGCACGGTCTCGTGCACCAGCCCGTCGGAACCGCTGCGCTTCAGCGTGTCGCTGACGGGAATGGCCGGCAGCACGCCGTCCTGCCCCTCGTCGAGCGCCTGCGCCACACGCTCGAGCACGCCGTGATCGACGAAGGGACGCGCCGCATCGTGGATCATCACATGGGTGGCCTCGGTGCCTGAGAGGGCGCGCAGGCCCTCATAGACCGAGCGCTGCCGGGTTTCGCCGCCGAACGTGGTGATCACCCCCGCCGCCCCCTGGACGTCGGCCGTTGCCGCCGCAAACAACGCCTCGTCGTCCGGGTGGATGACGACCACGATCGGGCCGCTTCGACGCCACGTCAGAAATCGTTCGAGGGTATGGGCGATGACCGGTCTGTCGCCGATCCGCCGGTACTGCTTGGGACCGTCCTGCAGAGAGCCTGCTCGTTCCCCGCGGCCTGCGGCGACGATGACGATACCGATTGTCATGGAACCGATTGTCATGGCTTTGTCGTCCTCGACCCGTAACTCGTTTTGGATTGACAGGCGCAGAACTATAGGACCAAAAGCCTGAATTCCAGCATGCCGCTCAAAAATAACGCAGTTCCGGAATTGCTCTTGGCAAACGCCCGAGACATGAATAAAAATAGTGCAACTATCTCATGTGCCCGAAAGATCATCATTTGAGTTTCCAAGATCTTGCCAAGCCTTTTCAGATCGGGCCTGTCGCCATTCGCAATCGCGTCGTCCTGGCGCCGATGTCCGGCGTCACCGATCTGCCGTTCAGGCAGCTTGCCTGGCGTTATGGCGCCGGGCTGGTCGTGACGGAAATGGTTGCCAGCGGTGAGCTCATTCTGAACCGCGGCGAATCGTGGGCGCGGCTGAAGGGTGCCGGCATCTCGCCGCATATGGTCCAGCTCGCCGGCCGCGAAGCGAGGCCGATGGCGGAAGCCGCGAAAATCGCTGCCGATAATGGCGCCGATATCATCGACATCAACATGGGGTGTCCGGCCAAGAAGGTGACGGGCGGTTATTCCGGCTCGGCGCTGATGCGCGATCCGGACCACGCCCTGTCCATGATCGAGGCGACGGTCAACGCCGTCAGCGTGCCCGTGACCCTGAAGATGCGGCTCGGCTGGGACGAAAATTCCATCAACGCGCCGGAGATCGCCCGCCGTGCCGAACAGGCCGGCGTCCGGCTGGTGACCATCCACGGCCGCACCCGCATGCAGTTCTACGAGGGCAGGGCGGATTGGGATGCGATCCGCGCGGTGCGCGACGCGATCTCCATTCCGCTGATCGCCAATGGCGACGTCGAATCGCCCGAGGACGCTCAAGCTATCCTGGCGCGCTCAGGCGCCGACGCTGTCATGGTCGGCCGCGGCGCGCAGGGGCGGCCCTGGCATGTCGGCTGGCTCGCCGGTCATGCCGCGCCGTCGCAGGCTGAGATCGCCGGCCTGGTCGTCGAACATTACCAGGCGATGCTGGAACTTTACGGCCGCGAGGCCGGCCTCCGGCATGCGCGAAAACAGCTCGGCTGGTATCTCGACCGCTATGCGGCAGACCTGCCCGCCACAGAAAAGGCCGCCATCATGATTTCGAAAGACCCGGCCGATGTCTCGCGCCGGATGACAGCAGCGCTCGGCGGTCAATCCGTCGCCGCCCAGAAGGAGGCCGCATGAGCAAGTCCCAGGCGCAGGATGCCACGATTGGCAACGCGCTCGCCATGGCGGTCCTCAATTCGGTGCAGAACCCGGTGATCCTGGTCGATGCGGCGGGCAAGGTCGCGTTCGCAAACTGGGAGGCGGAGGCCTTCTTCGGCGCCAGCGCCGCACATCTCGCCAAGAACAGGATCTCCACCTTCATCCCCTTCGGCAGCCCGCTGCTCGCCCTGATCGACCAGGTGCGCGAACGTAAAGCGCCGGTCAACGAGTACCGCGTCGATCTGTCGTCGCCCCGCCTCGGCCAGGACAAGCTGGTCGACCTCTATGTCGCGCCTGTCGTCAGCGAGCCGGGCTCAGTGGTCGTCGTCTTCCAGGAACGCTCGATGGCGGACAAGATCGACCGCCAGCTCACCCATCGCGCCGCCGCCCGTTCGGTGACCGGTTTGGCCTCGATGCTGGCGCACGAGATCAAGAACCCGCTGTCGGGCATCCGCGGCGCCGCCCAGCTTCTGGAAAGCGTCGTCCCCGACGACGATCGGGCGCTGACCCAGCTGATCTGCGACGAGACCGACCGCATCGTCTCGCTGGTCGACCGCATGGAAGTCTTCTCCGACGAACGTCCGGTCGATCGCATCGCCCTCAACATTCATTCTGTCCTCGATCACGTGAAGGCGGTCGCCAAGGCCGGCTTTGCCCGCAAGATCAAGATTTCCGAAATGTACGATCCGTCGCTGCCGCCGGTCTTTGCCAACCGCGACCAGCTGGTGCAGGTCTTCCTCAACCTCATCAAGAACGCGGCCGAAGCCGTCGGTGACCAACCGGACGGCGAAATCATGCTGACGACCGCCTATCGCCCGGGCATCAAGCTCTCGGTCGCCGGCACGCGGGACAAGATTTCCCTGCCGCTCGAATTCTGCGTCATCGACAACGGACCCGGCGTTCCGACCGATCTCGTGCCGCATCTCTTCGATCCCTTCATCACCACCAAGACAAACGGCTCCGGCCTGGGCCTGGCCCTGGTCGCCAAGATCATCGGTGGCCATGGCGGCATCGTCGAATGCGACAGCCAGGCGCGCCGGACGATATTCCGTGTTCTGATGCCCATGCACAAGGAAGAGGCCATGGACGGCCGCGCCTTGAACTCCACAGGAAACTTAAAATGACTGCCACGATCCTTGTCGCCGACGACGACGCGGCCATCCGCACTGTTCTGAACCAGGCCTTGACCAGGGCTGGCTATGAAGTGCGCATCACCTCCAATGCCGCCACCCTGTGGCGCTGGATCTCGGCCGGCGAGGGCGATCTCGTCGTCACCGACGTGATCATGCCCGATGAGAACGCCTTCGACCTGCTGCCGCGCATCAAGAAGGCGCGGCCCGATCTGCCGGTGCTGGTCATGAGTGCCCAGAACACCTTCATGACCGCCATCAAGGCCTCCGAAAAGGGTGCCTACGATTACCTGCCGAAACCGTTCGACCTGACCGAGCTGATCGCCATCATCGGCCGGGCACTTGCCGAACCGAAACGCAAGCCCGCCCGCCTCGACGACGACATGCAGGACGGCATGCCGCTGGTCGGCCGCTCCGCTGCCATGCAGGAAATCTACCGCGTACTTGCGCGTCTGATGCAGACCGACCTGACGCTGATGATCACCGGCGAGTCCGGCACCGGCAAGGAACTCGTCGCCCGCGCGCTCCACGATTACGGCAAGCGCCGCAACGGTCCGTTCGTGGCGATCAACATGGCCGCCATTCCGCGCGACCTGATCGAATCGGAACTCTTCGGGCATGAGAAAGGCGCCTTTACCGGCGCCCAGAACCGCTCCACCGGCCGCTTCGAGCAGGCCGAGGGCGGTACGCTTTTCCTCGACGAGATCGGCGACATGCCGATGGACGCCCAGACGCGTCTTTTGCGCGTCCTGCAACAGGGCGAATACACCACCGTCGGCGGTCGCACGCCGATCCGTACCGACGTGCGCATCGTCGCGGCGACCAACAAGGACCTGAAGCACCTCATCAACCAGGGCCTGTTCCGCGAGGACCTTTATTACCGCTTGAACGTCGTGCCGCTGCGTCTGCCTCCCTTGCGCGACCGCGCCGAGGACATTCCCGATCTCGTTCGCCATTTCATGCAGATGGCCGAAAAGGAGGGGCTCGACGGCAAGCGTTTCGACACCGAGGCGCTGGATCTCATGAAGGCCTATGCCTGGCCGGGCAACGTGCGAGAGCTGGAAAACCTGGTCCGCCGCCTGATGGCGCTATATCCGCAGGAGGTCATGAGCCGCGAGATCATCGAATCGGAGCTGCGCTCGGATGTTCCCGACAGCCCGATCGATAAAATGGGCACGCGCAACGGTTCGCTCACCATCGCGCAAGCCGTCGAAGAAAACATGCGCACCTATTTCGCGAGCTTCGGCGACAACCTGCCGCCGCCAGGCCTCTACGATCGCGTCCTGACGGAGCTGGAATATCCGCTGATCCTGGCGGCACTGACGGCCACCCGCGGCAACCAGATCAAGGCGGCCGATCTCCTCGGCCTCAATCGCAACACCCTGCGAAAGAAGATCCGGGAACTGGGTGTCTCAGTCTATCGCAGCTCTCGTGGCGCCTGATGCGTTAGTTTGTTCCCAGCTGCTTGACACCTTCCGCTCATCGTTGCATTTTCGCCACATTGCGTTGCTTAAAGGTCACGCAGGGTTTGGTGAATGCTCGACGGAGTGGCGGCCGTCGAGGGGGTAGGCCGGCCCTTCTTCTGGAAAGTGGCTGTCGCTTCGCTCGGTCTGACCGGGTTGAAATGATCTCCCGCGAGGGTTTTGGGGATCGGAGTGGATTCGATGACGGAAGGCGTAACAGCGCCGATGGCCGAAGACGAGCCAGCGGTGTCAGTGCAGGATCGGCGCGCGTCCTTCGCGCTCCCCGGCCTTCTGCTCGCCGGCGGAGCCTTGATCTGTGCGTCGGTGACACTATTCATCCTGCTCGGCCTGACCCCGATCGCCCCGACCACGAATGTGGTGATCGCGTCGGCTGCGCTGAATTCGCTTTTCATCCTCTGCCTGATGTATCTGATCGGCCGCGAGATCGTCCGGCTGGTGAAGGCGCGCAACCGCGGCCGCGCCGCGGCCCGCCTGCATGTCCGCATCGTCGTGCTCTTCTCGATCGTGGCGATCACCCCGGCGGTTCTGGTCGCGATCTTCGCCAGCCTCACGCTCAATGTCGGCCTCGACCGCTGGTTCTCGCTGCGCACCCAGTCGATCGTGCAGTCCTCCCAGGACGTTGCCCGTGCCTATATGCTCGAGAATGCCAGCTATCTTCAGGGCCAGACGGTTTCGATGTCGAACGACCTCGAGCGCAACCGGCCGATGTTCTATCTCGACCGTACCGGTTTCGTGGAGCTGATGACCCGCCAGGCGCGCGGCCGCGGCATGCTCGGCGCCTTCCTGGTGCGCGAGGACGGCCAGGCGATCGTTCAGGCCGACATCAAGACCGAAAAGCCGCTGCCGGCGATCCCGGCGGATGCGCTGAAGACCGCGGCGGCCGGCCAGCCGACCTTGATCCCGCCTGGTGTCACCAACCTTGTCGGCGCCGTCATCAAGCTCGATGCCATTCCGGGCTCCTATCTCTATACGATCCGCGCCGTTGATCCGAAGGTCATCTCGGCCATGCGGCTGATGGAGGAGAACACCGCCGAATACCAGGCGATGGAGGCCGGCCGCACATCGCTGCAGATCGCCTTTGCGGTGCTCTATCTCGGTTTCGCGCTGATCGTGCTGCTCGCGGCGATCTGGACGGCGATCGCGGTCGCCGACCGCATCGTCCGCCCGATCCGGCTGCTGATCAGCGCCGCCGACAGCGTGGCGACCGGCAATCTCAACGTCGTCGTGCCGGTGCGTGCCGCCGATGGCGACGTCGGCAGCCTGTCGCGTACCTTCAACAAGATGATTTCCGAAATACGCAGCCAGCGCGACGAGATCCTTGAAGCCAAGGACGAGGTCGACGACCGCCGCCGCTTCATCGAGGCGGTGCTGTCCGGCGTCACCGCTGCCGTTATCGGTGTCGAGGAAGACCGCCGTATCACTATCGTCAATCCGTCGGCGGAACATCTCCTGGACGTTCCCGCCGAAAAGCTGATGGGCGAGAAGCTCCAGGATGTCGCCCCCGAGATCGACCACGTCCTCACCGAGGCGCGCAGCAGGGCCCGCGGCGAGTTCCGCAAGCAGGTGAACCTGATGCGCGGCGGCAAGGAGCGGACGCTGTCGGTCCAGGTCACCCGCGAGGAACAGCGCGCCGCGCACGACAGCTATGTGGTGACGCTCGACGATATCACCGATCTCGTGATCGCCCAGCGCTCCACCGCCTGGGCGGATGTCGCCCGCCGCATCGCCCATGAGATCAAGAACCCGCTCACCCCGATCCAGCTTTCCGCCGAGCGCCTCAAGCGTCGCTACGGCAAGCAGATCGCCGAGGACGACCGCGCCGTCTTCGACCAGTGTACCGACACGATCGTGCGCCAGGTCGGCGATATCGGCCGCATGGTCGACGAATTCTCGTCCTTTGCCCGCATGCCGAAACCCGCCAAGGAAGAAGCCGATCTGCGCGATATCCTGCGCGACGCGATCTTCCTGCGCGAGATGGGCACCACCCATGTCGATTTCATCCGCGAGCTCGGCGAGGAGCCGCTGAAGGGCATGTTCGATGCACGCATGCTCGGCCAGGCTTTCGGCAATCTCATCAAGAATGCCGTCGAGGCGATCGAGGCGGTGCCGAGCGATCAGGAACGCGACGGCCGCAAGGTCAAGGTCCGCTCGGTCTACGACGCCGAGCGCGACACCTATGTGGTCGACATCATCGACAATGGCAGCGGCCTGCCGACCGAAAACCGGCACCGCATCCTCGAGCCCTATATGACCATGCGCGACAAGGGCACGGGACTGGGCCTCGCGATCGTCAAGAAGATCATTGAAGAACACGGCGGGCAGCTCGAATTGCACGATGCCCCCGCCGATTTCGATCATGGCAAGGGCGCCATGATCAGGGTGCTGCTGCCGCATCTGGAGCAGGTGGCGGTGCCCGGAACGGATAATAACAAGGAATTGGCTTATGGCGTCTGATATTCTGGTCGTAGATGACGAGGCGGATATCCGCGATATCGTTTCAGGTATTTTGTCCGATGAGGGCCATGAAACCCGCACGGCCCATGACAGCGACAGCGCGCTGGCGGCGATATCCGATCGCGTGCCGCGGCTGATATTCCTGGATATCTGGATGCAGGGCTCCAGGCTCGACGGCCTGGCGCTGCTCGACGAAGTCAAGAGCCGGCATCCCGAATTGCCCGTTGTGATGATCTCCGGCCACGGCAATGTCGAGACGGCGGTCTCCGCCATCAAGCGCGGCGCCTTCGACTTCATCGAAAAGCCGTTCAAGGCCGACCGTCTGATCCTGATCGCCGAGCGGGCACTCGAAAACTCCAAGCTGAAGCGCGAGGTGACCGAGCTCAAGAAGCGCACCGGCGATGCCGCCGAGCTGGTAGGTACCTCGGTTGCCGTCTCGCAGCTCCGCCAGACGATCGAGAAGGTCGCCCCCACCAACAGCCGCGTGATGATCCTCGGCCCTTCCGGCTCCGGCAAGGAACTGGTGGCGCGGATGATCCACAAGCGATCGTCGCGCGTCGCCGGTCCGTTTGTGGCGCTGAACGCGGCGACGATCACGCCCGATCGCATGGAGGTCGCTCTGTTCGGCACCGAAGGCGCTCCCGGCCAGGCGCGCAAGATCGGCGCTCTGGAAGAGGCCCATCGTGGCATCCTCTATCTCGACGAAGTCGGCGAAATGCCGCGCGAGACGCAGAACAAGATTCTTCGCGTGCTGGTCGATCAGCAGTTCGAGCGCGTCGGCGGTTCCAAGCGCGTCAAGGTGGATGTCCGCATCATCTCCTCGACCTGCTACAATCTCGAAAGCCTGATCGCCGACGGCTCGTTCCGCGAAGATCTTTATCACCGGCTGGCCGTCGTGCCGGTCAAGGTGCCGGCGCTCGCCGAACGGCGCGAGGACATTCCCTTCCTAGTCGATATGTTCATGCGTCAGATTTCCGAACAGGCCGGCATCCGTCCCCGCAAGATCGGCGAGGACGCCATGGCCGTCCTGCAGGCCCACGACTGGCCGGGCAATATCCGCCAACTCCGCAACAATATCGAGCGGCTGATGATCCTTGCCCGCTCCGACGGCCCGGATTCGCCGATTTCCGCCGACATGCTGCCAACCGACCTCGGCGACATGTTGCCGAAGGTGTCGGCCAAGGGCGACTACCACATCATGACGCTGCCGCTGCGCGAGGCCCGCGAAATGTTCGAGCGCGATTACCTGATCGCCCAGATCAACCGGTTCGGCGGTAATATTTCGCGCACCGCGGAATTCGTCGGCATGGAACGCTCTGCATTGCATCGCAAGCTCAAGTCGCTCGGTGTGTAGCCGATGCCGGTATGTAACCCATGAAGGTGATCATATGCGGCGCGGGACAGGTGGGCTACGGCATCGCCGAACGGCTGTCGCAGGAGGACAATGACGTCTCCGTCATCGATACCTCGGCGACCCTGATCGCCGCGATCACCGAGACCCTCGACGTCAAGGGCTATGTCGGCCACGGCGCCCATCCGGACGTGCTGGAAAAGGCCGGTGCCGAAGACGCCGACATGATCATCGCGGTGACCCTCTACGACGAGGTCAACATCGTCGCCTGCGAGGTCGCGCAGGCGCTCTTCTCCGTGCCCACCAAGATCGCCCGCATCCGCGCCCAGAACTATCTGAAGCCGGAATATGCCGATCTGTTCAGCCGCCAGAACATGTCGATCGACGTGACGATCTCGCCGGAGATCGAGGTCGGCAAGATGGTGCTGCGGCGCATCTCCTTTCCCGGCGCCACCGATGTCGTCCGCTTTGCCGAGGATCACATCGCCATGGTGGCGATCGAATGCATGGAGGACTGCCCGGTCGTCGCCACGCCCCTGCATCAGCTTTCCGACCTCTTCCCCGACCTGATGGCAACCGTGGTCGGCATCGTCCGGAACGGTGTTCTGACCGTCGCCCGCTCCGCCGATGAGCTCGAGGTCGGCGATCTTGCCTATGTCATCTGCCAGCGCGAACACATTCGCCGCACGCTCGGCCTGTTCGGACACGAGGAGCAGGAGGCACGCCGCATCATCATCGCCGGCGGTGGCAATATCGGCTATTACGTCGCCCGCACCATCGAGGAACACCAGCCGAGGACCCGACTGAAGATCATCGAGAGCGACCGTGACAAGGCGATGGCGGTTTCCGAGCAGCTGCGCAATACGATCGTGCTGCACGGCTCGGCGCTCGACCAGAACATCCTCGCCCAGGGGGATATCCAGGATACCGACCTGATCGTGATGCTGACCAACAACGACCAGATCAACATCCTCGGCGCGGTCATGGCGAAATCGCTCGGTTGCAAGTCGAACCTGGTGCTGATCAACTCCACCTCCTTCCATCAGGTCACCGACGCGCTCGGCATCGATGCGCAGATCAATCCGCGCGCCGTGACGATCTCCCGCGTCCTGCAGCATGTCCGCAAGGGCCGCATCCGCTCGGTCTATGCGGTGCAGAATGGTGCTGCCGAGATCATCGAGGCCGAGGCGCTCGAAACCTCGCCGCTAGTCGGCCGGGCTTTCCGCGAGCTCGACCTGCCGGACGGCGTCCGTATCGGCGCCATCTATCGCGGCGAGGCGGTGATCCGCCCGAACGGCGACACCAGGATCAAGGCACGCGACCGGGTGGTGCTGTTTGCCGCCGCCGAAGCCGTGCGCCATGTGGAGCAGCTTTTCCGCGTTTCCATCCAGTATTTCTAACCAGCATTTGCGACAAGCGCAGGGGATATCGATGTCGAGAATTGCCTATGTGAACGGACAATATGTTCGCCATTCCGAAGCCGCGGTGCATGTGGAGGATCGCGGTTTCCAGTTCGCGGACGGCGTCTACGAGGTCTGCGAAGTGCGTCACGGCATGATCGTCGACTTGACTCGCCACCTGAACCGCCTCGACCGGTCGCTGAGCGAACTCAGGATGGCATCGCCAATGAGCCGCGCAGCGCTCACCTTCGTCATCCGTGAAGTGCTCCGCCGCAACCGGGTCAAGAACGGCATCTTCTACATGCAGGTGACCCGCGGTGCCGCCCGCCGCGACCACTACTTCCCGGCCCACGGCACGCCGCCGACCATCACCATCACCGCCAAGAGCACCGATCCCTCGGCCGCCGCCAAGAAATATGCAAACGGCATCAAGGTCATCACGCTGCCCGAGAACCGCTGGGACCGCGTCGACATCAAGACGGTCGGCCTGCTACCGAACGTGCTCGCCAAGCAGCAGGCGAAGGAAGCCGGTGCCCAGGACGCCATCTTCATCGACCGCAACGGCATCGTCATGGAAGGCGCGTCCTCCAATGTCTGGATCGTCACGCCGGATGGCGAGCTCGTCACCCGCCCGGCCGAACACGGCATCCTGAAGGGAATCACCCGCACGACGCTCATCGACGTCGCAAGGAAGCTCGGCCTCAAGGTCGTCGAGCGTGAGTTCAGGACGGAAGAGATGCTGGCCGCCCGCGAGGTGTTTTTCACCTCCGCCACCGGGATCTGCGTGCCGATCGTCGAAATCGACGGAAAGCCCGTCGCCAACGGCCATCCGGGCACCGTGTCGTCAAGTATTCGCGACACCTTTTTCGACGTTGCGGAAAAGACGGCGATTTGATAGTCAAACATCGGGGAAGGGAAGCACGGGGCGCTTTCCGGTCGCCTCTTATCAAGCTTGATCATGATCCCGGCTATTGGCCGGCAAAAAAGAAAGAAGCGGCGCTATGGCGGAACGTTCTCAGAACCTGCAGGATTTATTTCTCAATACCGTTCGCAAGCAGAAGATTTCCCTGACGATTTTCCTGATCAACGGGGTCAAGCTGACAGGTGTCGTGACCTCTTTCGACAACTTCTGCGTCCTGCTTCGCCGTGACGGCCATTCTCAGCTCGTGTATAAGCACGCGATCTCGACCATCATGCCGGGCCAGCCCATGCAGATGTTCGAAACCGAAGAGAACGCCGCCTAACAGGACAGAACAGATTTCAAATCGCGATACTTCCAACGAATCCATGGTCCCGGAGGCTGAAAAGCGCCGGGACGACATGCGTGCGCTCGTCATCGTGCCGGTCCTCAAGCAGGCACGGTCAAAGGCCGGGCAGGGCGACTCAAGTCAGGCACCTGCACCGCAGCGCTCTAACGAAGCCCGCCTCGAAGAGGCGATCGGCTTGGCACGAGCGATCGACCTGGAGATCGTCCAGGGCCTGATCGTGCCGATCAGCCAGCCGCGCCCGGGAACGCTGATGGGCAGCGGCAAGATCGAGGAGATCAAGGCGCTGCTCGACGAGCACGACGCCGGCCTCGTCATCGTCGATCATCCGCTGACCCCGGTGCAGCAGCGCAATCTCGAAAAGGAATGGCAGGCCAAGGTCATCGACCGGACGGGCCTGATCCTCGAAATCTTCGGCCGCCGCGCCTCCACCAAGGAAGGCACGCTGCAGGTCGACCTGGCGCATCTGAATTACCAGAAGGGCCGTCTGGTCCGCAGCTGGACCCACCTTGAACGCCAGCGCGGTGGCGCCGGTTTCATGGGCGGCCCCGGCGAAACCCAGATCGAAGCCGACCGCCGGTTGCTGCAGGAGCGCATCGTTAAGCTGGAGCGCGAGCTCGAACAGGTCGTGCGCACCCGCCAGCTGCACCGCGCCAAGCGCCGCAAGGTGCCGCATCCGATCGTGGCGCTGGTCGGTTATACCAATGCCGGCAAGTCGACGCTGTTCAATCGCATCACCGGCGCCGGCGTGCTGGCCGAAGACATGCTGTTTGCAACGCTTGATCCGACGTTGCGCCGCATGAAGCTGCCACATGGCCGCACGGTGATCCTCTCCGACACCGTCGGCTTCATCTCCGACCTGCCGACCCATCTCGTTGCTGCCTTCCGCGCCACGCTGGAAGAGGTGCTGGAAGCCGATCTCGTCCTGCATGTGCGTGACATGTCCGACCCGGACAATGCCGCCCAGGCCGGCGACGTCATGCGCATCCTTGCCGATCTCGGCATCGACGAGAAGGAAGCGGCCGCCCGCATCATCGAGGTCTGGAACAAGATCGACCGGCTCGATCCGGAGGCCCATGAGGCGATTGCCGAACGCGCCCTCGGCCGCGAGAACGTCATGGCGGTCTCGGCGATCACGGGCGAGGGCGTCGAGCCCCTGATGGACGAGATTTCGAAACGCCTTTCCGGCGTGCTCACCGAAACCTCGATCACCATCCCGCCGGAAAAGCTGGCCATCGTCTCCTGGGTCTACGGCAACGCCGTCGTCGACGGCCGCGAGGACAACGAGGACGGTTCGGTGACCCTGGATGTCCGCATGTCCGAAGCCGAGGCTGCGGAGTTCGAGCGCAAGCTCGGCAACGGTCCAAAAGCGGAAAAGGAGGACTGGGAACGATAGGAAGCGTTCCCTACGCGGCTTCTGCCCCGAGGCGGCTGCGTGCGGCGCCTTGATGTTGCCGGTTTTTTGCGGTGCAAAATAAACCGTCCACGACGGTCACACTTCTTGCGGTATTATCATCCGCGGGCCGGCAACAATGGGTTCGTAATGGTACAAAATCAGCCGCACGAAGAGACCGGAAAACATTTGGCCTATCTGGATGGCTGGCGGGGGATCGCCGTCATCTTCGTAATCGCCGGCCATTTCTGGATAGATGATTTCAAGCCGGGCGTCAGTACATTCGGCGTCGATCTCTTTTTTGTTTTGTCGGGCCGGCTGATGTCGGAAATACTGTTCGTCAAGCGGACCGAATTGCCGACGTTCTTTTTCCGGCGTTTCTCGCGAATTTATCCGGCCCTTTTCGCATTCGTGGTCGTCACGACCCTTGCTTTCCAGGGCACCGACATTTCGCATGGCCCCGTTGCCGCATTGCTGGCGCTGACGTTCACGATCAACTACGCGATGGTCTATACCCATCCGGTGGCGTTGCTTGATCACCTGTGGTCGCTGTGCGTCGAGGAGCACGCCTATATTCTCCTGGCAGGCATCGCCTTCCTGTCCCGCCGCAGACTGTTTCCRGTCGCCGCTCTGGTCATCGCGCTCGGCATTGCGGCCATGCTGAACGGCATCATCCGCACCGAGCTCGGCGCAAGCGTTCTTTATACCCACTGGCGCAGCGACGTCTCTGTCGCGGGCATATTCATCGCCGGCGGTCTTTGGCTGTTCCTGCGCAACCGCCAGGCTCCCTGGTGGGTCTCGCCGCTGGCGCTGCTGATTGCGGTCGTGGCGAAGGGGATGCCCATTCAGGTCCTGTCCTTCGGCCTGTCGACCGCCATGCTGGCACTGTCGATCACCACGATCGACAGTGCGGCGCCGGTCTTCCGCAAAATCCTGTCCGCCAAGGTGCTCACCTATGCGGGCCTGTGGTCCTTCTCGCTTTATCTGTGGCAGCAGCCTTTCTACAAACTCTATCGCGAGGGAGCGGCTCCAACTCCGTTGTTGCTGCTGGCTGCCGTGCTTGTCGCGCTCGTCAGTTTCTACCTCGTGGAAAAACCCTCCCGAACAGCGCTCAATCGCCTTTTCCAGAACCGCCTGGAGAAAGTCGTCACCGCTGGCCGACCGGCATAGAGAGCATCCCCGGAAAACAGTGGCTCAATAGATCCTCGGAACCAGCCTGTATCGCACGCGCTCGCAATAGGCAGCGTAGCCCTGCAATTCGGCCCGCAGATGTCTTTCCTCGTCGATCAGCCGGGCGACCAGCCCGGCGACGATGGGCGGCACGAGGACCAGTCCCCAGAGCGATCCGAGCGCAAGCGGGACGCCTGCGAAAAGAAGGAGGGCGGAACTGTACATCGGATGTCTCACAAGACCGTAGAGACCGTCGGATACAACCCTTTGGCCGGGTTGGACATCCACGGTCGCAGAGGCATAGGAATTCTGCCGGAAGACGGCAAGACAGCCCGCAAACCCGAGGGCGGTCAGGATGTTTCCGATGACGACGAGCCCAACCGGCGTGGACGACCACGAGAAGCGGTAATCCAGAGCGGAGACCACATAGAGCGCCATGATCACCACGCTGTTATACGCCTGGATGCGCTTCTGCGCCGGCTGCGTTTCCGAACCCGGCCCGGCGCTCAGCCGTTTCTCGGCAAGTTCGGGACTATGCGTCACCACATACCAGCCGGTGCCGATCGTCCAGGCGGTGAAGTTCGCCAGATAGAGCCAAGCCTGCCAGTAATTCAATGTGCCCGCACAGGCGAATATCAGAATTGCCAGGAACGCGATGAAGATTGCGGTGACTTTGGTCGTTCGGACGCCGAGCCGATTGCTGTGCTCCTGCATGTCACTATCCAGATCTGATGAGCGAGATCTAAATAATCCTCTGCCCGTGACGATCAAGAGGGCGGGCCGGACAGTCAGCCGAGCGTCCGTTCGATCGCCTTGGCGGCCTGCCAGAGTTCTTCCATGCGCTCCAACGTGGCAGCCTCCAGCGTCTCATCCGATTGTTGAAGAGACGATTCTATATAATTGAACCGTCGCCGGAATTTTGTATTCGTGCCGCGAAGCGCCTCTTCCGGATCGGCTTTCACATGCCGGCCGATATTGACCAGCGCGAAGATCAGATCGCCGAGTTCGTCGGTGACCTTGTCCTGGCGTCCGTCACGCAGAGCCTCGCGCAGTTCACCGATTTCCTCCTCGATCTTGTCGAGGATCAGTTCGGCCGCCGACCAGTCGAAGCCGACCTTTGCCGCCCGCTGCTGCAGCTTCAGCGCCTCCGTCAGTGCCGGCTGGGCGCGGTGGACGCTTCCGAGATAGCCGAGCTTGAAATCCTCGGTAATGCCGCGCCGCGCCCGCCGTTCGGCCCGCTCGCGCTTTTCTTCCGTCTTGATGTCGTCCCATTGCAGTTTCACCGCATCCGGCGTCGCCGCATCCGAGACGGCGAAGACATGCGGATGCCGGCGGATCATCTTTTTGGTGATCGCCTGGACGACGTCGCCGAAGGAGAATTCGCCGGCTTCCTCGGCCATGCGGGCGTGGAAGACCACCTGCAGCAGCAGGTCGCCCAGCTCCTCGCAGAGATCGTCCATGTCGTTGCGCTCGATCGCATCAGCGACCTCATAGGCTTCCTCGATCGTATAAGGCTTGATGGTCGAAAAATTCTGTTCGAGGTCCCAGGGGCAGCCGGTAACGGGTGTCCTGAGCGCCGCCATGATCTCGATCAGCCGCGAAATATCCTTCGATGCTTCCATCATCTTGTCCTTCAATGCCGGATGTCAGGCGAGCGGTATGGTGTTTTTGTCCTTGCTGGACTGGTAGACGCCGGAAAGCCCGTCATATCGGGCTTTGATCCGGCTGGTCTGGGTCTTGAGGCCGGCACGGAGCGGCTCGCCTTCGCTCTCGACCAGGTCGGCAATTGCGTAGGAATGCCAGAAGGCGTTGTTGCGCCGATAACCGCCGGGCTCCAGGCCGAAAACCTCTTTGAGGATTTTCAGGTCATGCGGGATGGCGAAGGCGTCGCGCGAATCCTCATGGCTGAAAAAATAATAGAAATTGTCGAAACCGGCCCAAGTGATCGCCGACATGCACATCGAGCAGGGTTCGTGAGTCGACAGGAAAATCAGGTCTTTGGTGGGAAGATCTCGTGTGGTTTCGTAAAAGCGCTTCAGCGTGTGGACTTCGCCGTGCCACAGCGGATTTTCGAGCTCGTTGTTGGTTTCGGCAATCACCAGCGACAGGTCGGATTTCTTGAGGATCGCCGCGCCGAAAACCTTGTTGCCGGTGGCGACGCCCTTTTCCGTCAGGGGCAGAATGTCGTTTTCGATGACGTCGAGAAGGCGGGGGGCGATTGTCATGGGAACTCTTTATCGCAAGGTGTCTAGGCAGTTTATGGCGCGGAACGAAAGGATCGGGGCAAAAAACGCTGTAGTCTATGGAAACACTGGAGAATTATCGTCTGCGGTGGCTTTTGCTCAAGAACCGGTTGATCGTAAAACAGAAATACCGGCTCACAATCCACTTCGCATATCCATTCCTTCAATTCCGCCGTCTTATTGTGGATATTGCTGTCATATGATTCAGGATACCCGCATGTCTCCAAGCCAACAACGCCTGTCGGTCTTTCCGGCTTTCTTCCGCGTCAGCGGACGGAGCGTTGTCGTGTTCGGCAATGGCGACGAAGCCTATGCCAAGGCCCGGCTGCTGCGCAACACCGATGCGAACATCGTCGCTTACGCCTCCGCACCTGATGCGGACTATTCCGGCTGGCTGGCCGCTCAGGGCATCGACACCGTTCATTCGGATTTTTCGCCGGATCAGCTCGCAGATCAGGTCAAGGGCGCGGTGATGGTGTTTGCCGCCACCGGCGATGCCGGGCTGGATCGTGCGATCGTCACTGCCGCCCGTGCCGAAAAGGTCCCGGCCAACGCGGTCGATCAGCCCGATTTCTGCGATTTCTACACGCCGGCTCTCGTCAATCGCGCGCCGGTAGCGATTGCCATCGGCACGGAAGGTGCCGGACCGGTGCTCGCTCAGATGATCCGCGTCCGCATCGACCAGATGCTTTCGCCATCGCTTGGCGTTCTCGCCCGTCTCGCCGCGGAATATCGCGATGCCGCCGAACGCCTGGTGCCCCGCGGTGTGTCGCGCCGCATTTTCTGGCGCCGCTTCTTCTCGGCCGATGTCGCAAGCGCCGTCGATGCCAACGATATCGCCACCGCCCGCCGCTCGGCCAATGCGCTTCTGTCGAACACCGGTCGCGCCGCGGGCCATGTCTGGCTGGTCGGCGCCGGCCCGGGTGCCGAAGATCTTTTGACGCTGCGCGCCCAGCGCGTGCTGATGGAAGCCGACGCGATCGTCTATGACGCGCTGGTGCCGCAGGCGATCGTCGACATGGGCCGCCGAGACGCCGAGCGCTTGTCGGTCGGCAAGCGCAAGAACTGCCATTCGAAGTCTCAAGACGAGATCAACAGGCTGCTGGTCAGGCTCGGCCGCGAAGGAAAGCGCGTCGTCCGCCTCAAGTCCGGCGATCCGCTGGTCTATGGCCGCGCTGGCGAGGAGATGGCGGCACTTCGGGACGCGGGTGTCACTTACGAGATCGTACCGGGCATCACGTCCGCCTTTGCCGCGGCAGCCGATTTCGAGTTGCCGCTGACGCTGCGCGGTGTTGCCTCGTCGCTGATCTTCACCACCGGCCATGACCTCACCGGCGACGTCCTGCCCGACTGGGCAAGCCTTGCGATCTCCGGCGCGACGATCGCCGTCTACATGGGCCGCACGGTTGCCGCCTCCGTCGCCGAACGCCTGATGGGCGCCGGCCTTGCCCCGGAAACCACGGTCGCGGTGATCGAGAATGCCAGCCGCGCCGACCGCCGGCTCTTCCACGGCGTTCTTCGCGAGCTGCCGGACCTGGAAGCGCGCGACGATCTTTCCGGTCCGGTCATGGTGATCATCGGCGAAGCCGTCGCCGGTGCGAATTTCGAAAAGTCCGAACCGCTTTCTCATGGTAAGATTCCGGTTCGCGAGGAAATGGAACAGACAAGATGACTGACAAGGTTCTGACCGCCAACCGCCTTTCCGACGGCATCGCCGTCTGGCTCGATGCGAGCGGCCAATGGGTGGAAAACCTGCAGGATGCGATCGTCGCCCGGCATCCCGAGGCCGTGGCCTCGCTGGAGGCGATCGGCAAGCGCGATTTTGCGCAGAACCGGGTGGTTGACGTTGCCGTCATCGACGTGCAGGAGCAGGACGGCAAGCTCTGGCCGCTGCGTCTTCGCGAACGTATTCGTGCCCAGGGCCCGACCATGGAATATGCTGCCGGCTACCGCCCCGCCGATCCGGCCTTCATCGCAGTTTGAGGAAGTCATGTACCGTTACGACGAATTCGACCACGCTTTTGTTTCGAGCCGCGTGGAGCAGTTCCGCGATCAGGTCGGCCGCCGCCTCGCCGGTGAACTGGCCGAGGACGCCTTCAAGCCGCTGCGCCTGATGAACGGGGTCTACCTGCAGCTTCACGCCTACATGCTGCGCGTCGCGATCCCTTATGGGACGCTGAATGCCAAGCAGATGCGGATGCTCGCCCATATCGCCCGCAAATACGACCGCGGTTACGGGCATTTCACCACCCGCCAAAACATCCAGTATAACTGGCCGAAGTTGTCCGACACGCCGGATATCCTCGCTGATCTCGCGACCGTCGAGATGCACGCGCTGCAGACCTCGGGCAACTGCATCCGCAACGTCACCGCCGACCATTTCGCCGGTGCCGCCGCCGATGAAGTCGCCGATCCCAGGCCTTATGCCGAAATCCTGCGCCAGTGGTCGTCGGTCCACCCGGAATTCTCTTATCTGCCCAGAAAATTCAAGATCGCCGTCACCGGCGCCGAGCGCGACCGCGCCGCGATCCAGGTGCATGACATCGGCCTGCATCTGAAGAAGAACGAGGATGGCCAGATCGGCTTTGCCGTCTATGTCGGCGGCGGGCAGGGGCGTACCCCGATGATCGCCAAGAAGATCAAGGATTTCCTCCCCGAGGAAGACCTGCTCTCCTACACGACCGCGATCATGCGCGTGTACAATCTGCACGGCCGCCGCGACAACAAATACAAGGCGCGCATCAAGATCCTCGTCCATGAGACCGGCGCCGAGGAACTGGCCCGCCAGGTGGAGGAGGAATTCTCCCATCTGCAGGGCACCGAGCTGAAGCTGCCGGAGAAGGACATCCAGGCGATCGCCGCCTATTTCGCGCCGCCGGCTCTTCCCGACCGGGCCGAAGGCTGGCCGCAGCTGGCCGGCTGGAAAAAGACCGACGAGAATTTCGCCCGTTGGGTCGACCAGAACGTCAAACCGCACAAACATCCTGACTACGGCATGGTGACCATTTCGCTGAAGCCGATCGGCGGCATTCCGGGCGACGCTTCCGACGTGCAGATGGACGCGATCGCCGAGCTGGCGGAAGAGTTCGCCTTCGACGAGATCCGCATCAGCCACGAGCAGAACGTCATCCTGCCGCATGTGGCGCTGGCCGATCTCGAGCCGCTCTACCGCGCGCTGGTCGCCCATAATCTCGCAACCGCCAATGCCGGGCTGATCACCGACATCATCGCCTGTCCCGGCTTGGACTATTGCGCGCTGGCGAACGCCCGTTCGATCCCATTGTCGCAGGAAATCTCCACCCGCTTCGGTTCGCCGGAGCGTCAGGCGGATATCGGCGAGCTGAAGATCAAGATTTCCGGCTGCATCAATGCCTGCGGCCATCACCATGTCGGCCATATCGGCCTTCTGGGTGTCGAGAAGAAGGGCGCCGAGCTTTACCAGATCACGCTTGGCGGTTCCGGCGACGAGAACACCTCGATCGGCGAGATCATCGGCCGAGGTTTCGAGCCGAACAAGGTCACCGACGCGGTGGAAACCATCGTCGACACCTATCTCGGCCTCCGTACCTCGAAGGAGGAGACCTTCCTCGAAGCCTATCGCCGTGTCGGGCCGCAGCCTTTCAAGGAAGCGCTCTATGGCGATGCCAAGGCGGAGGCTGCGTAAATGACCAGACTCTGGAGAGAAATCGGCTTCGTCGAAAACGACCCCTGGGTGATCGAGACCGAGGAGGTCAAGGCGACCGAGGACCAGAAGGTGCTGCTGCCGCTCGACGAGATGATCGCCCGGGCCGAGGAGAGCAACGATGTTGGCCTCGGCGTGCTGATCCGCCCGGCGGACGACGTGCGCAAGCTCGAACCCTATCTCTACCGCCTCGAGATAGTCGCGGTGGATTTCCCGGCCTTCAACGACGGCCGCGCCTTTTCGCATGCCTCGCTGCTGCGCGACCGGCTCGGCTACCGGAACGAGCTGCGCGCGGTCGGCGACGTGCTGATCGACCAGGTGCCGCTGATGCTGCGCTGTGGTATCGACAGCTTTTCGGTGAAGAACGCTACGGCGCTGAAGCGGCTCGAAGAGGGCCGGCTGCCGGGCATTGCCGAGCACTACCAGCCGACGGCCCGCCACGCCGAAAAGGGCGAGGGCTACAGCTGGCGGCGCCGCACCGTGACGGCCTGAGGCCAGGGGACAACCGGCCGAAAGGTGAATTTCCCGCACGTATTTTCTGAAAGGCCCGCGACAAAGGCACGCGGATGCCTTCAAATGCGGGACCAGATGGTATATTTCGCTTTTGCGAAGAACGACGAGACGAAGAGACCGATAGGCATGAACGCTCCAGCAAAGACGGAAGAATTCGCAGTGGCCCAGGTTCAGGCAAAGATCCCGGACGGCGTTTACGCCGAGACGGTGCTCGCCGTCGAGCATTATACCGACCGCCTGTTCCGCTTCCGCATGACCCGGCCGGCCGGTTTTCGCTTCCGTTCCGGCGAGTTCGCGATGATCGGCCTGATGGTCGGCGACAAGCCGGTCTACCGCGCCTATTCGATCGCCAGCCCGGCCTGGGACGAGGAGCTGGAATTCTTCTCGATCAAGGTGCCGGACGGCCCGCTGACCTCGCACCTGCAGCTGATCAAGCCGGGCGACACGGTGCTGATGCGCAAGAAGCCGACCGGCACGCTGGTGCTCGATGCGCTGACGCCGGGCAAGCGGCTCTACATGTTCTCGACCGGCACCGGCATCGCGCCCTTCGCCAGCCTCATCCGCGACCCGGAGACCTACGAAAAGTTCGACGAGGTCATCCTCACCCATACCTGCCGCGACGTCGCCGAGCTGAAATACGGTTTCGACCTGGTGCACGAGATCAACAACCACGAGTTCCTGCACGAGATCGTCGGGGACAAGCTCAAGCATTACCCGACCGTGACCCGCGAGGACTTCAAATATCGCGGCCGCATCACCGACCTGATCGAGAACGGCAAGCTGTTCACGGACCTCGGCGTGCCGGCGCTCGACCCGCAAGTCGACCGCGGCATGATCTGCGGCTCGACCGCGATGCTGAAGGACACCAAGGACCTGCTCGAAAAGGCCGGCCTCATCGAAGGCTCGAACAACAAGCCAGGCGAGTTCGTCATCGAACGGGCGTTTGTGGGGTGAGACGCGACGGCCTGCGGCCGGCAAAACGCTTCAGTGGAGCGTTTTGAGCGTCGAACGCCCTGAGCCGAAGCGAAGGGCCGGGAGGCGGTGCCGCATATGCGCCTCCTTGGACTCATCTCCCCGAGTCAAATCCGCCGCGATCCACTCCCTCTACTGCCCCCCATCGTCCTCCTCCGGCAGGAACTCGCCGAACCTCTCGAAGGCTCCGGCGATGCTGCGGGGAGGCGGGGAGGGTGGAGGAAGGCGGATGCGGCGCAGCCATCCCCGAACCGCGGGGCGGACCGCTTGGCTGTCGCAAAGCGCGGAGACGGCTGCGCAGGCGCCCTGCCGCAGCATGAAAGACTGCCCAGTGTCGACCACTCCCGGCAGACCCCGCCGCGCGGAGAAGCGCTCGGCACAGAGGGCGGCGACCCGTTTCTGGGCGACAAACAGTTCGCGGTGACAATCCTGCAGGACGCCAATGCAGGCGGGTTCGCCCGCGGTGGAGACTTCGGCGGTGCAATGCCCGGTGCGTCGGCACGCGCGGCGCCGGCAGATCTGCGGCATACCGAGAGCATCGGCGAGGCGGCGGCTGACGCGGTCTTCGAGCGGTGCAGGCTGCTCGCTGGGTAGTGGTTGTTCGGGCAATCGCCTTGTGGCCATGGGTTCCTCGGTCTGTCTCGGCATATGGAGGGGAAGGGCGGGATCCATCGGACACACTCTTCCCTTGGCGATCCTCGGTTTCTTTTCGTCATTCCCGGGTGAGCAAAGCGAGACCCGAGGATCGGACGGGGCGCTGAAAGCTGCCTCGTAAGATAAGTAATAAGTGACACCTCTCAGCGCCCCGTTCGGCGGTTATTATCCGCGACTGCGGTCCCTCTGCGATGACGGGGGTTGTGGGAACGGTTGTGTGCCCCTCCGAAGAGGGTGTCATGCACGCTCGCAGACCAGGATGCCGCAGGCCATGACTGCCGCCCGGCATCGTCTTCCACCTGCACCGCACAATCCGGGTTTTTTGAAAAACCCTCGGACGCCGCGCGGCGCGGCCCATCACCCTGTGTGCCTCACAGGCACGCCCGGCGCACCATGACGGAAAACGAAACGAGAAGTCGGTCCGACAGCTTCTCATCCGTCCCGCGTCGCCGGAGGGAGACCATTTTCCGCGAACCCGAACGCCAAGGTTTTGCGTCTTGCCCTTGACGTCCGCGCCGGTCCCGCCTCGCCAGCACGCCTGCCGGTGTATCCGCGACGGAACGGGCGGATTTTAGGCACGGGCTGGGAGGGCGGGGATGAGAGGCAGGTTAAGTGCTTGATAGGGCTGGCGGGGGGGGACGAATATGCCCGGATGGGGCGGCGTTCAAAGGGTGGATCCTCGGGTCGAGCCCGAGGATGACGACCTTGGATGTTGTACCGTGTCCGTCACCGGCACCCTCTCCACCGTGATCCCCATTCTCTCCTCCGTCATTCTCCGCCCTCTCCGTCATCCTCGGGCTCGACCCGAGGATCCATCCGCGTGCGTCTGCACGGCGAGAGGACCCTGTCAGACATCGCGTCCGGGAAAGTCTTCCGCGCTGCGGACGCGGCGCTGCTGGATTCCTGTCACGAGGACAGGAATGAGGGAGTGTGGGGATTACCGTCAGGAAAGGAAAAGGGCTACTGCCCCAGCAACTCGCGAAGGCTCCAGGGGTCGTCGCCGGACTGGTCGGCGATGTCGTCCACCTTCCAGCCGCCGTTTTCGCGCACCAGCGTGTAGAAGAGCGTCGCCGAGCGCTTGCCGTTGCGGAAGGACACTTCCAGCTCGGCCCTGTTACCGAGGACGATCGGCGGGGAAAGCTGGACATTGCTGGCGACGCCATCCTGCCCCGCAAGGATCGGATCGAAATCCACCGCCTCGCCATTCGCCGTCAGGCTCTCGTTGAGCGCATCGGAAAAATAGGCGGAATAGGGCGAGGGCGCATCGTCCTCGGCCGGGTCGATCGTGTCGGCATAAAGCGATTTGATCAGCGCCTGCGGCGACTTGTAGACCCGCGCCTCGGCGCCGGCCGCAGCCAGCAGGGAAAACAGCAGTCCGAAAACGATGGCCGGCATGCGCATGGATGAGTCGTTCCCCGTTTGGACGTGATGGGATGTTTAGGGGATGGAGGGGTGGAAGGATAGAGGGGAGGAGAAGGAGGAGCTAGGGTGCAAGAGCCAGTGATCTCGAAGCTTTTAAAAGGGAGTGCTTTCATTATATCGAACTGATGTCGCGCTTGGACTAGAAGCCGAGTGAATTATGTGACGCCCAGAGTCTGCCTTCGACCGCTTAAACAAAATTGTACGGCAACTCAGTACAAGAGCTTGCGGGCCCGGGCGAGCTCGCGTAGGCAATTCAGATTGATCTCAGCGTTATAAAAGCCTTTAATATTGAAAGTCGAACTTATACTATTCCGCGTGCGGCTCGCTCATCACCTACCGCAGTTGCCAGTTCGGCCAGATAGCTGGGAACATCGTCATGAGCGCCCTTAGGATACTCAATGCAAAGTATATTATAGGTTCTTTTCATCGATCTATTAATTGATTTATGGTCTTGTCTGGATACTAAAGAATAGTGCCCGTGAGACGAATCAGAATGCATATTAATATCCTCAAGTATTATCTGCATGTCCGGATCTCCTAGGGAATACCCCAGGAACAGGACGGTATTTATTGTAAACAGGGACGACAATACCTGGAAAAATCCAGAATTTTCCCTTTTCGCCTTAAAGTAGGAAAATCTGTCCAAGACAAGGTCATTTAACTCCGTAACGCAACCGTGCATTTTTACTATAGTTCGGCCTGGGGAGCGTAGCTTATCTAGGAGGTCAGATGATGTATGCTTGCAAACATTATATGCCTGCATTCCACCACTAAAGTGTTCAAAATTCTTCTCAAGAAACTCATCGTAATTTGTCGTAACGATCGTTTTTAAATCGAGCTCAAGTATACTTCTGTATATTTCGTGATGAATCATTGGCCGTATTTGGAATTTATCGCGCATAAAGTCGTTAATTACTGCGCGATCAAGGCCATCAGAAATAATTTGAGCCGCGTCCAAAAGGTTGCCGGTTTTGATAAGGCCGGAGACAAATTTTTTCTCCGTCGCCTGTGAAAGGTTATCCTTTAATTCTGACAGCAAATTAGACCAGTTGGGCATAGCTGGACTCGCAGCTTTTGAGATGCCTGAACCGACAAAAACGAGGACACGGCGCTCCGCAATTTCGCGAACGAGGGGTTTCGGCCAAGTTACCATAATTAGAAAACCCTTACCGCTATTGCGTTAGCCAGGTTTCCAATAATATCTTTGTATGATGCGGACTGGCTAAATTGACTGCCCACCAGTCCGTCTTTCGCCTTTAGCGAAATAATCGGAGTATTTGCATTCTGAGCAAGCGGGATAAGGCTGTAAAGATTTGGCACATCTCCCAGGTGCGTGCCATCAAAATTAGAGAACTGAGCAAGATAATTCTTTACCTCCCCTGGAACATCCTCGAGTATTCTCTCGTAAGCTCGGGTCGGACGGCGAACGCCTTCTTTTGACTTGGCTATATACTGCTGAAGCGTGTAGCCTAGGTACCCCTTTTTAATTGAAATATCTCTTGATATGTTAAAACGCTCCAAGGCTCCTGGATTCAGTCTCTCTGATTGCTCCAAGGCGACTGTATAATAGTCGATCCATCCAACTATCCATCTCGAAATATTTCTCACACCAAGAAGACTAAAGGCATCGGCTCCAAGAGGAGTTATAAAATTATCACACGAAAGTAAAACGGACCGATTTAAGGCGCCGAGAGAAGGACTAACGTCAATAAAAGCAATATCATAGTTGCTTGATTGAGCCGAAAGATATGAACGTAACCAGTTCGTAATTCTAAAGCCGCCAGCTTTCCCACTAGGTATATCCGTCCAAGCTTGCGACAGTTGATCCTCGAAAAGCGAAAATCGAGGGTTTCCCGGCAGTAAGTCTACTCCAAATCTATTTCCTTTGTATGCTATGGGTTTTACGCTGCGATTAATGCTAGCATCCCCGTCAATTATTGGCTGAACTACATCCATTATAGTCTTTATTTTAGGCTCATCTTTATCGATGTCCTTTGGCCAATATAGATCAATGGTTTTCTCATCCCCAAGTATATACTGTGTTATGTTGCATTGCGGATCACAATCTACAACCAAGACCCGTTTTTTCATTTCTGTTGAAAAATAAGCAGCGATGTTACCCGTCAAGGTTGTCTTTCCAACTCCGCCTTTATTATTAAAAAACGAAACAATTTTCATCTCGTATAAGTCTCCGCACCGAGCAGCAACAACGCTAACGGTGGTAGAAAAATCCCCTGTAAGTAGCAAGCTTATTTTGGCCGGACTAATTTGCCCATATCCAGCGTCAAACAGTACCAGGTTACCGCCCCGGCCGCCCCGTCTTCCCCTTCGTCCGGCTCTTCCGTTTCTGCTCGCCGGCATCCTCATAACTTCCCGCGCCGACCTTGCYGCGCACGAGGGGGCGGGGGTCGTCGGTGGATCCTCGGGTCAATCCTCGGGTTGAACCCGAGGACGAGGATGACGGAGGGGAGGATGAGGATGATGGTTTTGGCGGCAGCTTGCCGGTGACCGGTTTTTCGGTGCGGCCGACGGTCATTTCGTCGAGGTCGTTCTTGCGGAACAGCGATGGCTTGGCGGGCTCGGCGATGTCGCGGCCCATGTCGTCGAGGCCGGGTTTGGCGAAGAGGGAGGTCGAGGGTGGGGAAGCACCCCCCTCTGTCCTGCCGGTTTGGGTCGAGCCACGGGTCTCGACCCGTCCTTCGGACCCCGCCTCAAGGGGGGAGATCGACTCGCGGCGGGGTTTTGCTCCGCCTTTGCCGTTTCCAGCCTTGCCGTTTGCCTTGCCATTGCCGCCTTCGACGGCGCGGGCTTCGTCGCGGGCGATCGGGTCGTCCATGACGGCGAGTTCGGCGGCCTTGAGGCGTTTGATTTCGTCGCGCAGGCGGGCGGCCTTTTCGAAGTCGAGGTCGGCGGCGGCGTCGCGCATCGATTTTTCGAGCGCGTTGAGATGGGCCTGCAGATTGTTGCCGACCAGGTGGCCGCCATCCGCAAAACCCTTGCCGGAGACGCCGGAAATGTCGGCGCGGACGTGGTCGCGTTCGTAGACCGAGTCGAGGATGTCGGAGATCCTTGCCTTCACCGATTCCGGCGTGATGCCGTTGGCAGTATTGTATTCCATCTGCTTTTCGCGGCGGCGGGCGGTTTCGTCCATGGCGCGCTGCATCGAGCCGGTGATCTTGTCCGCATAGAGGATGACCTTGCCGTCGACGTTTCTCGCGGCACGTCCGATCGTCTGGATGAGCGACGTTTCCGAGCGCAAAAAACCTTCCTTGTCGGCGTCGAGGATGGCGACGAAGGCGCATTCGGGAATGTCGAGGCCTTCGCGCAGCAGGTTGATGCCGACCAGCACGTCGAAGGCGCCGAGGCGAAGATCGCGGATGATCTCGATACGCTCCAGCGTGTCGATGTCCGAGTGCATGTAGCGGACGCGCACGCCCTGTTCGTGCAGGTATTCGGTCAAATCTTCGGCCATGCGCTTGGTGAGCACCGTGCACAGCGTCCGGTACCCCTTGGCGGCGGTCTCGCGGATTTCGCCGAGCACGTCGTCGACCTGGGAGCGGGCGGAACGGACTTCCACCGGCGGGTCGATCAGGCCGGTGGGGCGGATGACCTGTTCGGCGAACACGCCGCCGGACTGTTCCATTTCCCAGTTGCCGGGGGTGGCCGAGACGGCGACGGTGAGCGGGCGCATCGCATCCCATTCCTCGAAGCGCAGCGGCCGGTTGTCCATGCAGGAGGGCAGGCGGAAACCGTATTCGGCGAGCGTCGCCTTGCGGCGGAAGTCGCCCCGGTACATGCCGCCGATCTGGCTGACCGAGACATGGCTTTCGTCGATGAACAGAAGAGCGTTGTCGGGTATGTATTCGAACAGGGTCGGCGGCGGCTCGCCGGGATTGCGGCCGGTCAGGTAACGCGAATAGTTCTCGATGCCGGCGCAGGAGCCGGTCGCCTCCAGCATCTCGATATCGTAGCGGGTGCGCTGTTCCAGCCGCTGCGCCTCGAGCAGGCGGCCGCCCTTTTCGAGCTCGGCGAGCCGGTGCTTCAGCTCCTCCTTGATCGCCTTGATGGCGCCGTTGAGGGTGGGACGTGGGGTGACGTAGTGCGAATTGGCGTAGATCTTGACCGATTTCAGGTCGCCGACCTTGTGGCCGGTCAGCGGGTCGAACTCGGTGATCGCGTCGATCTCGTCGCCGAACATCGAGATGCGCCAGGCGGCATCTTCCAAGTGGGCCGGGAAGATTTCGATCGTGTCGCCGCGCACGCGAAACGAGCCGCGCACGAAATTGATGTCCTGGCGCTTGTATTGCTGGGCGACCAGGTCGGCCAACAATTGACGTTGATCCAATCGGTCGCCGACCGACATCTGGAAGGTCATCGCCGTATAGGTCTCGACCGAGCCGATACCGTAGATGCAGGAGACCGAGGCGACGATGATGCAGTCGTCGCGCTCCAGCAGCGAGCGGGTGGCGGAGTGGCGCATCCGGTCGATCTGTTCGTTGATCGAGGATTCCTTCTCGATGAACGTGTCGGAGCGCGGCACATAGGCTTCCGGCTGATAATAGTCGTAATAGGAGACGAAATATTCGACCGCGTTGTCCGGGAAGAAGTTCTTGAACTCGGAATAAAGCTGCGCCGCCAGCGTCTTGTTGGGGGCGAGGATGACGGCCGGGCGCTGGGTCGCCTCGATCACCTTGGCCATGGTGAAGGTTTTGCCCGAGCCGGTGACGCCGAGCAGCACCTGGCTGCGCTCGCCGGAATTGATGCCCTCGACGAGGTCGCGGATGGCGGTCGGCTGGTCGCCGGCGGGCTCGTAGTCGGAGGACATCCGGATAGTGACGCCGCCCTCGGACTTTTCCGGCCGGGCGGGGCGGTGCGGCGTCCACAGCTTGCCGTCCTTGAACAGCGGATTGCCGCTCTCGATCAGCGCCGACAGGGCCTCGACGGTGGCGGTGACCGCGCCGGAGGCAAGGTTCTCGGCATCCTCCAGCGACGTATCCATACCAGCGACCGGGTTGAGGCCGGCGCGGGCGCGCGTCTTGGGATCCGACGAGGCGCCGATCGACACGCCGCGGGCGGTCTTCGAGGCCGTGGTGTTCTTGGCCGTCGTCGGGGCCGACTTGGCGGCCTTGATGGCTTCCTCGCGCGCCGCGATCTCTATTCTCTTGCGGTGCTTGCCGGCCTTGGAGGCGATCTCGCGCTGCGTCTCGACGCCGGAGGCCTCCGCCTCGGCCTCGAGCTGCTTCACCCAGTCGGAAACCGAACCGGAGAGCGGCGCGCCTTCGAACGACGATTGCGGGGCCTCCTCGAAACCGTTGTGATTTTTCGGGTTCGAGACGGGCGATTTTTTCGGTGATCTGGCCATGCCGCGAATATGGAGAGACTCGTCGCGAAAGTGAAGAGGGGCAGGTCACAAAACGAGTACAAAAGGGAAACGGATTTTTTGGGGTGCGGGCGGGTTATGCCACCTGGCGTTCGCTGACGGCGCGGCGGCTTTCGATCCAGCCGGGGATGCGTTCGGCCGGCATCGGGCGGCCGAAGAAATAGCCCTGGGCGAACTGGCAGCCAAGCGCTTTGAGGGCGTTTGCCTCTTCCTCGCTCTCGACGCCTTCGACCACCACCTCCATCGACAACGCCCGTCCGAGGCCGGCCATGGCGCCGACGATTTCCTGGTTCTGGCGGCTGAGATGCACGTTGGTGATGAACCGTCGGTCGAGCTTAAGCCGGTCGACCTTGAGCGCCACGAGATAGGCGAGCGAGGAATGGCCGGCGCCGAAATCGTCGACGGCGAGCTTGTAGCCGGACCGCTCGATGCGCTTCAGCTGCTCGCCGGCGACCAGCGTGTCGAGGATCGCCTCCTCGGTGATCTCGATCTCGAACAGCGCCGGATCGATGCCGTGGGCCGAGGTGATGCAATCGAGCACGTCGGTGACCGAATAGAGGTCGAACTCGCGCGGCGAGACGTTGATGGCGACGGTCGCGCGCGGCAGGCCGAGCGCGGGCAGGCGGGTCAGCAGGCCACAGGCGGCTTCGGCGATGGTCGCGGTCAGCCGGTCGGCAAGGTTGGCGGCCTGCGCGGCGGCGACGATTTCCGGCGGCGCGATCGGCCCCAGATAGGGGTGGTGCCAGCGCACCAGCGCCTCGAAACCGGTGATCTGCTGGGAGGCAAGGTCGACCTGCGGCTGGAACCATGCTTCGAGATCGCCGGCATCGAGCGCATCGGCGAGTTCGTGCTCGATCTGGTTCTGGCGGTCGGCCTGGGAGCGGAAGGCCGGCTCGAATTCGCGCCACTGGCGGCGCCCGCCGTCCTTGGCCCTGTAGAGCGCCATGTCGGCGCTGATGAACAGGTCCTCGGCCGTATCCGCATGCAGCGGGAAGAGCGCCAGGCCGATCGAGGCGCCGACCACGGTCGGCTGGCCCTCGAGCATGACCGGCTGCCGGCTGTGTTCGAGGACGCGCTTCGCTAGACCCCGGGCGGTTTCGGCGGCATCCGAGCCACCGAGAATGATCGCGAACTCGTCGCCGCCGAGCCGGGCGATGACGCCCCTGCCGTCGACCGCCGAACGCAGCCGGTCGCTGACCTCGACGAGCAGCGCGTCGCCGGCGCTGTGGCCGAGCGTGTCGTTGACCGTCTTGAAGCGGTCGAGATCGAGGATGAGGAGGGCGAGCTGTTCTTGCCCAACCTTTGCGGCGGAAATTCCCGTATCGAGGGCGGCATTGAAGGCGGCGCGGTTGGCAAGCCCGGTCAGCGGATCGCAATTGGCGAGCACTTCCAGCCGGTAATTGGCGCGCAGGATGTTCGAATTGGCACTGGAGAGGGAATCGGCAAGCGCCGTCGCCTTGAGTTTGCCGAGCACGTTGCCGACGAATGTCGCCTCGCTGGTGCGGCTGCTGCGGATCAGCACCATCGTCAGCGCCACGACGTCGATGGTGAGGAGCCAGCCGCTGGCGCTGCCGGCGACGGCAAGCGACGCCATCACGGAAATGTTGGGCGGTATGGCGAAGGCGAGCGAAACCGGGTTGTGCCCAACACCCATCAGGACTGCGCCGGTCGCCATGCCGCACATGATCAGATAGAGGCCGCTGTCTCCGTCGAGCGCGTTGAAATCGGGCACGGTCAGCGGAAGGGCCGCCCAGGCGAGCCCGCTCAAGAGCGCCCCGACGGTCAACACGTCCAGCGCCTGTTGCGGGGCATGTTCCACGGTTTCCCAACGCTTCAGGATCGAGGCCATGACGACGCGCAGGACCAGGCTTGCGATCACCGCCATGAACCAGAGGCTGGCCGAGACGGTTAGGCCACGGTCGATCGTGGTGACGAAAAGCGCCGAAGCGGATATCGCGGCATTGGTTGCGAGCGTCGAGATCAGGCGTTCGAGCATGGTCGATGCCTGCGCTCGCTTCACGTCCAGGGCAAGGGCCGGGTCGATCTGACCTGTTCTGAATTCGGCTTCCATCGATCTGCTTGGGCTGGAGTTCCTATGCCGACACTATCCAACGGCAGCGATAAGAAAGTCTTGCATTCGAGGGATCTTCTTCAACCCAGCCGGGTTATCCTGAATGAAAAGGTAACCGGCCGTTCATGGCGCCTCAATATTGGGCGGATGCCGTTCGATTGTACCGATAGCTGGTAGATCCCGCAGTTGATCCGATTTCTCCCGCACTGCTGGAACTTCCCGCGCGGTCACGAATTACAAATTGTCCATGTCACGAAATGGCCGCAATTCCTGTTGGTTTCCACCACATTTTTTCGGGATTCTAAGCGAGTCAAACGAGGAGTAATCCAATGGCTCTTCCCAACCCGACCCTGGCCGCCATCCGATACGGTTATGGCCTTCGTCCCGGCGAGGAGCCGCCCCGCGATGTCGAGGCGCTGCTGGCGCAGATCGAGGAAGGGGCTTCCGAAAAGCCCCGCTTTCCGCGCGAGGGCGTGAATGGCCGGCTGGACACTGCAACCCGTGTCGTCTCGTTGCTCGCCGCCGAGGCGAAAGCCCGTCAGGCCGGCAATCCGAATGAAGACGTCCGCAAGGCGACCCGGACCGAGGCGCGGCGCATCTATCGGCAGGATGCCATGGCGCGGCTTGCCCAGGCGATCCATTCGCCGCTCGGATTTTATGAGCGCCTCGCCAGTTTCTGGGTCGACCATTTTTCGACCAGCGTGATGAAATCGCTGCCGATGCGGATGATCGTGCCGCTCTATGAGGCACAGGCGATTCGCCCCAATATTGGCGGTTCCTTCACGAAATTGCTGTCCGATGCGATTTTGCATCCGGCCATGCTGATCTATCTCGACCAGAACCAGAGTGTCGGGCCCGATTCCGCCGCTGCCCGCAAGAACGGCCGCGGTCTCAACGAAAACCTCGGACGTGAACTGCTGGAGCTGCACACATTGGGCGCGGGCAGCGGCTATACGCAGGACGACGTGCGTGCCGCGGCACTGATCCTCACCGGCCTGTCGGTAGACAACCGCGCCATGCAGGTCGTCTATCAGCCGCGCCTCGCCGAGGCGGGACCGGTCAACCTGCTCGGCCGGACCTATCAGGACGACGAGGGCGATGGCCAGGACCACGTGCTGATGCTCGAGGACCTCGCCGCCAACCCCAGGACCGCGCGGCATGTCTGCGGCAAGCTCGTCCGGCATTTCGTCGCCGACGAGGCGCCCGAAGACATGGTCGGCGTGATGGTCGCAGCATGGACGCAGAGCGAGGGCAATCTGACCGAGGTCTACCGCGCCATGCTCGCTCATCCGCGGGCCTGGTCGGATCCCGGCCAGAAGATCAAGCAGCCGTTCGAGTTCGTGGCGTCGGGTTTCCGCGCCCTCGATTTGCCGGAGAGGAATTTGGCCAACCTGCTGCGCGACATGGACGATGGCGACGAGGACGAGAGCCCGATGCAGAAGGCCATGGACCTGACTGGTATGGCGAAGAGGGAAGATATCAGGAAGAAGGCGGGGCGTGCCAATGCCCTGACGCTCGGCGCGCTGCAGCGCATGGGCCAGCCGATCTGGCAGCCGCCGAGCCCCGCGGGTTTCGCGGACGAAACGGGCGTGTGGCTGACCCCGAGCCAGTTGAGCGAACGGATTTCCTGGTCGCGCATGGTCGGGCGCATCTTTGCACAGAGGCTGGAGCCGTCCGAATTCCTGCAGGCCGCACTTGCCGATGCCGCCCATCCGGAGACCCGCAGGGTGATCGCGCAGGCGCCCAACAAGGTGCACGGCATCACGATGGTGCTGGCATCCCCTGAATTCAACAGGAGATAAGAGATGAGCGTCCAGGACAGTTTCCCGTTGTCTCGCCGCGGTTTTCTGGCCGGCGCCTGCTGCGCGGCGGCGGCTCCCCTCCTGACGCCGGTGAGCTTTGCGGCGATGCCCGGCGACAACCGCTTCGTGACGATCATCCTGCGCGGCGCCATGGACGGGCTCGACTTCGTCCAGCCTTACGGCGATCCGGCCTATGCGGCGCTGCGCCCGAAACTGGGCCTGAGGCCGGATACCGGCCTCATCGATCTCGACGGGTTCTTCGGGCTCAATCCGGCAGCTTCCGCACTGGTGCCGCTGTGGCAGGCGCGCGAGCTCTCCTTCGTGCATGCCGTCTCGACGCCCTATCGCGACCAGCGCAGCCATTTCGACGGCCAGGACATGCTGGAGACCGGCGGCAACGCCAAGGGCCAGCGCACCGGCTGGCTGAACCGCACGCTCGCGATCATCCCGCGCTCGAACGGCCGCAAGGCGATCGACATCAATACGTCGATGGAACTGATCCTCAGTGGTCCGAACGAAGCGGATACATGGTCGTCGCAAAGCAATTTCGCGCTTGCCGAGGACGAGATCGCCTTTCTCGACCGCCTCTACGCCAGCGATCCGGCGTTTGCGAAAGCCATGGAGGAGGCGAAGAAGACCGATATGTCGGCGGACTCCCTTTACGCCGACAACAGGCGGGGCGCTGGCATTGCCGACATGGCGCGGCTTGCCGGCGGCATGCTGCGCGAGGACTATCGGATCGCCAGTTTCTCGATCAACGGCTGGGACACCCATGTGGGCCAGCTAGGGCAGTTCAGGAAAGCCGTCGGCGATCTCTCGACCGCGATTATCACGCTGAAGGATACGCTCGGCGAAGAGGCCTGGAAAAAGACCGTCGTGCTGGCAATGACCGAATTCGGCCGCACCGCCCGCGAAAACGGCACCAACGGCACCGACCACGGAACCGGCGGGCTTGCGGTGCTCGCCGGCGGGGCGATCCCGGGCGGCAGGGTCTTGGGCAAATGGCCGGGCCTTTCCGAAGACAAGCTGCTCGACCGCCGCGACCTGATGCCGACCGGCGACGTGCGCGAAGTCGCCGCCGCCATGCTTTACCGGCAGTTCGGCATCGAGCCCGACACGCTCACCGCCAAGGTTTTTCCCGGMCTGAGTTTCGACAGGTCCTCGGCCTATCTGAAGGGTTAACCGGCCGGTTTCGTCTATGTCAGGAGGTCGTAGACCCGGAATACCCAGTAGAACTGGTAGGCCAGCGCGAAGACGACGAAGGCCGCGTGATAACGCCGGTCGGTGGTGATCGCGGCGATGATGCTGAGCACGATATAGACCGCGGTGCGGGCCGGATATTCGTAGCCAAGCGACAGGAAATAATCGCGCCCTTTGAGAGCCGTATCGACGAGATCGGTGACGAGCATTCCCGCCAGGAAACCAAAGAACCAGGTTCGCCGCGACAGGAAATAATGTTCGTATCCGTCATAATCCTGCATCGAAGTCGGAAAAAGCAGGGCGCAGAGGAAGAAGAACAGCGCGCAGAACGCGATCAGGAAAAGATAGGCCGCAAAACCGATCACCGGCAGGGCGTGCAGCCGGTATTCCCACCACCAGAAATGCGCCAGGAACAGAAACATGAACACCACCCAGCCGAGGTGGACGGGGTAGATGCGCGCCGCGCCGGGATGCTGGACGATGCCGGCGAGGCCGTTCAGCAGCCGCGCCAGGCTGAGGCTCACCACCATGCCCATGACCACGCGGATATGCGTATAGGTTTCGGCGGCGGTGGCGACGTCCATGGCTGCTCCTCGATCTATTCCTCGGCGGGCACCGGCACCGGGCGGCCGTCCTCGTCGAGCGCAACCATGATGAAGGTCCCTGCCGTGACCTTCTCGATCATCCGGTGACGCGCCCTTTGCGCCCAGGCTTCGACTGTCAGCGTGATCGACGAGCGTCCGACGCGGGTGATTTCCGTATAGATGTTAAGCGTATCGCCGATCTTGACCGGCAGTTCGAAGGCCATTTCCTTGACCGCTGCCGTGACCACGCGGCCGCGGGCGCGTTCGGCGGCGCGGATGCCGCTCGCCAGGTCCATCTGCGCCATCACCCAGCCGCCGAAGATATCGCCAGCCGCGTTGGCATCCGCCGGCATGGCGAGCGTCCGGAGCGTCAGTTCGCCGGTCGGCTTGGGATTTTCGGTCATGTCGTCTCTCTTTCGAAGCGGTTTTCGGGCGACTCCTCCCGCCGCGAGACTAACCGCACATGAAGGAGAAGGAAACTCCGCCAAAAAGCGTTTCAACATCAATTATTTAGGCTGAACTAATTCGCGTTCGCCGCGATTTGTCAGGGCTTCACTACCTGGTAACCATCGACCATTAGAATTTAAGGCGAATTGCACATAAGGGGGGTCCCATGCAACGTCTCGCCATTTCCTGGCGCCTTTATAGTCTTGTGCTCCTGTCGCTCGTCATCCTCGGCGGCGCCATGGTCTTCAGCCTGTTCCAGAGTTACGCTTCGTCGGAACGGGAGCGGAAGGCGGGCCTTGCCCAGATGAACGATGTGGCGCTGACCGTGCTCAAGAAATACCAGGCCCTCGAAGCCTCCGGCGCGATGACCCGCGAGCAGGCCCAGACCGAGGCCAAGGCGGTCATCTCGGTGATGCGCTACGGCGACGGCAGCGGCTATTTCTGGCTCAACGACATGCTGCCGCGGATGATCATGCATCCGATCAAGGCGGAGCTGAACGGCAAGGACCTGTCGAACGACAAGGACCCGAACGGCAAGTTCCTGTTCGTCGAGTTCGTCAATGCCGTCAAGGCAAGCCCGACGGGCAAGGGTTTCGTCGACTACTACTGGCCGAAGCCGAGCGCCGAGCAGCCGGTCGAGAAATATTCGCATGTCGCCGGTTTCGCGCCCTGGGGCTGGATCGTCGGCACCGGCGTCTATGTCGACGACCTGCACGCCATGTTCCGGCGTGATGCGATCAACTTCGCCTCGATGTTCGGCATCGGCGCGCTGGTGCTGATCGCTGGCGCCACCTTCGTGGTCAAGACGGTGACTGGCCCGATCGGCAAGATCAGGCAGGCGCTGCAGTCGATCGCATCGGGCGAGGCGCGCGTCACCGTGCCCTGCACCGAACAGAAGAATGAGATCGGCGAGATGGCCCGCGCGCTTTCCGTGCTGCGCGATTCGGTCGACGAACGGGTCCAGCTGCAGGCACGCGAGGCCGAACAGGCCCGCATGATCGCCAGCGAGCGCTCCGACAACGAGCGGACGATGACGGTTGCTGCCGAACGCCAGGGGCGCGCGATCAGCGAGCTCGGCCGAGCGCTCGAGGCGCTGGCCGGGGGCGACCTTTCCGTGGCACTCGTCGACATCGGCGAGGACTATGCAAAACTCCGCCACGATTTCAACGCGGCGGTCGGTTCGCTCCACCAGGCGATCGCGGCGATCTCCGAGACCAGCCTCGTGGTGCGCGACAGCGCCTCGGATATTTCCGGGGCGACGGGCCATCTGTCCAAGCGCACCGAACAGCAGGCGGCGGCGCTCGAAGAGACCGCGGCAGCACTCGACGAGATCACCGCAACCGTCCGCACCGCGTCGGAACGGGCCGTCGAGGCCCGCACCATGGTCAGCGAGACCAAGGACAGCGCCGGCCGTTCGGGCGAGATCGTCCGCAATGCGATCGACGCCATGGGCCGGATCGAGGAGAGCTCCAACCGCATCAACCAGATCATCTCGGTGATCGACGAGATCGCCTTCCAGACCAACCTTCTGGCGCTGAATGCCGGCGTCGAGGCGGCACGGGCAGGCGAGGCGGGCCGCGGTTTTGCGGTCGTGGCGCAGGAAGTGCGCGAACTGGCGCAGCGCTCCGCCAATGCCGCCAAGGAGATCAAGACGCTGATCAGCAATTCCGCCCGCGAGGTGGAAGGCGGCGTGGCGCTGGTGCGCTCCACCGGCGATGCGCTGGTCGAGATCGCCACCCTGGTCGAGCGGGTCAACGCCCATGTGGACACGATTGCGACGGCCGCCCGCGAGCAGGCGACCGGGCTCCAGGAGATCAATTCCTCCGTCAACCATATGGACCAGATGACCCAGCAGAACGCGGCGATGGTCGAGGAGACCACCGCGGCAAGCCAGACGCTTGCCGAACAGAGCCTGCACCTGCAGGGCCTCCTTTCGGCCTTCAGGCTCGGCAGCGGCGGCCGCGCGGCGACCTCGAGTCAGGCATCCCGCGCTCGCGCCGCCTGATCGACCGATCTACCGCTGAAAAACACAAGGCCGCCGGCGCAAAAAGCCCGGCGGTCTTTTGCTGTCGGCCGTATCGAAATGGGTCGCCAGAATGGAGGCAATGGGACGGCGGGCGTCCCGAAACGACCTTGAATTGCACCGAAAGGTCACGAAAGAGCCTTGATTTCTCAAAGGTTCATTTACCGACTTTGCCTAAACTCTCAGCGTGTGTCATTTCGGCACCGGAAGAGTGGCAAACTTGTATGGCGTATGCTTCCCTTTCTCGGCGGGTGATCGGCTCGCTGATGATCCCGACAATGCTGGCTGCCTGCTCCGCCGGGGATCTCGTTCCGCCGGCGTCGATCGATAACGGCCGCGTCGGGGCGATCCAGCCGATGCGCGACATACCGCGCGAGCCCGCCTCGCAGCAGGCTTATCCCACGAACCCCGCGCTGGTCTCCGGGGCCCGCGCCGTCGATTACGCGAATACGCCGAACCTTGCGGGCACCGGTTATCCGAATTCGAACTACCAGAATTCGGCCTATCCCGGCTCCGGGGCCAATGACGGCGGCCACTATCTGCGGGCGCCGGAGCCGGTGCAGTCGGCGCCGCTTGGCGCGCCGATGTCGCAGCAGGCACCCGGCGCGCGCCAGGGCCGCCTGCCGATGATCGACAGCGACGAGGCGATGCAGCAGCAGGCATCCGCCCGACAGCGCAACACGACCCGCAATGCCGGGCCGACGACTATTCCAGAAGACGGCGTCAACATCGATGCCGAGCTCGGTTTCGGCCCCGACGAGAGCGACGTCACGGGGCTTGCCGCGGAAGAGGATTCCGATATCGCCGAAGGTGTCGGCGACCAGCCCGTCGTCGACGGCATCGGCACCGACAATCCCCGCGCGCTGCAGTCGCGCCGCCAGCCGATCTCCCAACCCATGAACGACGACCGCGTGCGGGTGCCGCCGAAGCGCCAGGGCGCTGGCCTGCAAGGCGATCTTTCGAGCGGCAACGCGGCCAATCGCGACATGGCTTGGGGTAATGAGCGGAGCATAGCACCTCCCGGCAGCAGATCGGCGGCCGGCACCCAGCAGGTGGCAATGCTGCGGCCCAACAATCCGATGATCGACAGCGGCCCGATGAGCCAGCGCGACATGCCCTGGCAGCGCGATGTGATGCCGCAGTCGGAGGTCAGCTGCCGCGCCGAACTGCGCCGTCTCGGCGTCGAATTCGAAGACCGGCCGAGCATTGATGCCGGCCCGAGCTGCAGCGTGCCCTATCCGGTGAAACTCGCCGGCCTGTCCGGCAATATCGACGTGAAGCCGGCCGTCACGCTGAACTGCCAGACGACGCTCGCCTTTGCCAAATGGGTGAAGAACGAGCTCGCACCCTCCGCCCGTTACCGCTATCTGACCGGCATCCAAAAGATCGTGCCGATGGGCGGTTATTCCTGCCGGCGGATGAACAACAGCAACCAGCGCAACAATCCGATGTCGGAGCACGCCAAGGGCAATGCCATCGACATCGGCCAGATCGTGCTGAAGGACGGCCACGAGATCGACGTGCGCAAGAAGGGCCTGTTCTCGATGCGCGAAGGCGGTCTCCTGAAAGCGGTGCGCAGCGATAGCTGCAAGTATTTCAGCACCGTGCTCGGCCCGGGCAGTAACGCGGAACACTGGAACCATTTCCACTTCGACCTGCGCTCCCGCAGGGGCGGCAAGCGCTATTGCGACTGAAGTCTGACGATGGCCGATGCCGACATGCTCCGCAGTCTGGCCCTCTCGCTCGAAGGAACGTCCGAGGCACCGCATTTCGACCGGGCGGCGTTCAAGGTCAGGCGCATCTTCGCGACGCTTGCGGCCGATGGCCTGACCGCGAATTTCAAGTTCACGCCCGACGAGCAGCAGTTCAAATGCGAGATGCTGCCGCATGCTTTTTCGCCGGTCCAGAACGCCTGGGGCCATCAGGGCTGGACGACGGCGGTTCTTTCCGAACTCGAAGAGGCGGACCTCCGCGACGCTCTGGAAACGGCATGGCGGCATGCGCTGCCCGGCAGACGCAGGACCTGAGCTTCCGCTTCGGATATGGCGATTGCAGCGAGCCTGTGGACATTAACGCTCCCTAAACCATATGCGGAAACCAAACTGGAACCATAAGCCGCGGCGACGCAAGAGTGGTGGTGCCGCAGTCCGCCCCCCAGGCTTTACCCCTACTGCGGCACGAGACCCGACGCGCAGACCATGCCCATCGCGCGTCGGGTCTCACCCGGCCTCCCGAACGGAATTGGCTTGAACCCACAAAAAAGAAAGCCGGCTCAGGGAGCCGGCGAGAGTGGAGGTCGGGCTCGCGAGGAGGAGCCGTGCTTCCGGTTACTGAAGAACTCATACTTGAAAACAGTACGCATGCGGCAAGCGGAAAACGAGAAAGACTAAAACACTATGGTCATGACGGTCGCGCGAGGGGTTACGTGCGGCGTAAAGGCGGGACCGTTGCTTGCCTGGTGGGACAATGCTGTAGGAACGTCACGGAAAAATGACAGCGGCGGTTTCTTCGGTCGAGACATCGCGGTCGAGACCGGATCGTCATTCCGGAGCGGCTCTTCCCGTCGATTATCCTCTGAAACCGTCAGCAATATTCTTCCACAAGGGATGGTTTCGAAGGTTGGGGTGCCTATATTCGCGGCGCATCCCGCAAATAGAATCCTTGGGAAGAACCGTTCCGCATGGCCTCAGTCGTTTCCATAGATAAGCTTACCAAGACCTACGAGAACGGGTTCCAGGCGCTGAAAGGCATCGACCTGGAAATCGAGGAAGGCGAGATTCTCGCGCTGCTCGGCCCGAACGGCGCCGGCAAGACGACGCTGATCTCGATCATCTGCGGCCTCGTCAATCCTTCGACCGGCAAGGTGATGGTCGGCGGCCACGATGTCATCCGGGATTTCCGCCAGACGCGGTCGCTGATCGGCCTGGTGCCGCAGGAATTGACGACCGACATGTTCGAGACGGTGTGGAATACGGTCAGCTTTTCCCGCGGCGTCTACGGCAAGAAACCCGATCCGGCGCTGGTCGAGAGGGTGCTGAAGGAATTGTCGCTCTGGAGCAAGAAGGACAACATGCTGCGCGAACTTTCGGGCGGCATGAAGCGGCGGGTGATGATCGCCAAGGCGCTCGCCCATGAACCGAAAATCCTGTTCCTCGACGAACCGACCGCCGGCGTCGACGTCAACCTGCGCCGCGAGATGTGGCAACTGGTCGAGAAGCTGCGCGAAAGCGGCGTCACCATCATCCTCACCACCCACTATATCGAGGAGGCGGAAGAGATCGCCGACCGGGTGGGCGTCATCAACGGCGGCAAGCTGCTGCTGATCGAGAAAAAGGCGGCGCTGATGAAGAAGCTCGGCCGCAAGCAGCTCCGGCTCGAACTGTCCGAGCCGCTGAAGGTACTGCCGGAAAGCCTCGCTGCCTACAACCTGACGCTTTCCGAAGACGGCACGGCACTGATCCACGAATACCAGGGAGAGGAAGGGCAGGGCACGATTGCATCGCTGCTGTCGACGCTCGCCGCCCAGGACATTCATTTCCGCGATCTTTCCACGCGACAGAGCTCGCTTGAGGATATTTTCGTGGCACTGGTGGGAGAAGACGCATGAATTTCGAAGCGATCAAGTCGATCTATGTCTTCGAGATGGCCCGGCTGCGGCGCACGCTGCTGCAGAGCGTCATTTCGCCGGTCATCACCACCTCGCTCTATTTCATCGTCTTCGGCACCGCGATCGGTTCGCGCATCCAGACGGTCGAGGGCGTTTCCTACGGGTCGTTCATCACGCCCGGCCTGATCATGCTGACGCTGCTGACGCAATGCATCAGCAACGGCTCGATCGGCATCTATTTCCCGAAATTCACCGGCACGATCTACGAAATCCTGTCGGCGCCGGTTGCGATGACCGAGATCATCGTCGGTTATGTCGGTGCGGCGGCGACCAAGGGGCTGATCATCGGCCTGATCATCCTCGCCACCGCCTCGTTCTTCGTCGACATTCACATCGCCCATCCGTTCATGATGGTGCTTTTCCTGGTGCTGACGGCGGTCACCTTCAGCATGTTCGGTTTCATCATCGGCATCTGGGCGAAGAATTTCGAGCAGCTCAACGTTATCCCGATGCTGGTCGTGCCGCCTTTGACATTCCTCGGCGGCAGCTTCTATTCGATCAACATGCTGCCGCCCTTCTGGCAGACGGTCAGCCATTTCAACCCGGTCCTTTATCTCGTCTCCGGCTTCCGCTGGAGTTTCTACGAGATCGCCGACGTCAACCCGATGGTGAGCCTCGGAATGATCACCCTCTTCCTGGTCATCTGCCTGTCGATCCTCGGCTGGATCTTCAAGACGGGTTATCGGCTGCGCAACTGACCGCAGCCGATAACAGTTTTGAGGGTACGTTCAGCCTTGGCTGAGTTGGACCTGGCGCCCGCCACGTGCGACCATCACCGACGCACCGAGAATGGCTGCGATGCCGAGGAAGGTCATGACACCGAGCGGCCCCTGAGCGTCGATCAGCAAGCCGCCGAGTACGGCGCCGCTGGATATGGCGATCTGGAAGGTCGTCAGCAGCAGCGCGCCGGCGCTTTCCGCCTCGTCAGGGGCGGCCCGGGTGATGTAGCTCTGGATGCTGACCGGCAGCGCGCCGAAGGCAAAACCCCAGAGCGTGATGGCAACCGCTGCTGCTGCCGTCGAAGCCCCGAGGGAGACGAGGAGCACGGCGGAAACGGCGATCAGGCTGGAGGCGAAGACGACGCCGAGCGTCGAGCTGCGTTCGGTGATCATGCCGCCGACGATATTGCCGAAGAAACCGCCGACACCATAGGCGAGCAGGAGGAGCGAGACCATCTCGACATCAAGCCGCGGAACGTCTTCCAGATAGGGGCGGATATAGGTGAAGCCCGCAAAATGGCCGGCGACGATGAGAAGGGTGGCGATCAGGCCGATGCGGATCTTCGGCCGCTTGAGGACTTCCGCCAGCGTGCCGAGCCCGGCATGTCCGGCTGGCGGCAGCGAGGGTACGGTGACGAGCTGCGCGATGAGCGCCAGCACGCCGACAGCGCCGGCGAGCACGAAGGCCGCCCGCCAGCCGAGCGTGGAGCCGATATAGGCGCCGAGCGGTGCCGCCATAACGGTCGCCACCGAGACGCCGGTGAAGATCATCGCCATGGCGCGCGGCAGGTGGTTCATGGGCACGAGTCGCATGGCAAGCGCCCCGGCCATGGCCCAGAAGCCGCCAAGCCCGACGCCGAGCAGGACGCGCGACACGAGGAGCAGGGTCAGGCCGTTGGCAAGGGCCGCCAGCGCGCAGGAGAGGATGAGCAGGGCGGTCAGCCCGAACAGCGTCCAGCGCCGGTTGAAGCTGCGGGTGCCGATGACGACGCCGGGGCCGGCAAAAGCTGCGACGACCGCCGTCACCGTCACGGTCTGGCCCGCAACGCCGGAACTGATGCCGAGATCGGCGGAGATCGGGGTGAGCAGGCTCGCCGGCAGGAACTCTGCCGTCACGAGGCCGAAGACGCCGAGGGTGAGCGCGATGACCGCGTCCCACCGGGCCTTGGCCGATGTGTTCGGGGACGACGTGTCGCGCACGACATCGTCCTCTTCAAAAATGCTGTTAGTCATAGTCATGTCCTGTCTTGGGAGGTGGCACGGAAGGCCGTGCCGGGAGGATGGATTAGACTTAGGCGTGACAGTCTGTAGTTTCCATGCTAGAAAATCCGATATGCTTGACCATTTGTCCAAAGAACCATCGATAGACCCCTCCGATCCTCTGACCGAGATGCTGCGGGGCCTGCGGCTCGACGGTGTCGAATACGGCCGCTGCCGGCTTCCCGAGCCCTGGGCGACATCGTTTCCGGCGCAGGAGGCGGCGCGGTTCCATTTCATTTCGTCCGGCTCCGCATGGCTGCAGACGCCCTCCGGCGAATGGCTGGAATTGCGGCCCGGAGATGCGGCGCTTCTGCCGCGTGGCGATGGACATGTGCTGGCAAGCGCCCCCGGAATTCCGCCGCTGCCTTTCGGCCGGTTCGGCCGCAAGGAGGTCTGCCAGGGCGTGTTCGACGTGCAATGCGCCGATGCCTGCGGCGGCACCGTGGCGCTGACGGCCTCGATGCGCTTCAACATCGACAAGCTGCATCCGCTGCTTCAACTGATGCCCGAGGCGATGCTGACCAGCGATCTCGCCAGGAACGAGCCTTCCATCCCGCATCTCCTCGATGCCATGGCGCGCGAGGTGGACATGGACCGGGTCGGCGCCGGCGGCATTCTCGCACGGCTCGCCGACGTGCTGACCGCGACGCTGATCCGCACCTGGGTCGAACACGGTTGCGGCGATACGACCGGCTGGATCGCGGCCGTGCGCAATCCGGAGGTCGGCCGCGTGCTCGCCGCCATCCATCTGCAACCCGACCGTGACTGGACCGTGGCGGCACTGGCGAGGCTGATGGGGGCGTCGCGGTCAGGCTTTGCCGAACGGTTTCTGCGCGTCGTCGGCGAAACGCCGGCCCGCTACGTGGCACGGGTGCGCATGCACCAGGCGCGGCAATGGCTGCGGGACGGCGAACGGGTGGCGACCGTCGCCGAACGGCTCGGCTACGATGCCGAGGCCTCCTTCAGCCGCGCCTTCAAGCGCATTATCGGCGCGCCGCCGAGCCATTTCCGCAGCAAGGGAGAGGGGGTCGCCATCCAGGATTTCGGCTGACCTCAGTCCCGCAATCTCAGCTCGTCGGTCTGCATCTGCAGGGAGCCTAGGGTGGAGAGGAAGCTCATGCCGAGCAGGCTCTCGCCGAGCCTTCCGTCTTCCGCAACCATCGCCCGGACGTTTTTCCGCACGATCGGGCCGATGGCGATTTCGTCCAGCCGCACCCCCGCGGCCATTGCTCGGCCGTTGGCGGTCATCACCGAGACCGAATAATTGAGGCTCTGCGGATTGAGGCCGATCGCGCGGGCATCGTCATAGGAGAGAACCACGGTGCTGGCGCCGGTATCGACTAGCATCGGCAGGACCTTGCCCTGGACCCTGACATTGGTCTGGAAATGGCTGCCCTGGGTCTTGTGGATGATCACCTCGTTGCCGCCTTCGCTGGTCGTCACCACCACGGCGGTACCGGGCAGCAGGCCGGCAGTCACCCTTGCGGCGACATTGCTGGCGTCGTCACGATAGAGATAGGCGGTGACCAGCCCGAGGATGATCAGCAGCCAGATGGCGATATTGCGCAGCACCTCACCGGCATTGCCGCGCCGGCCGGCGAGAATTCCGGCGGCGAGCAGGCCGGCGATCGGCAGGAGGTAGATGATCTGGCCGAAATCGTCGTTGTCGATGCCGAAGGTCTGCCCGGCATCGTGGTTGAAGATCAGCAGCGCCAGGCCAATGCCGAGGACGATGAGAATGCCGGTGAGCGCGTTCATGCGGTGTCGCGTTCCCGGATCATGCGCTGCCGGCGGGTTTCCCGACGCGGCCGGCGCTCGACGGTTTCAAGCCGTGCGGGCAGGGTTTCCATCAGCGCACGGCGCTCCGCATCGGTATAATCCATCCAGGCGGCGATCTCTTCGCGCGTGCGTCCGCAACCGAAACAATAGCCGGTCTTGAGGTCGATCGAACAGACGAGGGTGCAAGGCGAAATCATGCGTCAGTATATCGGGGTTTCAGGCGGCAAGAGCAAGAGTGGCGAGCATGGCGATCTCGCTCAATTGTTGAGTAGCGCCGATCGTATCGCCCGTGTGACCGCCAAGTTTCCGGCGCACGAAACGGGTGAAACCGAAGCCGGCGAGTGCCGCCACGATCAGCGACAATAGGACCTTCGGCAGGCCGAGGACCGGAACGAGAAGGACAAGCGCGATGGCGGCGCCGGAAAACAGCGCGATATTGCGGGCGCCGTCCTCCGGAAATCCGGCGCTTGCCGCGACACCGTTTTCCCGGGCTGATGGCAACGCGCGCCAATGGGCGACCAGGATCGCGCGGCTGACGGCTGCAACGGCAAGCACGGCGAGCGCCGCGGTAACGGCATCGTCGCGGAAAAGTGCTGAAAGCGCCGAGGCCCGCAGGCCGAAAGACAGCACCAGCGCCACGACGCCATAGGCGCCGATGCGGCTATCCTTCATGATCAGGAGCGCGTGGTCCTTGTCCCGCCCCCCGCCGAGACCGTCCGCCGTGTCCGCAAGGCCGTCCTCGTGGAGCGCGCCGGTCACAAGCGTCAGCAGCGCAAGCGCAATCAGGCTGACAAGCAGCGGATCACCGGATTGCAGGAGGAGAAGAACGAGCGCCGGCAGGGCCGCGATGACCAGCCCCGCGACGGGAAAGGCCCGCACCGCCCGCGAGATCGTGCCGTCATGGCCGCGGAAGAAACGGTCCGGCACCGGCAGACGGCTGAGGAACCCGACCGAGCGGGCGAGGTCCGCGATGAATTCCGTTGCGTTTGGCAGTTGTTCCTCCGATCCGACCCGACTATGAGTTTGCGCACACAAGCGCGATTTACGGGAAAAGACAAGTTTTCCCGCCGCGAAACGAGACCGAGACACAAGAGAGACTTTCCATGAGCGTGAGCGGCCTGCCTTTCGACGATTTCCGTGTCCTGCTGCAGAACCTTCCCGGACCAGACCCGCGGGCGCTGGTTGCGGCGCGCGAGCGCGATGCGCAGCTGACCAAGCCGCCGGGTGCGCTCGGTCGGCTTGAGGAAATCGCCTTCTGGCTGGCCGCCTGGACGGGCCGCGCACCGGCCGTCAACCGGCCGCTTGTGGCGATTTTTGCCGGCAATCATGGCGTTACCCGCCATGGCGTGACACCGTTCCCGTCATCCGTCACTCAGCAGATGGTCGAGAATTTCGCAGCCGGCGGTGCGGCGATCAACCAGATCTGCGTCACCCATGATCTCGGCCTGAAGATCTTCGACCTGGCGCTCGATTACCCGACCGGCGACATCACCAGCGAGGCGGCTCTTTCGGAACGCGACTGCGCGGCGACCATGGCCTTCGGCATGGAGGCGATCGCCGGCGGCACCGATCTTCTCTGCATCGGCGAAATGGGCATCGGCAACACGACGATCGCGGCTGCCATCAACCTGGCGCTCTATGGCGGCGAGGCGGAGGACTGGGTCGGTCCCGGCACCGGTTCGCATGGCGAATTCATGGAGCGCAAGATCGCCGCGGTGAAGGCTGCCGTCGAATTCCACAAGGACCACCTGAGCGACCCGTTGGAGATCCTGCGCCGTCTCGGCGGCCGCGAGATCGCTGCGATCGCCGGCGCGATCCTGGCCGCGCGCGTCGAAAAAATCCCGGTCCTGCTCGACGGTTACGTGGTGACGGCTGCGGCCTCCATCCTCAAGGCCGCCAATCCGGCAGCGCTCGACCACTGCCTGATCGGCCATGTCTCGGGTGAACCGGGGCACCTGCGCGCCATCGAACAGCTCGGCAAGACGCCGCTTCTGGCGCTCGGCATGCGGCTCGGCGAGGGGACCGGTGCGGCACTTGCGGCTGGCATCGTCAAGGCGGCCGCCGCCTGCCATTCCGGCATGGCGACGTTCGAGCAGGCCGGCGTCAGCAACAAGAGCCACTGAGCCCCGGATGGAAAAGACGCCGCTCGACTGCAATATCGAAAGGGCGACCGGCATCCGCCGGGTAATTGCGGCCTTCCGTTATTCGATGCAGGGGCTGATGCGCCTGTGGCAGGAGGAAGCCTTTCGCCATGAGGTGATTGCCTGTGCGGCGGCCGTCGTGCTGTTTGCGATCGTCGGTGCCGGTGCTTTCGACTATTTCGTCTTGGCCATCCTGATGCTCGTGCTGTTTGCGGTGGAATCGCTGAACACCGCGATCGAGGAACTGGTCGACCGCATATCCCCGGAAATCTCCACCGTCGGCCGTCACGCCAAGGATCTCGGCTCGTTCGCGGTCTTTTGCCTGCTCTGCGCCAACGGGTTTTTCGTGGTTTATGTGGTGGTCAAGGGCGTCTGGGGGTGAGATTGGCGATTACTAACTCTTGCGAGACGTGTGGCGGAAGCGCTGAATGACGATTTCGTCGACGCCGACACGGTAATAGACCGTGTAGGGATAGGGTTTGAGAAAGAAGCGGCGGGTATTTCTCGGCGTGATACTGCCCGCGAACGGCTGCTCGCTCAAGAACGTCAGCGCTCCGCGAATGCGGGCAGCGACATTGTCTGCACCTTGCGGAGAATGGTCGCCGATATAGGAGATAGCCTCGTCGATTTCGTGGAGAGCTTTGGCCGTGTAGCGAAGTTTCACAGGCTGTACTTTGCCCACATGGCGCGGACTTCTTCCTCGGTCGCAATCTCTCCGCGCTCGATTTCGCGATCGGCTTCTTCCAGATCGGCTTCTTCCTCCGGCGTAAGCTCGTAGACGCCTTCCTGATCGTTTTCACCCATAAAGCTTAGAAGCATAGCGGCGAGCTCGTCCTGCATTTCCGCAGGAAGTTCTCTAGCCTGTTCAATGGCGCGGTCGAGAAGTTTGGTCATATGCGCATTATACACCAAACGTGTCGGTGCAAAAGATACTGCTCAGGCGAAGCTCTTGCGACGGCGGGCGACGGTCTGGGCGTCGGCGACGGCCGGCACGCTCTGCAGCACGCGCGTCGCCGGCAGGATGGCGATCGCCTCGGTGCCTTCGCGCAGCTTGGAGCGCAGGATGAACTGGCCGTCGTGCTTGGCAAGGATCGCCTGGACGATCGGCAGACCGAGGCCGGTGCCCTGTTCGGCGCTCTTGATGGCGATCGAGCCCTGGCCGAAGGCCGACAGCACAACCGGGATTTCCTCTTCCGGAATGCCGGGTCCGTTGTCCTTGATCGCTACATACTGGCCACCACCGGCTGTCCAGCCGACCTTGACGGTCACCTCGCCGCCCTGGGGCGTGAACTTGACCGCATTCGACAACAGGTTCAGCAGGACCTGCCGCATCGATTTTTCATCGACCCAGACCTGCGGCAATTGCGGTTCGAACTGCTGGCTGATCGAGATGTTCTTGGCGCTGGCGCGCAGCTGCACCATGCCGATGCAATCCTCGGCGATCTCCAGCAGCGACAGCGATTCCTCGGCGAGGTCGTAGCGGCCGGCCTCGATGCGCGACAGGTCGAGGATCTCGTTGATCAGATTGAGGAGATGCTGGCCGGAACGGTGGATGTCGCCAGCATATTCCTTGTAGGTCGGGTTGGCGAGCGGGCCGAGGACCTCGGAACTCATGACTTCGGAGAAGCCGAGGATCGCGTTGAGCGGCGTGCGCAGTTCGTGCGACATCGAGGCGAGGAACCGGGATTTGGCAAGGTTCGCCTCTTCGGCGCGGCGGCGGGCTTCGTCCGACATGGATTTCGCCACTTCCAGCTCGGCGATCAGGTCGTCCTTTTCCGACTGATAGGACATCAGCGTCAGGTTGGAGCGATAGAGCCGGTCGGCGATATAGTGGAAGAAGACGACCGCGATGGCGCAGATCGCGATCATGCCGATATCAAGCACATTCCGTGTCAGGATGGCCGTCGCAAGCAGCGCCAGGATCATCGGCAGGAAGCCGAACAACACGCCGAGCCGCAGCATGAAACTGCTCATAGCGGTGATCGAGATCGCGAAAAGGAGAACGGCGCCCTTGTAGAAATAATAGTTATCGCCCGAACAGGCATTGCAGTTCTGTAGCGCGAAGAGCGCCCAGCCGGTGCCGACGATCAACTGCGCCGCGAGCAGCCTGCGGCGCCATTTCTGGACGTCGCCCGAGCCGATGTCCTTGCGGCTGGCGCGACGGGCGATCAGCACGTTGATTGCATGGACGCTGAACATCAGCAGCGCCCAGGCAAAAAGATTGGCGTTCGGATTGAGGTAGACGCCGATCGCCGTCACCACGACGATGAAGATCGGCATGACCGATGCGCCCTGCAGCACGGAATTGACGTGCATGGCGATCATGTCGCGGTCGAAGATCTGATTGCCCTGGGAGCTGGACTGCAGGCGTTCACGCGTGGCGCGCACGGCTTTAGAGACGGCCTTGTTACGGTGGCCGCGCGAGCGATCAACGATGTTCTTGTCGGTCGATGTGCTGACGCCGCTACTCATGGCCACTGAACTGATACCCCGGGTGTTGAGAGAGTATGTCCAAATCCTTAAGAGAGTACTGCCGGGAAAGGTTTTGTTTGCCATTTTCCTGAAGCTTCCGTTTTCCAATAAGGCTGGATTGTGGCTCGAACGTTCAGGGTTTTTCGCGACGGCGCGTTTCTCGTGGCCTTCTTCATCCTTCTGGTGCTGATTGCCGCCAAGCTGGACGAGGCAGCCGACAGCACCGTGCGCGGCCCGTTCCACGTGATCGACGGCGATACGCTGGCGATGGGCGGCGAGCGCCTGCGGCTGCAGGGTATGGATGCGCCGGAACTCGACCAGACCTGCGAAGACGGCCGCGGCAAACCATGGGCCTGCGGGGAGGAGGCGAGACGGCTGCTGATGCGCCTCGTTGCCGACGGTAAGACGGAATGTCTCGGCCGCGAGCGCGACAAATATCGTCGGCTTCTCGTCCGCTGCCATTCGGGCACGACGAGCATCAACGGCACGCTGGTGCGGCAGGGTCTCGCCGTCGCCTCGGGACGTTATGCGCAGGAACAGGTGGAAGCGCGGCGCGAACGGCAGGGGCTGTGGGCCGGCCGGTTCGAAAGCCCGCGCGACTGGCGCGCCAGCCGCGGCACGATGGACGATGTCAGCTTGGTGGAGGCATTTTGGGATTGGATGAAACGGGTGACGGCCTGGCAATGAGCATGGATGATATCGCCGATGGCGGGGAAGATATCGGCGGGCTGGCCGGCGCGATCGCGGCCTGCCGCATCTGTCGCGACGCGCCGGCGAAAGGCGAAGGCGACCGTCTGCCGCATGAGCCGCGGCCGGTCGCAGTGCTATCGAAGACGGCGAAGGTGCTGATCGCCGGCCAGGCGCCGGGGCTTCGGGTGCATGAAAGCGGGCTGCCGTTCAACGATGCCTCGGGAAATCGGCTGCGCGACTGGATGGCCGTGACCCGCGAAGAGTTCTACGATCCGGAAAAGTTTGCGATCGTGCCGATGGGCTTCTGTTTTCCGGGTTACGATGCCAAGGGCAGCGACCTGCCGCCGCGGCTCGAATGCGCGCCGCTCTGGCGGGCTCGGGTGATCGCCGCCATGCCGCAGATCGAGCTGGTTATCGCCGTCGGAACTTATGCGCAGGCCTGGCATCTGGGGAGCCGGCGCCGCAAGGGCATGACGGAAACGGTGGAAAACTGGCGAGACTATGTTTTCGCCAACCAGGGGCCGAGGATACTGCCGCTGCCGCATCCGAGCTGGCGCAATACCGGCTGGCTCAAAAAGAATCCATGGTTCGAGGCGGATCTGCTGCCGGTCCTGCGACAGCATGTGGATAGCTTGATACGGGAAACAAATTTCGGTTAACTGCCACGAATTCGGTGTATAACGAAAAATCATTTCGAAAGGACTCTGATGGACCGCCTCGACCGTAAGATACTCCGCATTCTGCAGGAAGATTCCACTCTCGCCGTCGCGGACCTCGCGAAGAAGGTCGGCCTGTCGACCACGCCTTGCTGGCGCCGCATCCAGAAGATGGAAGAGGACGGCGTCATCCGTCGCCGTGTGGCGCTGCTCGACCCGGTCAAGGTCAATACCAAGGTCACGGTGTTCGTCTCGATCCGCACCGCCAGCCACTCGATCGAATGGCTGAAGCGATTCTCGGAAGTCGTCGTCGATTTCCCGGAAGTGGTCGAATTCTACCGGATGAGCGGCGATGTCGACTACCTGCTGCGCGTCGTCGTGCCGGACATCGGCGCCTATGATGCCTTCTACAAGCGCCTAATCGCCAAGATCGAGATCCGCGACGTCTCCTCGGTGTTTGCGATGGAGCAGATCAAGTACACGACCGAGCTGCCGCTCGACTACATGACGCTGGACAACCAGAAGTCCGGCGAGGAGTGATCGGCCGATTGGCGGATCGGGATCATTTTCTGGCGGGACGGGCCGAGTTCAAACGGCCCGTTTGATTTTATCTGGGCTTCATCGAAACAGATGGAGCTCGCCATGCAGGATCAGGCCAAGACCAACAAGACGATCGTCCGCGGATATATCGAAGAGATCTGGAACCGCGGTCTGATCGAGCGCTTCGAGAATTTTTTCGCTGCCAACTATCAGGAGGCCACCTATTCGCCGGCCAATTCCGAAGGACACTGCGCCATGGTGGCGGTGCAGAAGCGGATCATGCCGGATGCCGTCTGGTCGATCGAGCGGATGACTGCCGAAGACGATAGCGTCATGTGCGAGCTGACATTGCGCGGCACGCACCAGGCGGCTTTCAAGGGCGTCGAACCCTCCGGCAATCCCATCCGCGTGCGCGCCTACCGGAGCTTCGTCCTGAAGGACGGAAAGATTGTCCATCATTCCGCATTGCTCGACACCGCCGAACTGCTAAAGCAGATGCGGGGACAGCAGGCGGTATAGGTAAGCCCGGCAGCGATGGCGACGATTTCTCATGCCTATCATCGGGTGTTTGACGAGCCGTTCGAGATCGAACGGGCCTTCGATGCCGATTACCTGCTTTACGCCTCGGCCGGCACCTTCATTCTCGATATCGGCGACCGCCGCTGGATGCTACCGCCGCAAAGGGCGGCGCTGATCGCGCGGGGAACAGTGATTGCGGTGCGCAGCAATGGGTCGGCCACGGCGTCCTCGGTTCTGTTCGGCGATCGCGAATTCGAAGCGCCGCTACCGGCCTGCCGGGTCTTCGGTCTTTCCGATCTGGCGCGGCAAATGATCCTGCATGTCATGCGTTGGGATACGGGGCGCCCCTCATGCGACGAAACCGCGAATGCCTTCTTCAAGGCGCTCGCATCCGTGGCGAAGGAACTGGCGGCGGACGAGGACGAGACGTGGTTGCCGAAACCGCAGTCGCCGGGCATGGCGGTCGCCGTCGGGCGGATGCTGGAATATCTCGACCGGGACCTCGATTTCGGCTCCCTTGCGGAGGCGTCACGTCTTTCGGAACGGACGCTGGCGCGGCGGTTCGATGCGGAACTCGGCATGAGCTTTCGCGATTTCCGGCATCGGGCGCGGATGGTGAGGGCCAAGGAGATGCTGCTGGCCGGCCGGGAGCCGATAACGGAAATCGGGCTTGCCTGCGGGTTCGAAAGCACGAGTTCCTTCATCAAGGCGTTCCGGACGTTTGCGGGCGCGACGCCGCGGCAATACCGTGTGGGTAAAGCCGGCTAAGCCTTCAGTCGCGCCAGAAGCTTCTCGCCCGACAATTCCTTCACTGCATCCTTGCCGATCCAGCGGGCGGTCCTGTCCGATGAGGCGGCAAGCTTTTCGGAGACTTCAAGAGCCGGGGCGTGGCAGGTCCGGTTGCGTTTGCCGATATTGCGGAGCGCCCAGTTGACCGCCTTCCTAACGAAATTGCGCGGGTCGGCGGAATGCGCCTCGATCAGCGGCAGATAGGCGACGAAGGTTTCATCCGGCTCCTGTTTGCAGTGCACGGCGGCGCCGGCAATCATCGCAAACGCGGTCCGGCGGACGAATTCGCGGTCGTCCGCGGCGAAATCCGCAACGAGTTCCTGCCAGTAGGGCGTTTCGGTCAAAAGGTCGGCGGCGGTGTCGACGATTTCCCAGGAGGCAAAGTCCTCGGCCCATCCGCGCGCCTCGGCCGGCGTCAGCGCGGCGGGATCGGCGGTATAGATCGCAAGCATGCGGGCTTCGCGGATGCCGGTGCGCCAGAGGTCCAGCGCCCGGCCGTGATCGCGTTTGATGGTCCGCGCGATCTTCTGCAGGTCGGGATTGGAAATGCCGATGGCCTTGTCGGTGACGATGCCGAAACGGGCCATCCCCAGGATATTCTCCTCCGATCGCAGCGTTTCGAGATGCGCGATGATCCCGGCGACGTCGGAGGAGGGGCCGATCATGGCCGGCCTATTTCTTTTCGAGCCGGGCGAGCAGGGAGGACGTATCCCAGCGCTTGCCGCCCATCGCCTGCACGTCGCCATAGAACTGGTCGACGAGGGCCGTGACCGGCAGCTTGGCGCCGTTGCGGCGGGCTTCGGTCAGCACGATATCGAGATCCTTGCGCATCCAGTCGACCGCAAAGCCGAAATCGTATTTGCCGGCATTCATGGTCTTGTAGCGGTTCTCCATCTGCCAGGAGCCGGCCGCACCCTTGGAGATCACCTCGATGACCTTCTCGATGTCGAGGCCGGCCTGCTTGCCGAAATGGATCGATTCGGCCAACCCCTGGACGAGGCCGGCGATGCAGATCTGGTTCATCATCTTGGTGAGCTGGCCGGCGCCTGCCGGACCCATGAGGCCGACCATGCGGGCATAGGCGTCGATCACCGGCCGGGCCTTCTCGAACACCGCCTCGTCGCCGCCGCACATGACGGTGAGCACGCCGTTTTCGGCACCAGCCTGGCCGCCCGAAACCGGTGCGTCGACGAAGCCGACGCCCTTCTCTCGGGCCGCGGCATCGAGTTCGCGGGCGACTTCGGCGCTGGCCGTCGTGTTGTCGATCAGGATCGCGCCCGGTTTCATGCCGGCGAGAACGCCGGTCCCGGTGATCGTCACCGAGCGGAGATCGTCGTCGTTGCCGACGCAGACGAACACGAAATCGGCATCCCTGGCCGCTTCGGCCGGCGTCGCTGCGGCCTTGCCACCGAATTTTTTCGCCCAGTCCTCGGCCTTGGCGGCCGTGCGGTTATAGACGGTCACGTCATGGCCGCCCTTGACCTTGAGATGCCCGGCCATGGGATAACCCATCACCCCGAGACCRATGAATGCCACTTTCGCCATGCTGAACCTCCAGAATTTTGTGGGCAGAGGATTAGAGCAAAGAAGACCTCCGGAAAAGCGCAGATTTCGGTTTCGGAGGGGTGCACCCTTCGAGGCAGCTGCGCTCCCCTCGTTGCGCTTGGCTCAGAACGGCTTGATGACCGCGAGCGCGACGATGACGACGACCGAGCCGAGGACGATCGGCAGGCCGGCGCGCACGAAGGCCGGCGGGTCGAGATGCGGATCGGCTTCCATGCGGCGCATCCAGGCGCCCTGCATGCCGTGCAGCGCCGACAGCATGATGACGATCAGGAACTTGAAGCCGAACCAGCCGGAAGTGTAAAAACCGTAGCCGAAGGCGAGCCACAGGCCGAAAAGCCAGGCACCGCCGAGTGCGGCCGTGGTGACGGTGCGGTCGTATCTTCTGAGCGCCGAGATGACGCCGGTGCGGATCGTCGGCGGCACCATGCCGATGACGAAGGCGTTGATCAGCATGCCGCCGATCAGCAGGAAGTCGGACAGAATGTGCAGGGCCTTGATGATGAAATACAGCATGGTCAACTCCAGATCATGGCTTCGGTGAAGCCCAGTTCGGCAAAATCTTGTTGTCTCAATTGGTCTTCGCCCGTGCAGAAGAACTCGTCGAGCTGCGGCGGTTGAACGGTGGTTCCCGACAGCATGGCGTGAACCTGGCCGCGATGATGGATCTGGTGCTGGAAGAGATGCATCAGCAGCCGGTCGGCAGGCTCGACCTGCACGAAAGTGTTCCGGGGAATCCGGATCTCCTCGGCGATCGTTTTCTCATCCGAGCGTCGACAGTGATCGATGAGGCGGCGGTCGGCGGCGCGCTGTTCGCGATCGAGATCGGCGAAGAGCGGACAGGGAATCTCCGGCTCGAAGGCGGCGGGACCGAGGCAATTGCCTTCGAGCGCGCTGATATAGAGCCAGTCGACGGTCAGGATATGGTTGAGGGTATGGATGATCGACGGAAAGAAGCTGACCCGCGTCGCATCCAGCTCTTCGCGCGAAAGCTCTCCGCAGGCTTTCAGCAGCCGGTGGTTGGCCCATGCGTTGTTATAGGCCTGGGCAAGAAGATAGCGCTGCGGCGTCATCCGAATCCCTCCGTTGCGGAGGGCAAACTACCGATGAAGAGGGACGATGAGAAGATGGTTCGCGAACACTAGGATGATTTGGACGCTTGGTCGTGCTCGGCGCCTGTCATCACCTGTGACGGCGCCGAGAATTGCCATTGCGCTCTCAACCTGAGATTGTCATGACTTTACAATCAGCCGCGCGATCACCAGATGGCCCGGCGTCGGGTTGCCGTCCTGCATCCGCACGTTGATGTCGGAGATTTCGAGAAGCTCGAAGCCGGTGGCGGTGAGGCGTTCGCGGACATAGGTTTCCGAATGGGCGAAACGCTGATGCGGGCCGACGATGTAGGGCCGACCTGCAAAGCTCTCGTCGGGCAGGGTCTCGGAAGAAAAGACGAACAAGCCGCCGGGAGCCATGTTTTCTGCCGCGCCGAAGAACAGCGGTTCCAGCGCGCCGAGATAGGGCAGCACGTCGGTGGCGGTCACCAGGTCGAAGGGCTCGTCGTCATTGTCTTCGAGGAAATCCTCGACTTCGGCCACGTAAAGCGTCTCGTAGAGATCCTTTTCGTGGGCGATTTCAACCATGTTCTCGGAAATGTCGATGCCGGTGATGTCGTCGACCATGTCGCGCAGCGTGCCGCCGGTAAGCCCGGTGCCGCAGCCGAGATCGAGCATCCGCTTGAACGGCCCGAGCTTCAGCTCCTGCAGGCGCTGGCGCACGATCACCGGCACGGCATAGCCCAGCTGCTCGACGAGAATGTCCTCGAAGCTTTCGGCGTGCTGGTCGAACAGGGTTTCCACATAGGCGTCCGGCGCCTTGGGGGGTGTCTCGCCGCGGCCCATGGCCGCGATGCGCACGGCGGCACCGCCGTGGTCCTCGGGATCGAGTTCGAGCACCTGCTCGTAGGCCTTGACGGCTGCGTCGATATCGCCCGCCTTCTCCAGCGCCAGCGCGCGGTTATAGGCCTCTGCCAGGGCTTCCTCGTCGATCTTCTTCATGGCCAGCGTCCTTCTTTTCGCAGGCGGCTTTAAGCCGATAGCCGGCATTTGTCCATCAGGGGGAACGCGGCGGGTGCTCGTTCGTTGAAAGGTCGAAGCAGAACGGCTTTTTGAGAACCACCTCCGGGAGAAGGTCATGCCAGCCGACGAGGGCAAGAGCGTGCTGGAGCAGAATGTCGAGCGGCGCGCGCCGTCGCTGCCGATGACCTCCGCAGAAAAGGCCAATGTGATCATCCACTATTACCGCGGCGAACTCGGGCGGATGACCAGCTGGCGCGACCGCATCGACCGCACCTCGAACTGGTCGATCACGGTGGTGGCGGCGCTGCTGTCGGTCTCGCTGTCGACGCCGACATCGCATCACGGCGTGGTTCTGTTTGCGATGCTGCTGATCTCGCTGCTTCTCCTGATCGAAGCGCGGCGCTACCGGTTCTTCGACGTCTACCGCGCAAGGGTTCGCAAGCTGGAACGCCATTATTTCGCGCAGGCGCTTTATCCGCAGGCGGACCTCAAGCCCGACTGGGCACAGGCGATCGCCAGCAGCCTGCGCAATCCCTGTTTCCTGATCAGCTACCGCGAGGCGTTGTTTCGCCGGGTGAGGCGCAATTACGTCTGGATGTACGTCATACTGCTGATGGCGTGGCTCCTGAAGATCTCGACGCCCAAGCTCCTGCCCAACGATACTGAGGCGGATGTCGTCTTTTCGTGGTCGGAGGCGGTCCATAACGCCGCGCTCGGTCCGCTGCCGGGGTGGAGCGTGATTGCGCTCGTCACGCTGCTTTATGCCGCCGTGATTGTCTCAGCCCTGCACCGCGAGCCGGACGAAGGCGAATTCGCCCATGGCGAAGTGCACGTCTGAAACGCGGAGCTGCTGTTTCTTAGTGCAGGATGATTTCGCCCTTGACGGCCCGCCATTCGCTGGCCGAGATCAGCTTGCGGTGGACATAGCGGACGGAATGCAGCGGTCCGTCGAGCTTCTCCTGCCAGAATTTGAGAAAGCCGTTCATCTCCGGAAAGTCCGGGGCGAGGTCGTAGTTCTGCCAGACATAGCTTTGCAGCAGGGCCGGATGGTCCGGCAGGCGGTAGAAGATCTGGGCGGTCGTCAGCCCGTAGCCTTTCAGCATCATTTCCATTTCAGACATGCAAGCAGTTCCCGTTTGTTGTTTCGAGGTGACGTCGTTGCGTCACCTGATAGGAGAACATGCCATGTTTAACCGAAGCTTTACAATTGCACCTTAAGAGCACATTCGTGATAATTTACAGTATGTTAGCAGCTGTTTCGCCTGAGTGCTGCTAGCGCTTCAGATGGCGCGTCAGGCGCGCCTCGATGAAGGCCCAGAGGTGCCGCAGCGCTTCGACGATGGCGAGATAGAAGATCGCCGCCCATAGATAGCTCTGGTAGTCGAACGTGCGGGAGAAGGCATAACGCGTCTCGCCCATCAGATCGAAGACGGTGACGATCGCGACGACGGCCGATCCCTTGATCAGAAGCACGATCTCGTTGCCATAAGGGCGCAATGCGACGATCAGCGCCTGGGGCAGGATGACCTTGCGGAAAGCGTTGCGTTTGGAAAGGCCCAGCGCGGCCGCGCCTTCGTGCTGGCCGCGCGGTACGCTTTCGATCGCTCCGCGCAGGATTTCCGCCTGATAGGCGGCGGTGTTGAGCGTCAGCGAGAAAAGGCCGCAATACCAAGCTTCGCGAAAGAACCACCAGAGGTCGACGGATTCGAGTTGCGGTTTGAAGCTGCCGAGCCCGTAATAGATCATGAACAGCTGGGCGAGCAGCGGCGTGCTGCGAAACACGTAGACATAGGCATAGGCGAGGCCGTTCAGCGCCTTGTTTCTCGACATCCGTGCGAAGGCGATCGGTGCCGACAGCACGGCCCCGAGGATGACGGCGAGGCCGACCAGCGAAATGGTGGTCCAGAGGCCGTGGAGATAGCGCGGGCCGTAACGCAGGAATTTATCCTCGTTCCAGCCGCTGATCATCATGAAGACAAGCGCGATCGCAAGGGCTGCCCAGACAAGCAGGACCAGGATGCCGGCAATACGCGCCGGCGCCAGCTGCCTGCCGATCATGGCTGGAGGCGCACGCGGCGGGATCAGTTCCTTGACGTAACTCATCGACGGCCCTCCGAACGTTTCGCCCAGCGTTCGATGAAGCCGAGCCCGACGGACGAGACCATCGCGAGGATCAGATAGAGCAGGCAGGCGATGCCGTAGAAGAAGAAGGCTTCCTTGCTGACGCGCGCGGCAATGCCGGTCTGGCGCAGGATGTCGGCAAGCCCGATGACCGAGACATAGGACGTGTCCTTCAAGAGGATCAGCCAGAGATTGGTGAGGCCGGGCAGCGCGATGCGGATGAGCTGCGGCAGGATGACGAGAAGCATGGTGCGCGAGCGGTGAAGACCGAGCGCATCGCCCGCCTCGTACTGGCCACGCGGGATCGCCCTGAAGGCCGACAGCAGGACCTCGGAGGAATAGGAGGAGAAGACGACGGCGAGCGCCGCCATGCCGGCGAAAAAAGCGTTGATCTCGACGCGCCCAGCGTACCCGAAGGAGGCGAGCACGGCCTGGATGAGGATCTGCAAGCCGTAATAGACGATGAACAGGGTCAGCAGTTCGGGCAGGCCGCGGAAGATCGTCGTGTAGATGCCGGCGGCAAGCCTCAGCAGCTTTTCCTCCGATTGCGCGGCGAGCGCGATCAGGAAACCGATGACCAGCCCGACAGGCAGCGTGGCGAGCGCGAGCGTGATTGTCACCTTGACACCGAAGGCGATCTCGTCGCCCCAGCCGGCCTCGCCGCAGGCAACGATGCTACTGGAACCGAACAATGAAAAAAGCCCGACGGGCCCGCAAAGTGGATCCAGCGCCGAAAGGAGGGCGGAAAAGAATCCGCTCATAAGGTCGTTTTCCCCTGCGGCCTTTTTGTGTGCCGCTTTTGTCTTGTGTTGACGCCATTAAAAAGAAAAACGGCGGAAGGGCAAGCCTCCCGCCGGGCGTTAACCGGGTTCTCCGGTCGATTACTTGCCGTAGGCGTCGAAATCGAAATACTTGTCGTTGATGGCCTTGTATTTGCCGTTGGCGCGGATCGCGAGGATCGCGGCCGAGAACTTGTCGGCCAGCGCGGTTTCGCCCTTGCGGACCGCAATGCCCGCACCTTCGCCATTGATGTCGACGTCGATCGGCAGCGGGCTGAGGATCTTGCAGCACTTGCCGGCGTCCGACTTGATCCACTGCGACAGCACGACGATATCGTCGATGACGGCATCGATGCGGCCGTTGGTGATGTCGAGCTTGTATTCGTCGGCAGTCGGATAAAGCTTCAGCTCCGAGTCGGGCATATGCTTTTCGGCATAGTTCGAATGGGTGGTGGAGCCTTGTGCGCCGATCGTTTTGCCCTTGAGGCCGGCAGCGGTCGCTTCCTTGATCGGCGAATCCTTCGGGACGGCGATCGCCGGCGGGGTGTTGTAATATTTCTTCGAGAAGGTGACCTGCTCCTTCCGCTCCGGAGTAATCGACATGGAAGCGATGATGGCATCGAATTTCTTCGACTGCAGCGCCGGGATGATGCCGTCCCAGTCATTGGTGACGAAGGTGCAGGTGACCTTCATTTCGTCGCAGAGCGCCTTGGCGATATCGATGTCGAAACCGGTGAGCTGGCCGTTGGCTTCCAGGTTGTTGAAAGGCGGGTAGGCGCCTTCGGTGCCGATCACGAGTTTCTCCTGGGCCATCGCCGAACCGGCGAAAAGCGACAGGGCGGCGATCGAGGCGGCAGCAAGGAATCGGGTGGAAATGTTCATGTTGATCCTCTCTGTTGGCAACCCTGCGGTGTTGGTCTTTTTCGGCCGCAGGAAGACGGGGCACGCATGCAGGCGCGCCCCGAATGGATTTTTAGATACCCGCTCGCAGAAAATTGCAACGGCATTTTACGTGCACGTCTGCCTGGGTTTTGCCGATGAACAATACATTCATGCGAGGTTCAGGCCGTCGGCAACAGGCTGCAACGGAACCATTTTGGTGCAATACAGTTGAGCCGCCGCGTAAGTCCGCCGAAAAAGGCAATAAAGGACGCGCATGAAAGGGATGACACCCCTAGAAGAGGAAATGTCCATGTCGAAAAAATTCAGACTGTTCGCCAGCGTCGCAGCGCCTCTCGTATCGTTGCCGCTGATGCTTCAGACCGCCGGTGCTGCCCCCTTGAAACCTGATTTGGAGATGAGGCCCGCCATCGAGGCCGGCCGGATGCCGGGCGTCATCGAGGTGCAGCAACAAGTCATCATTCCTCCAGATGCGCAGGAAGGCGAGGGACAGCAGCGCCGCCGCAAGCCTCAGGAGGGGCAACAACAGGCTCCGGCCGAACGGCCGCAGGCGCCGCCCCAGGCCCAGCAGCAGGAACAGCCGCAGCGCCAGCGCAAGGCTGAGCCGGAAGCCGCCCCCCGTGAGGCTGCGCCTCGCGAAGCCGCTCCTCGGGAAGCCGCGCCGCGCGAAGCTGCGCCCCGCGAAGCAGCACCACGCCAGGCCCCGCAGGCCGAGCGTCCGGCAGCCGAGGCGCCCGCGCAGGAACGTCCGCGCCGTCAGCAGCAGGAGACCGGTCAGGGGCAGGGCGGAAACGATGCTCAGCCGCGTCGCCCGCGCGAGCAGCCGACCGAGCCGCCGGCCGCAAGGGAGGCCCAGCAGCCGAAGGCGGCTCCCGCTGAAAAGCAGGCCGAAACGCCGAAGCCGGAACGGCCGGCAACCAATCGCGCCGCAACGCCGGAAGCCGCACCTGAAGCTCCCGCTCGCCGCGATGCCCAGCAGCCGAAGGAAGCGCCGGCCGGGAAGCAGGTCGAAACCCCGAAGCCGCTGCCACCTGCCACCAATCGTGCGGCGACGCCGGAAGCAACACCCGAAAAGCCGGCCAGCGGCAATGCCCAGCAGCCCAAGGCAGCTCCCGCTGAAAAGCAGGCCGAAACACCAAAGCCGACACAGCCGCCGGCTACCGATCGCGCCACGGCTCCGGGAGCCGCACCCGAAAATCCGGCTCGCGGCAACGCAACGGGCCAGGCGCCGGCTCAGGTCCCTGGACAGGCTCCGGGCACCGGAACCGCGCAGGACAGGCGCAACCAGCAGCCGCCGGCAAATGGCCAGGCCGCGCCGGGTCAGCCGCCTGCCGGCGAAACGCCGCGCCGTCAGACGACCGAAGGACAACCAGTGGTGCCCCAGGGTCAGCAGGTGCCGGGCCAGCCGCAGGGCCAGCAGGCGACTGGAGCCCAGCCGGGCACCCAGCCGACCGCGCCCCAGACGGCAACGACACCTCAGCAGGTCGAACGCGCCAAGGAGCTTGCCAAGGATCCGGCCGCAGCCAAAAGCGGTGAACAGGTCGTCTTGCCCGTTCAGAACGGTGCCGCCGTGCTCGACAGCGCCAAGGAGGCGCCTTCCGCACGTCCGCCACGGGACGGAGAACGTCCGCGCCGTCAGGCTCCGCAGCAGGCCGACCAGCAGCAGCTGGCGCCACCGAAATCCGATGCAGAGGCTCAAGGCAGCACCCGCGCCACGCGCGAACAGCTGCAGGAGTTCCGCCAGCTGTCCGAAGAGCGTGGCCAGCGCCTCGACCAGCGTCCGCAGTTCGAACGGCCCCGCGGCTGGGATTTCCGCGACGCAGCCGGCCTGGGGGGCAGCCGTGACCGCAACGGCGATCGCGACCGCGATGGCGGCCGCGTGATCATCTCGATCGACAACCAGACCGTCGTTCGCCATGACGACAGCCGTCGTTTCTACAATGATCGCGATCGGGCGCCGCAATACGAGCAGCTCCGCGACGGCCGCGTGCGCGAAGTGATCGTGCGCGACGACGGCACGCGGATCGTCACCGTCCGCAACAGCTATGGCGAGATCGTCCAGCGCTCGCGAATCGTCAGGGGCGGCGAGGAATACGTGCTCTATTATTCGCCGGAGCTGATGGATAACCGCCGCGGCCGCGACTACGTCTGGCGCGATCCGGGCGACGACCTGCCGCCGATGCGGCTGAGCGTGCCGCTCGACAACTACATCATCGACACCTCGACCGAGCCGGACCGGGATTATTACGAGTTCCTGGAACAGCCGCCGGTCGAGCGGGTCGAGCGCGTCTATTCGATGGACGAAGTGCGCTACTCCGCCCGAATCCGGGACAAGGTGCCGCGTATCGACCTGGATACGATCACCTTTGCCACCGGCAGTGCCGAAATCCCGATGAACCAGGCGAGCTCGCTGCGCAAGGTCGCCGACGCGATCAGCAAGGTTCTGAAGCGGGATCCTTCCGAAACCTTCCTGATCGAAGGTCATACGGATGCGGTCGGTACAGAGGACAGCAACCTCGTCCTCTCCGACGAGCGCGCCGAAAGCGTTGCCCGGGTGCTGACGGACGCATTCGGCATCCCGCCGGAAAATCTGGCGACCCAAGGTTACGGCGAACGTTACCTCAAGGTCCGCACCGACGGTCCCGAACAGGAAAACCGCCGCGTGACCGTGCGCCGCATCACCCCACTGGTCAAACCGGTCGCTTCGAACCGGTAACGGTCTCGGACACCTCAAACCAAGCCGCCGGAGCGATCCGGCGGCTTTTTTGCACCTTGAAATAGTGCGCATAATGCACTATTTTTGATGGCGCCGCGGGGATGGGTGATGCCGACTATCGTAAAACTCGGAAATCTGAAGATCCAGATTTTTGCCGGCGATCACCATCCACCTCATTTTCATATCGTTACGCCGGATCACGAAGTCCTGGTCCGTCTATCCGACTTGGAAATTCTTGCGGGCTCCATCGATCGGCGAAGTCTGGAACGCGCATTGGTTTGGGTACGGGAAAACAGGAAGGTGTTGAATGAAGCCTGGGAGCGCCTCAATGAAAGGTGAAGAGATCGTCACCGTTGGTGGACCTTTGCCGAGGATAGCGGACGCCGATGCGCTCGAGGGGCGTAAGGTGAGGATTGTCTGGGAAGATGGAGAGACGAAGGTCGTCGATCTGGCGCCCGCACTGGAAAGCCGTCGCATCTACATTCCGCTTCGACACGACGATGATCTCTTCCGGCAGATGCGGGTTAGCGAATATCGCAACGCATTGGAATGGCCGGGGGAGGACCTTGAATTCTCGGCGGTATGGCTCGCCGCGTTACCGCCGGTCACATTCGATAACGATGATTTTCGCACCGCTATGGATAAGCTCGGCATGACATTGGACGGAATGGCGTCGGCCTTGGAGATCTCGCGCCGGCTCGTTGCCGACTACCGCAAGAACAAGCCTATTCCTCGCCATGTCGCGCTTGCGACGCGCTATCTTGTAGAACACCAGGGCAAGGCTTAGGGGCTAAGCCCCGTCACCTGTGCAATGAAATCGGCAATCGCGTTCGTATCGTCGAGGTCGAAGACGGGGATGGCTGCATCCGGGACGGGGTGGTCTGCGGCGATGGCGACGATGTGGGGATCGCTGGGCGCCAGCGGTTCGCGGTTGTTCGCGTCGAGGCGGCGGGCCTCGATCTTCGGGACAGGTTCGCGTTTGTAGCCCTCGATCAGCACCAGATCGCAGGGGGCGAGGCGGGAGAGGATTTCCTCGAAGCTCGGTTCCGGCGCGCCGCGCAACTCGTGCATGATCGCAAAGCGGGTGCCGGAAACGATCGCCACTTCGTGGGCACCGGCGGCGCGATGGCGGAAGGAATCCGCTCCCACCTTGTCGATGTCGAAATCGTGGTGGGCGTGCTTGATCGTCGAGATCGCATAGCCGCGGCGGGTGAATTCCGCCACCAGCCGCACCGCCAGGCCCGTCTTGCCGGAATTTTTCCAGCCGGAAATGCCAAAGACGCGGGGAGGGGTCATGAAAGCTCCTCGGCGAAACGACGCGCCTCTTGAAGATCCTCGGGCGTGTTGATGTTGAAGAAGGGATCGAGCAGCCCTTGCGGCGTCTTGATCATCGGGAATTCGACGGTCGCCATGCGGTGACGTTCGAGGAAAGCCTTGATCCGCCGGTTGTCGGGATCGGAGAGCCAGGTTTCCAGATCGCTGGCGATGGAAACCGGCCAGAGCCCGAAGACCGGATGATCGCGGCCGTCCGAGGCGGCGATGACGATCGCGTTCGGATCGTCCGCCTCAGCTTCGAGCCGGTGCACGAGGTCGGCGGGTATAAAGGGACTGTCGGAAGGGACGGTGAGGAGATGTGTTGCTTCAAGGCTGCGGGCCTGGATGTCGCGCAGGCCGGCGAGCACGCCAGCGAGCGGGCCGATCTGGCCGGGAACCGGGTCCGGCAGCAGGCGCAGACCGAGTGGATTGGGGAAACCCGTCGGCGCGTTGAGGGTGATTTCCGAGATCTGGGGTGACAGCCGCCGCACGACGTGGGCGAGGATCGTGTCGTCGCCGATGGTGAGAAAAGCCTTGTCGGTGCCCATGCGGCTCGATTTTCCGCCGGCGAGGATCAGGCCGGGAGATTTGCTGGGGGGAGCGGCGGGTGCGGTCATCAGTCGTCGTCCGTTGTCGAGATCGCGCCTTCGCGGCGGTCGATCTGCCGGACATAGACGGTGGCGACGAGCGCAAGGATGGTCGTGACGCCCATGACGACGAGAAGCGGCATGGCGCCGCCCTCGTCCTTCAGCACCGTTGCGGCAAGGGTCGAAAGTGCAGCACCGCCACCGACGGTGATGGCGCCGCCGAGGCCGGAAGCCGAGCCCGCGAGATGCGGCCGGACGCTGACGATGCCGGCATTCGAGCTTGGAAGGGTGAGGCCGTTGCCAACGCCGGTGAGCGCCAGCGGCGCGAAGAAGGCGAGCGGCCAGGGCGCTTCTACGACGAGGAATACGGCGGTGATGAGGACGCCGAGCAGGCTGACCACGCTGCCGGAGATCATCATCGTCATCGTGCCGAAATGGCGGGTGTAGCGGCCCGAAATGAAGTTGCCGATCATGTAGCCGGCCGCGATCAGGAAGAACTGCGCGCCGAGCATGGTCGGAGAGAGGTGATAGATCGCCGTGCCGACGAAGGGTGCGCCGCCGAGGAACGAGAAGAACACGCCCGACGAGAAGGTCGAGGTGAACGTATAACCCCAGAATCGGCGTGAGCGAAAAAGATCCGGCCAGCTGCGGAACTGGGCGATGAAGCTGGTGGCCGGCAGGTGGTTCGTTTCGCCGAGATCGGTGAAGACGAGCGTCAGGGTCAACAGGCCGAGGCCGAGCATCAAGGCGAAATTCGCTTCCCATCCAAACATGTCGTTGAGCGCCCCGCCGATCGTCGGGCTGATCATCGGCACCAGCGACATGCCCATGGTGACGTAGGCGATCATCGAGGCGGCGCTCTCCATCGGCACCGTGTCGCGGATGATCGCCCGCGGCAGGACGAAACCCGCGACCACAGCGGTCTGCAGCAGCCTTCCGATCATGAAGACGGTGACGTTTGCGGCTACCAGGCAGATCACCGTGCCGACCAGCATGATCAGGATGCTGCCGATCATCACGCGGCGGCGGCCGAAGAGGTCGGAAAGCGGGCCAAGCACCAGCTGCAGCACCGCGGTGCCGGCGATATAACCGGATACGGCCAGCTGCATGACGGCATATTCGGTACCGAAATGGGTCGCCATTGCGGAAAGCGAAGGCAGGAAGACGTTGAGCGAGAGGGCGGCTAGTCCGGCGCAGACGACGAGCGTCAGGATATGGGGCGGGGTTCGTCTGTCCAGAAATCGGCTTTGCTGCACGTCGTCTTGTCCTTTCACGCTGCCTTTCAACTCTTTCATCCGGCCGGTCGTCAGGCAGGCGGGACGGCTGCTGCCTTGCCGGAGGCGATGCCCTGGCGCTTGCGTTCGCGATAGAAGGTATAAAGGCCGGAACCGATAACGACGGCCGCGCCCACCAGCATATAGGCGTTCGGACGTTCGCCGAAGGCGAAAATGCCGATGGCCAATGCCCAGAGCAGGCCGGTATAGCGGAACGGCGCTATGAAGGAGATCTCGCCTGTCCGCATCGATTGGATGACGGCCTGATAGCCTGCGAACACCATCACCGAAGCAATCGCCAGATGTCCGAGCGCATAGGTGCTGACCGGCTGCCAGCCGCCCATCGGCACGACCAGGATCGCCCCGAGAATAGTGTTGGCGAGCGACGTGAAGAGCGTCACCGTCAGCGAAGGAATGTCGGCCTGGATGCGCTTGGTGGTGAGATCGCGGCATGCCGTGCAGCAGCAGGCGATGACGGCAAGCACCGCGGCCGGCGTGAAGCCTTCCGGACCCGGGCGGATGATGATCAGCACGCCAAGGAAGCCGATGCCGATCGCCGTCCAGCGCCGCCAGCCGACAGGCTCGCCCAGGAAGAGGGCAGCACCTAACGTCACGGCGAGCGGCAATGCCTGCATGATCGACGAAATGGCGGCAAATTCGATATGGGCAAGTGCCGAGAGGAAGGACAGGGTGGCGCCAAGCTCGAACAGGGTGCGCAGCAGCACCAGCGGATGCATGACCGCCTTGGCCGAAAGGGTCACGCCCATGTAGCGCGCCACACAGTAGATCAGCACCGTCGCCATGACGCCGCGCACGGCCATGATCTGGGGGATGCTGAGCTCCGAGGTGACCGACTTGACCAGCGCATCGTTGCAGGTGAAAGCCGCCATGGCGAGCGACATGAATAACGCGCCCCGCGAATTTTCAGACCATGCCATCTGCGAGATTCCTCCGGTATCCGGTCTCTTAAAGCAACGACTTACGCATCGCCAGCCTGATTGCCTCCCGGGCGGTACTCTTTTGGATAGCGGCGGGAAATTCCGATATCCGACACAGTGTAATAATATGATTTGTAAGGGTCCCGAATTAACCGTTGTTCAACCGAATTTGACGATTGTGAAAGCCATTCATTCCCGCATGACGCTGGGATCGTGCCGTTGCTGTTTCGCGAATGCGCTGACGCGAAGCCGCTTCTGGTTTGCAGTTGGGGGAAAAATGTCTTTCATCGATCGTCTTCTTCAGAGCCGTAGGATCGTCACCAAGGTCCTTCTTTTTGTCATCCCGCTGGTCCTTTTGATCGCCGGGGTAGGCCTTGCGGGTTATTATACGGCCAGCATGCTGAACGGCCATATGACGGTGACGCGTGCGACGATCGAGAACATCGGCGACTTCGAAAATCTCCAGGCGGTTCTCCAGGAATTCAACGGCAAGCCCGACAATGCGTCGCTTGCGGCCCTGAAGGCGGCCATCGACAAGCAGGAGAGCGGCGTCCGCGTGCTCGGCGGGCTGCTCGTGACGGCCGGGGACCGCGAGCGCATCGCCGTCGTGACCGGGCTTGCGCCCAGGATGCGCGCCGATACGGACATGCTCTGGAAGATAAAGCAGAGGCGCGACGAAAACGCCGCAGCGCTCGACGACAGCATCGACAATGTCCGCACCGTTGCGACAGGGGTTTCCGACCAGGTTGCCAACGTCCGCAAGCAGTTCGAAGGCAAGGAAAAGTTCGCCAAGGGCATGGTGCTGGAAGCCTATGCCTATAAGGCGATCGCCGAACAGATCGGCGAGCTTCGCAATTCCGTCAAGGAGACCGGTACCGACGACGGCGCAATCAGCACCGCCGACATGTATCTCGGTATTCTGGACAAGACCTTCCAGGAAGTTCAGGCCTTCCTCACCCCGAACGGTATCAAGCAGCTGAAGCCGATCAACGATGCGATCGCTGCTCTTGCTGCCACCATCAAGGGCAGTCAGGACGTTCCGGAAAAGGCAAAGGCGGTGCGTGACACCGTTTCCGGCATGGAGACGTTCCAGGCCAAGATGGAAGCGGAAGTCACCAACAAGGCCGGCAATGCGGCCAGCCGTTTCGCCAGCATCGAGGGCGAGGTCGCCAGCCTGCGCACGCTTCTCGACCGCAGCGCCGAGTCGCTGCGCCTGATCGACGCCATGCAGCTCTACGTCGAGCGGCTGCGCGCCACCCAGACGGAAGACGCGCGCAAGGTCGTCCTCGACGTCATGGCAAAGCTGAAGGATGCCAGCGCGGAAGTTTCCGAACTCGCGAGAAATCCTGCCATGCGCGAATTCTCGACCACGCTTCAGCCCCGCCTGAAATCGATCGAGGAGGATACCGCCAAGCTTCTGTCCATTGCCGCCGAATGGAAAAAGGCCCGTGCCGCCGCCGCCGAAACTCTGACGGGCGGCATGGCCGGCCTCAAGAATTTCGTGGCCCAGGCCCAGGAAGTCGGCAAGGAGGACAGCGAGCGTTCCGCCCAGCTGTCGCTGATCGCCATGGTGGTCGGCACGCTGCTCGCCATTGCCGGCGGCCTGATGCTGGTGGAAACGCTGCGCGGCCCGCTGCGTCGCGTTACCGAAGTGATGAAGCGGCTGGCGGACGGCGATCTCGAGGTCAAGATCGAAGGCCGCGAACGTGGCGACGAGATCGGCGACATGGTTCGCTCGGTCACCGTCTTCCGCGATGCAGCCGTCGAAAATGTCCGCCTCGAGCAGGATGCCGCTGCAGCCCGCGAACTCTCGACCGCAGAGTCCGAGCGCCGCGCCTCCGAGCGTGCCCGCATTGCCGGTGAGCAGCGCCAGGCGCTGACGGCGCTCAACGACATGCTCGGCAAACTCGCCGAGGGCGACCTCGAGCGCAGCATGGATGAAAACCTGCCGGAAGACTTCATCGAGATGGCGCGCACCTACAACCAGGCTGTCGAGGCGCTCCGTGCCACGCTCGCCGACGTGCGCTCGACCGCGGAAGAAATCGACGGCGGCACCGGCAATCTGGCCGCTTCGGCGGACGATCTTGCCCGCCGCACGGAACAGCAGGCGGCAGCGCTCGAACAGAGCTCGCGTGCATTGCGCCATCTGAGCGAAATCGTCCGCTCGACGGCCGAAAGCGCCAAGCAGACATCCGTTTCGGTCAACGAGACCGAGGATTTCGCCGTCCGCTCCGGCGAGGTCGTGTCCCGCGCGGTCGATGCCATGGGCGAGATCAGCCGTTCCTCCGAAAAGATCGCGACGATCATCGGGGTCATCGACGAGATCGCCTTCCAGACCAACCTGCTGGCGCTGAATGCCGGCGTCGAGGCGGCCCGTGCCGGCGAGGCAGGCCGTGGCTTTGCGGTCGTCGCCCAGGAAGTCCGCGAACTGGCGCAGCGCTGCGCCGGCGCTGCCCGCGAAATCAAGGGCCTCATCTCGGCAAGCTCGACCCAGGTCAGCAACGGCGTGCATCTGGTCGAGGAGACGGGTACGGCACTCACCGAGATCATCACGCACATCACCGACGTCCGCAAACTGGTGTCCCAGATTTCGGCGGCCACCGGCGAGCAGTCGACCGGCATCAACGAAGTCACCAAGGCGGTTCAGGAGGTCGAGCTGATCACTCAGCGCAACGCGGCGATGGTCGAGGAAAACAACGCCGAGATCCACGGCCTGCGCCAACGTGTGGAGACGCTGTCAGAGAAGATCGAGCGCTTCAAGACGCGCGATCCGAACATCAGCTTCCATGCCGGCGCCAACGAACGCCGCTCGGGCTTCCGCCGCAGCGACGCTGCCTGAAGTCCGGACAGTCAGGCAAGCGCCGAGACCGTTTCGAGGAAGCGCTGCCCGATTGCGGAAAGCTGCGGTTTCAACCAGGACGCCGCCATCGGCAACGATGGCGGCGTCGGCGTGACCGGCCGGAAAACGACGCCGGGACGCGGCAGGCGAGACAGGCCGCCTGTGACGAACCCCATTCCGACCCCCGCCGCCGCCAGGCCTGCAAGGGTGGTCATGGGTGTAACCTCCTGCACGACGCGCGGGCTGATGCCCTGGTCCCGGAAGAGAGCGATGACCCTGTCGTAGATGCTCGGTCCGATGGAGCGGGGTGCGAGAAGAAAAGGTTCGCCCGCTAGGTCGGAGAGCCGGATCTCGGTTCGCACTGCAAGCGGGTGGCTTTCCGGCAATGCCAGGACGAGATGCTCGGCCGGCAGTTCATGGATCGCGAGTTCCGGATTGGCGAGCGGCGGATGCAGGACCGCCAGATCGATCGTTCCCGTCATCAATGCGGTTTCGAGTGATGGGGAATTGAGTTCGACAAGCTCTATCTCGACCTGCGGATAGCGCTTCCGGAATGCCTGCACCGCTTCCGGCAGAATGCCGTAGAAGGCGATGACCGTGAAACCCAGCCTCAGCCGGCCGACTTCGCCCCGAAACGCCCGTAGAGCCTGCTGCCGGGCAACGTCGGCATTTTCGATCGCCCGGCGGGCGGGTTCGAGGAACGCTTGGCCGGCCGGCGTCAGCGCGACGCTGCGGCGATCGCGCGCAAAGAGGTCCGTGCCGATCTCCAGCTCGAGGGCGCGGATGCGCTGGCTGAGCGAGGGCTGGGTGAGGTGCATCCTCTCGGCAGCCCGGCGGAAATGCAATTCTTCGGCGACCGCCACGAAGCAAGCCATGGAGCGAATATCCATCGACATTCCTGATGTATTTTGCCTATCACAGATAATGGAATTCCGATTGGAACTCTATCAGACTGGACCCTATCCTCCCTTCAGGCAATAGGCGGCAGGTGACGCCGCTTCTCGGAAGGAGAATGGATCATGAAGGCATTGGCTTTTCTCGCGGGCGCGGCCCTTTCGTTGGTTACCGTGGCGTCTGGTACTGCTGCTGCACAATCGGCCGATATCCTCGGCGCGATATCGGCCGGTCGCGTCGCCGTCATCTCCGACGGCGACTATCTGGCGCGCACCTATGCCGATTCCCTACTGGCTCCGAAGGAGGCCGGGCATAGGGACGTGCTCACCATTCTTTCGATAGCCAATGGCCACGTGACGAGAGGTTCACTCCCCGTCTCGAACTCGGTGACGGCGGCGCCTGAAATCCTGGAACTGACGCCGGACGGGCGCACGGCTTTCGTGACCGAACGATTGGGCGAGCGGCCGGATGGCGGCGGAACGGTCAGGGATCTGCCGCCCGGCAGACGGCTGTTTGCCGTCGATCTCTCCGACCCATCGATGCCGAAGCTTGCCGATACGGTGGAGATCGGCATCAATCCGGAGGCATTGGCCGTCAGCCCGGACGGGCAGCGGGTGGCGGTCGTCTCCAACACCGCCGATGCGGCCCTGCTTCAGATCGTCGAATTTACCGATGGCCAATTCGGTGAGGTCGCCCGCTTCGATCTGGCCGAACTCGGCATAACCGGATCGCTGGACGCTCCGCGGGGCGGCGTGACGGCGACCAATGTGCAATGGCATCCTTCCGGGCGGTTTCTGGCGGCCAATATCAACACGCAGAACCRTGTCGCGTTCTTCGAATTTGCCGATAGCGATCAGAAGCCTGCCTTGCAGCCCTGGGGAAATAGCGTGGAGGTGGGCAGGGATCCCTTTGTCGGCCGCTTCACGCCGGATGGCCGCCATTATCTGACATCGAACTGGGGGCGCGATTTCACTGCGACCAGCCTCGACGGCCGCATCCCGAATGCGTCCTCCACCATGACCGTCGTCCGGCTGGCGGATCCCGAGGCGTCCGAAGCCCGGCACGAGCGGTTGATGACGGTCGACACCGGCGTTTCGGCCGAGGGAATGGCGGTGAGCCCGGATGGCCGGCTTGTCGCGACGATCAACATGCGCGGCACGTCCTTTCCGCCCAGGTCTCCGCGTCATGGCCGAGAGGCGGCCGTATCGCTTCTGACGTTCGATCCGGGCGCGGGCAGGCTGCACAAGGTTGGCGACTATACGTTCGAGGGCGTTCTGCCCGAAGGCGGAACCTTCGACCTGACGGGCGATCACCTTCTCACAACCGTTTTCGAGGGACATCAGGGCGCAGGCCCCGAGACCAGGGCAGGGCTTGAAGTCTTCAGGGTGATCAAGGGCGATACACCGTCGCTGCAACGGATCGGGCGGGTGGCCTTGCCGCACGGAGTGCATCATGTCGATATTTCGCAATGATCCCGGCTGCGGCAGCCGCCGCGACGCTTGCCGCCCGCGCGGACATCACCCGCCGGTGACGCTCATGTGGCGGGCGACCGCGGGGCGTTTGTGGGTGCGGTCGATGATGAAATCGTGGCCCTTGGGCTTGCGGGTGATCGCCTCGTCGATCGCGGCCGACAGGTAGTCGTCGTTCTCTGAAGCGCGCAGCGCCGTGCGGAGGTCCGCCGCGTCGTTCTGGCCGAGGCACATATAGAGCGTGCCGGTGCAGGTAAGGCGCACGCGGTTGCAGCTCTCGCAGAAGTTATGGGTCATCGGCGTGATGAACCCTAAACGTCCGCCGGTTTCCTCAACTTCGACATAACGGGCGGGGCCGCCTGTCTTGTAGGGGATTTCGGTCAGCGTGAACTGTTCTTCGAGAGCGGCGCGCAGTTTCGACAGCGGCAGATATTGGTCGGTGCGGTCCTCGTCGATCTCGCCCATCGGCATGGTCTCGATCACCGTCATGTCCATGCCGCGGCCATGCGCGAAACGCAGCATGTCGGCGATCTCGAACTCGTTGAAATCCTTCAGCGCCACGGCATTCAGCTTGATCTTCAGCCCGGCCTTCTGGGCGGCGTCGATGCCTTCCATGACCTTGTGGTAATCGCCCCAGCGGGTGATCGCCTTGAATTTTTCCGGGTTCAGCGTGTCGAGCGAAACATTGATGCGGCGCACGCCGCTGTCGTAAAGCTCGTCGGCGTATTTCGCCAGCTGCGAGCCGTTGGTGGTCAGCGTCAGCTCGTCGAGAGTGCCGTCCTTCACGTGCTGGCCGAGTTCACGCACCAGGAACATGATATTCTTGCGCACCAGCGGCTCCCCGCCGGTCAACCGGATCTTGCGGACGCCCTTGGAAATGAAGGCGGAACAGAGCCGGTTGAGCTCTTCCAGCGTCAGCAGGTCCTTTTTCGGCAGAAAGGTCATATTTTCCGCCATGCAGTAAGTGCAGCGGAAATCGCAGCGGTCGGTAACCGAGACGCGCAGATAGGTGACGGCGCGGCCGAACGGATCGATCATCGGCGCCTGGTCGGCGATGATCGGCGCTGCGCCTCCGACCGGTCCTGCGAAACTGTTCACGTGGCATTCTCCCTTGCCCTGAAAGTGGGCGTTTCGAGCCGTCGCGTCAAGTGTACGACATCGATCAGATAGAACGATGCTGGACGCAAAACAGCTTGCGGCGAAGCGCCGTAGCTCCTAATCCTCCGCCAGGCATATGACAATCGGGAGCCTGAAAAGCATGAGCGACATTTGGCCGACGGAACTGCGGGTCTCCAAGGACCGCCACACGCTGAACGTCACCTTCAGCGACGGCGCGGCCTATCCCTTGTCGGCGGAAACGATGCGCGTACTGTCGCCTTCGGCGGAAGTGCAGGGTCATGGTCCCGGCCAGCAGGTGACCGTGCCCGGTAAGCGCAACGTCGGCATTGCGGCGATCACTCCGGCCGGCAATTACGCCGTGCGGATCCGTTTCGACGACGGCCACGACAGCGGCATCTTCACCTGGCCTTACCTGCGCGAACTCGGCGAGCGAGGCGCCGAGCTGTTTGCCGACTATGAGCGCAATCTGGCCGAAAAGGGTCTGTCGCGCGATCCGCCGCAACGGACGCGGTGATCACACCGGTTCGCGGCTGTCCTCACGGACCTCCGACTGCAGGGTGACGATCAGCCGCTCCATCGATTCGGCCATCGCCATGCATTGATCCAGCGGCTCGGAGGAGAGCGTACGCTCGATCAGCGCCGTCTGGATGCCCATCGCAGCTTCCGTCACCGCGCGGCCTTCCTCGGTCAGGTAGAGGCGCAGGACACGCTTGTCCTTGCTGTCGCCGCGTCGCTCGATCAGCCCGCGCTTTTCCATCTGCGGCAACGCCATGCTCATGTTGGAACGTCCCACCAGCAGCTTGCGGGCAAGCTCCTGCTGCGAAATCCCTTCGAACCGGTAGAGATTGATCAGGATGTCGAGATGCGGCGGCTTGATGTCGAGTTCGGCGAGCTCGCGGGTCAGCACGGTTTGCATCAACTGGCAGGCGCGGGCGACGGCAATCCAACTGCGAAAACGCGGATGATCCCAAGGGAGGGATTGATTTTTGTTCATCGTTGTACTTTATTGTTCAATATTGAACATTATCGGGTTTTCTCACTATGTCATCCTTTGCACTCAAGGTCACCCGTTTCGCGTTTGCCGTCTCGGGACGGCTTTTCCCCGATACCGCGGCCAAGCTCGCCTTTCGGCTCTTCTGCCTGACACCCTCGCGCCGTCCTAGAGGCGGCAAGGCTCTGGCGATGGAGAACGAGGGACGCGAACGGCTCGCGGTCACCCAGAAAATCCCGCTCACTGTCGGAAAATCGACGGTGATGGCCTATCGCTTCAACGGCGACGGCAAGCCCGGCCGGCCCCGTTATCTGGTCGTGCACGGCTGGGGTTCCAATGCCGCCTATATCGCCGCCCTGCCTGCGGGCCTGGCCGAAAACGGCGCCGAGGTCGTGGTGCTGGATTTTCCTGGTCACGGGCTTTCCAGTGGTCGCAGCCTCAACATGCGACAGGCCGTCGAGGCGATCGTTGCGGCGGAGAAGCGGTTTGGCCGTTTCGATGCGGCGGTCGGGCATTCCTTCGGCGGGGCCAGCATGATGCTCGCCGCCGGCGGGGTGATGAGGCAAGTCGGCTCGATCTCTCCCGCGAAACTGGTCGTCATCGGCGCGCCTAGCCATATCCATTGGCTGTTCGACGATTTTTCGCGGATGGTCGGCCTGCCGCCGCGCGTGAAGGCGCAACTGATCCGGCGGGCGGAGGATGTAGCCGGTGCCTCGCTCGACGACTTCGATACGGTTGCGAGCGCCGCTCGGTTGGGGACGCCCCTGCTGGTGGTGCATGCCGAGGAGGACAAGGAGGTCGCCGCCGACCATGCCCGCCGCTTCGAAGGGCTTGCCACGGCGCGGCTCGAATGGGCGAACGGGCTCGGGCATCGCCGCATCGTCAGCAACCACGGCGTGATCGAGACCATCGCGGCCTTCCTGACGGGCGATGCCCGGCCGTTACGCGAAACCTCCATCGTCGACAAGCCCGGCAACGACGCCGCTGCTTGATCCACAGGGTACGTCATCATAGTGTCGCCCACGCGGGCTACGGCCCGCGGATACCGAAGGGGCGAGCCATGACCATCATCACATCCGTCGAGGAACTGAAGGCGATCTATGACGGCGTCTCGGAAGCTTCGCTCGCCAAGGTGACGAAGACGCTGACCACGGAATACCGGCAGATGATCGAGGCTTCGCCCTTTGTCGCCTTCTCGACCGTGGGGCCGGAAGGGCTCGACTGCTCTCCGCGCGGCGATCTCGGCGGGGCGGTGCGTATCCAGGACGATGCGACCTTGTTTCTGCCCGACTGGCGCGGCAACAACCGCATCGATTCGCTGATCAACATCGTGCGCGACCCGCGCGTGGCGTTGATGTTTCTCGTCCCCGGCTCGAACACGGCGATGCGCGTCAACGGCCGCGCCGTGATCTCGGTGGAGCCTGCGCTGCTCGAAAGCTTCGAGATGGATGGCCGGCATCCGCGCAGCGTCACGATCATCACCATAAACGAGGTCTATTTCCAGTGCGCCCGCGCCCTGATGCGCGCCGAACTCTGGAACCCGGAGCATTTCGTCGACCCGAAGAGCCTGCCGACGCCCGGAACGCTCCTGAAGGCGGCCAAGGCCGATTTCGACAAGGATACCTACGATCGCGAATGGCCGGAGCGCGCCGCCAAGACGATGTGGTAGATACCGCGTCGGCGTTTTCTTCGTGAAGAAGGCGTCCATCGTCGGTGTCCTCATGGACATTTTCAGCGCTCGAGGCAACAATCGAATCGACCCGCCACAGGGGACGGGGCACGGGGGACTTTATGAAGTTTGGAACCGGCTTTGCGGCGGTGATCCTGGCTGCGACGATGTTCGGCGCCCAAGCGGCGCGGGCCGACCAGTTGATCGAGGAATATACGGCCTTCATCGGCGAGGCCGACCTGTACAATTCCAACAATGTGCGCCTGCAGGAGCCGTGGCAGATCATCCGCCAGGACCGCGCAAATTTTCATCGCTTCGGCGTCTCGCAACGCGGTGACCAGAGCGACAGCTTCTTCGCCGACGCCGGCAATCGGGAACTCGTCGAGCGCATGATCAGCCGCGGTACCATCGACCGGGCCGCCCGCAACGCCGTCGTTCGCGGGAATGTCATGATCAACGTGCAGATCTTTCGAGGCCCCCGCGGCGATTACGTCAATGTCCTGGTCTACTGACAGGCCGTTCCTCCGGTCGGCAGCCCTGATGCTGTCGATCCTCGTCTGTGGCCCAGGCGAGGCGCGCGAATTGCGCCTGGAGGAGAAGATCGCGGCCCTCGTGAAGGCCTATCCCGACGTGATCGAGGCCAGCCGCGACGGCAGGCTGATGATGAAGGAGGGCGCGCCGATTCCGATCGACGACGGGATCAGGCGCAGCCATGCGCAAATGCTGGCCGAGGGCGATGTCGAGGACAGCCTGTCTCAGGCATATCGGCCCGGCTCGTGCGAATACCGCCCGCCGGTCGATTCCGATCCGGGCCGCATCCGCAGCGACGAGTTGATGAAGCGCCTTTATGGCGCGAGTGCCAATGCCGTGCAGTCGAGCCTTGTGCCGGTCGCATGGTTCGGAGAGACGTTGCGGGTCACCAGCCGTAACGGGGTCGACAAGGCGCTCGCCGCCGTCCGGGATGAGCTTGCCGCCGACCCGGGCCTGAAAACCTACCTGACGCCGTCGGCCGGCGTCTTCAACTGGCGCAAGGTTGCGGGACAGACCAATCTCTCCGTCCACGGTTTTGGCGCGGCGATCGATCTCAACACGAAACACGCCGATTACTGGCTGTGGTCGGGAGGCAAGCCCGGCAATGTCCCGAACTACAAAAACCGCTTTCCGATGAAGATCGTCGCGGCATTCGAGCGCCATGGCTYTATCTGGGGCGGTCGCTGGTATCACTACGACACCATGCATTTCGAATACCGCCCGGAACTGCTGGTCATCGCCGCTGCCGCCGGCGTCTCGGCCTGCGACTGAGGGAAATCTACTTCCTGTAGATCAGCCAGCTCTTGCCGACATAGTCCTTCTTCATGCTGTCATCGAAGAAGACTGAGCGGTTCCGGCCGGCGTTCTTGGCATTGTAGAGCGCCGTATCGGAATTGGCGTAGAGCTCGCCGGGATCACTCGCCTGCGAACCCATTGCAAAGCCGAGCGAGATGGTGACCGGGCCGTAATCGATGCCGGAGCGTGAATTGCGGAAGATCCGGGTTTCCAGCGCGCGGCGGACCCGCTCGCAGATGATCATAACTTCTTCCGGCGTGTTGCCTTCGACGATGATCGCGAATTCCTCGCCGCCGGAGCGGGCGACGAAGACATCCTTGCGGACGTTCGAGCGGATCACGGAAGCAACCGTCGCAAGGATCTTGTCGCCGACCGGATGGCCGTAGCTGTCGTTGATCTTCTTGAAGTTGTCGATATCGGCCAACACCAGTGCGGTGACCGGCAGCAGGGCCATATTGTCGTAAGTCGCCGCAAGGCGCTCGTCGAAGGCTCGGCGGTTGGCGATCCGGGTCAAAGAATCGGTGTTGGCGATCCGCTTGTATTCGTCGAGTTCCCGCCGGACCTGGTCCATTTCCTGCGAGCGCTGGACGACGCCGCCGACGGTCTTTTCACCATGCGCCATGGTGCTGCCAGTCGCTTCGCTCAGCAGCGCCAGCGCGCTGGTCAGCAGGTCGTTGGAAAAACTGCTCTTGGAGTTGATCCGCTGAGCGGTTTCACCAAGCAGCTTGCCGTAGCTTTCGAGCGAGCTCTGCTCCTGGCGCAACAGTTTCAGGAGGGCGTCCAGTTCGCCAAGAATCCTGGTATGGGCGTCTTCGATGACCGCCACCTGGCCCGTTCCAAGGTAGCGATGCGAAAGTGCGTCCAGTTCCTCCTGCGTGGCACGGCTTCCGAGCGCCGCCAGATCGCGGGTCAGGTCAGGATTGGAGCCGATATAGGCCTCGTAGAAAAGCTGATAGTTACGAGGGATCGGCGCGACGCCCATCGATCGCACCGCATAGATGATCTGGCCGATCAGATCGCTAGATTGCGCTCTCGGCGCTGTTGCCGTCGTCATCGACGATCCCCACTAGATCTCACCTGTATGCTATGAAACGAAGTAGTATGTGAAAAATGTTGGAAAAGAATTAAGGGGTGCGAGCTGAAGAGCTTATTCTTAAATTTATTTCGCATTTCTGAAATACCCGCTTTTACCCTCAAAACTAATGGGTTTACAGACTTCGAGCCCGAAGAAATATTCACCTTTAGAATGTTGATATATTGTCGGAATTAATCATTGTAGGCTGACCGAAAGAGAAAACCCGCCATTCGGGGAGGCGGGCCTGCTCGTTATATTGTAAATCAGGTCGCCTTATTTGGGACCGATCATGTTCTCCGGGCGGACATACTGGTCGAATTCCTCGTTCGTCAGGTATCCGCCGCCGACCGCTTCTTCGCGAAGAGTCGTTCCGTTCTTGTGGGCGGTCTTGGCGATCTTGGCGCAGATGTCGTAGCCGAGCCGGGAGTTGAGAGCGGTGACCAGCATCAGCGAATTTTCCACGCCGCGTCTGATATTGTCTTCCCGGGCCTCGATGCCGACGACGCAATTGTCGGTGAAGGAGACCGCGGCGTCGCCGAGCAGCTGCACCGACTGCAGGAAATTATAGGCCATCATCGGATTGTAGACGTTCAGTTCGAAATGGCCCTGGCTGCCGGCGAAGGTGAGCGCTGCGTGGTTGCCGAAGATGTGGGCGCAGACCTGGGTCAATGCTTCCGACTGGGTCGGATTGACCTTGCCCGGCATGATCGACGACCCCGGCTCGTTTTCCGGCAGCGATAGTTCGCCAAGGCCCGCACGCGGACCGGAACCGAGGAAGCGGATGTCGTTGGCGATCTTGAAGAGAGCGGCGGCAGCGGCGTTGATCGCGCCGTGGGCGAAGACCATGGAATCATGCGACGCGAGCGCTTCGAACTTGTTCGGGGCGGTGACGAAGGGCAGGCCGGTGATCTTCGAGATCTCCTCGGCTACCTTTTCGGCAAAGCCGACCGGGGCGTTGAGGCCGGTACCGACCGCCGTGCCGCCCTGAGCGAGCTTTGAGAGCGCCGGCAGCGTCAGTTCGATATTGGCGATCGCCGAGCCGACCTGTGCCGCATAACCGGAAAATTCCTGGCCGAGCGTCAGCGGGGTGGCGTCCTGCGTATGGGTGCGGCCGATCTTGATGATGTGGGAGAAGGCCTTGACCTTCACGTCCAGCGCTTCGTGCAGCTGCTTCAGCGACGGGATCAGGTGCCGCACGATGGTTTCGACGCAGGCGATGTGCATGGCCGTCGGGTAGGTGTCGTTCGACGACTGGCTCATGTTGACGTGGTCGTTGGGATGGACGGGCTTCTTGGAGCCCATCACGCCGCCGAGCATTTCGATCGCGCGGTTGGAGATCACCTCATTGGCGTTCATGTTCGACTGGGTGCCGGAACCGGTCTGCCAGACGACCAGCGGGAAGTGGTCGTCGAGCTTGCCGTCGATGACTTCCTGCGCCGCCGCGACGATGACCTTGCCGAGCGAAGCGTCGAGGCCGCCCAGTTCCATGTTGGCGCGGGCGGCGGCCTGCTTGACGATGCCGAGCGCCCGAACGACCGCGAGCGGCTGCTTTTCCCAGCCGATCTTGAAGTTGCCGAGCGAGCGCTGCGCCTGGGCGCCCCAATAACGGTCGCTTGCCACTTCGATCGGGCCAAACGTGTCGGTTTCGGTGCGGGTCGATGCCATCTTCGCTGCCTCTTTTTGCTCGTGGTCGCTGCCGGTGTCTTAAAAGATCAACAACGCGTTACCGCGTCGGAGCCGGCCGGCGGCATTACTATACGATTGCTGAACGTCCGCAAGCCGCCGAAACAGGCTTTTTGGTACGCTTTCGTCGTGCCTTTTATGACACGGACCGCGTAATTATGCAGCAGAATTCGCCCCCTGATGGGGTCCTTGTCGATGGCCGTCAGTAAAAATTTAACGAATAGTTTCTTAACCTTCCGACTGCGCACCGATGCTGTTTTTCGACGGAACTGAAACCCGCCGGACACTCGGGCGTTTCTTTCCATCCCTCGCGCGATCGGTTAGATGGCGTGATACATATTCGAGCCCGCGGATCAGGACGCGGATGCAGGTGACGGGGACGACATTGCAGCACAAACACAAAAAAACTTCGATCGCATTGGCGCTCGTGTCCGGCATCTCGATTTTTACCGGAGCCGCCGTTCCCGCACATGCCGTGACCCTTCTCGATCTCTTGCGTGGTGGTCCTGGGGCAGACCGCCCAAGGCACGCCGATAACGGCCTGCCGGGTGTCGGCGGCAATGCCAGCATGCCGAGCGAGCGCAGTCTCGCCGATCCCGAACCGCTGCCGAAGGTCTCGGGGCCGCGTTATTACACGTATAAGCCGGACGCCGAGCGGGTTGTGAAGACGACCGCCTTCGCTGCGGCGTCCGCGACGGACGGCACGCGCCTTATCACAGAGGCCAGGGTTTCGGCCCCGCCGGAAATTGCCACCGCTCTCGAAGCCTTCTACGGCAAGGCCGCGGAGCCTCTCTGGGTCACCGCCGGCGACGTTAATGACAAGGCGAGGGGAGTGCTGTCGCTCTTCGAGCGGGCTGGCGAATACGGGTTGGAACCGGCCGACTACATCCTGCGGGCCCCGGCGTTGACCACCGCAAGCGTTGCCGCGCCCGCCGATGCGGCAACCCCCATCAATGTTTCCGCAACGACGTCGGCGCCGGTTTCCGCTGCCGATAGCCACGACCGCGCCCTCATGCAGTTCGAACTGGCGCTGTCGGAAAAGGTGCTGATGTTTGCGCAGGACATGGTGCGCGGCCGTATTGATCCGAACAAGGTATCCGGCTACCACGACTTCAAGCGCAAGGACGTCAAGCTTTCCCTCGTCCTGCCTTTCGCGCAGACCGGAACCGATGTCGCAGCCTATCTCCAAAGCCTTGCGCCGCAGGGTTCCCAATTCCAGGCGCTGAAGGCCGAGCTGGCGACGCTGCGCGCCGCCGCCGCCAACGACGGTCCGCGCATTTCGCTGCCGGACGACATTCTCCTGAAGCCGGGCAAGAGCAGCCCGGATATGGCGAGCATCATCGCCGCCATCCAGCATACCGGTTCCGAAGCGCTGAAGACCAAGCATGCGGCGACGCTGACGGCTTACCAGCAGACCCCGGACTACACGCCCGAGCTCGTCGAGGTCGTCAAATCCTTCCAGGCCGAAGTCGGCCTCAAGGCTGACGGCGTCATCGGCAACGCGACGGTGCGCAAGATGGTCGGCCACACGTCGAAGGACAAGATCGAGAAGGTCGAAGTCGCCATGGAACAGGCGCGCTGGCTGCCGGACGATCTCGGCCAGCGTTACGTCTTCATCAACCAGCCGGCCTTCATGGTCTATTATCATGACCGCGGTGCCGAGCAGTTCTCGATGCGCGTCGTGGTCGGCGGCAAGGCCAATCAGACCTATTTCTTCCAGGACGAGATCGAAACGGTCGAGTTCAACCCCTATTGGGGCGTGCCGCAGTCGATCATCATCAACGAGATGCTGCCGCACCTGCGCCAGGATCCGAGCTATCTCGACCGGATGGGTTACGAGGTGTCGATCGGCGGAAAGGCGGTGCCGTCGAGCAGCGTCAACTGGTTCGGCTCGACCGACAAGATTTCCGTGCGCCAGCCGCCGTCGGGCGACAACGCACTCGGCGATCTGAAGATCCTCTTCCCGAACAGCCATGCGATCTACATGCATGACACGCCGTCGAAGAGCTTCTTCCAGCGCGACATGCGGGCACTGAGCCACGGGTGCGTACGTCTTGCCGAACCGCGCAAGATGGCCGCCGCCGTGCTCGGCACGACGATCGACGACGTGAACGGCCGGATTGCCGCCGGCCAGAACGTCGCCACCAAGGTACCGGTAAAGATCCCGGTCTATGTCTCCTACTTCACCGCCTGGCCGAACAAGGACGGCAAGGTCGAATATTTCGACGACGTCTATGGTCGTGACGATGCGACGGTGAGAGCCTTTGCCGCGACAACCAAGGTTCGTGCGGCCCAGAGCTGAGCTTTCTGCCGGGATCGAGTTTGGCTTGCAGAAGAAGGCGGCCTCGTGCCGCCTTTTTACGTGGCTGCCGCCACCCGCTTCACATCGGCCGAAATCAGCGTTTCCACCATTTCCACGGTCAGCTCGTGATAACCGCCGATCACCCGGTCCGGGTTGAGCGTATCGACGGCGACGTCGGAATAACCGAAGCTCACGGCGATCGAGGCAATTCCGGCATTTTGCGCGGCGAGAATATCGTTGACGCTGTCGCCGATCATCACGCTCGTCGCGGGGTCGCCGCCGGCCCGTTCGATGGTGCCGAAAATATGCCGGGCATCCGGCTTGCGGACGGCAAAGGTGTCGCCGCAGGTCATCGCGACAAAGCGATCCAGAAGGCCGAGCTTTTCAAGAAGCGGGAAGGCGAGCCGTTCGGACTTGTTGGTGCAGACGGCGAGCCGCATGCCGGCGGCCGACAGGCGGCCGAGACATGCAACGACACCGTCGTAGGGGCGGCTTCGGCCCGGCATCTCCGCCTCATAATGCTCCATATAGCGGTTGAACAGCCTGGCCGCGGTCGGCTCGTCGAGCGGAACTCTGCGCAGTTCGAAGGCGCGGCGGATCATGACGCGTACGCCCTGGCCGACGAGATGCGTGAGGTCCTCGAACGTCACCGGCTGCAGGCCGACGTCCTCGATCGTATAATTGAGGCTGTCGATCAGATCCGGTGCGGTGTCGATCAGCGTGCCGTCGAGGTCGAAAATGACGAGTGGAGCGGTCAATGGAACCTCGTGAACGTCGTTCGGGGGATGTCCCGGATTACGCAATGCTGCCGTGAAATGCAAATATGCGAGATTCGCCCACCTTCGTAAAACCCAAGGCTTCGTAAAACCCGCCGTGAGGGGACTTTCGTTTGCCGGGAGACGCGTGTAAACAGCGGGTCGGCGAAACAGCGGGGAGCTTTTGGCGGATGGACGCCCGGGAAATGAAAGTCAAGGCGGCGCAAGCGGCACTGGCCTATGTCGAGGACGGCATGAGGCTTGGTATCGGCACCGGTTCGACGGCGGACGAATTCGTCAGGCTACTCGCCGAAAAGGTTCACGAGGGCTTCAAGGTCGAAGGCGTGCCGACGTCCGAGCGTACCGCGCGGCTCTGCGTCGAGCTCGGTGTCCCGCTGAAATCGCTCGACGAGCTTCCGGAGCTCGATCTGACGATTGACGGTGCCGACGAAGTCGATGCCAACCTGACCCTGATCAAGGGCGGCGGCGGTGCATTGCTGCGCGAAAAGATCGTCGCGGCGGCGTCTGCCCGCATGATCGTGATCGCCGACGAAAGCAAGCTCGTCGGCATGCTCGGGGCCTATCCGCTGCCGATCGAAATCAATCCCTTCGGTCAGACGGCGACCCAGATCGCGATCGAAAAGGCCGCCTCCAGATTGGGGTTGAGCGGCGAGTTGAAGCTGCGTAAATCGGGGGCAGATGTCTTCACGACGGATGGCGGCCACTACATTTTCGACGCATCTTTTGGCCGCATTCCTGATGCAGACGCTCTGTCAGCGGAGCTGAATTTCATTCCCGGTGTCGTGGAACACGGGCTGTTCATCCATATGGCGTCCTTAGCGATCATTGCCGGTGAGGCTGGAGCGCGGACGCTCGAGGCGAAGTAAACTAGGAGCAACAAACTCATGATCAGATTCGCGGTTCTCGGCCGTGCCGCCGCTGTGGCTATCCTCTTCTCCGGCGCCTTCACGGTATCGGCTCGCGCACAGGAAGTTTCGGAAGCCCAGCTTGCCGCTGCACGCGATGCGATCGCGTCGCTCAACGTTACGGATCGCTACGACAACATCCTGCCCAACCTGGCGGAGCGTCTGAAGGCTCAGTTCATCCAGGCCTCTCCCAACTTCCAGGGGCAGATCTCCAACGTCGTCGACGAGCAGGCACTCGTGCTTGCGCCGCGCCGTGCCGATCTGGAGAAGGAAGCCGCGACCATCTACGCCAAGAGCTTCTCGGTCGACGAACTGAAGTCGATCTCTACCTTCTTCAACACGGAAACCGGCAAAAAGCTGCTGACCAACCAGCCGCTCGTCAGCCGCGAACTGACCAAGGCCGCTGAAATCTGGGCAAACGGGGTTTCCCGCGACCTGACGAACCAAAGTTCCGAAAAGCTGCGCGGCATCATCGATGCAAACCCGATCAAGCCGCCGGTCGTCGATCCGGCTCCTGCGGAAGCACAGGCCGCACCCGCGCCGGCAAAGCCTGCACCGGCCAAGCCCGCCGCTGCGCCTGCGGCCAAGCCCGCTGCTCCGGCCGCGACCGCTCCGGCCAAGCCCGCTGCTCCGGCTGCCAAGCCGGCTCCGGCTCCTGCACCCAAACCCTGATCGATCCCTCGATCCGCTGAATTTTATGGAAGCCCGGAACAATCCGGGCTTTTCCTTTTGGGGCTCCCGTCCCTATATGTGAGCCACATCCCGCCGCCTGCTCTCAAGGAGAATACCATGACCGCCTATGACTATGATCTCTTCGTGATTGGCGGCGGATCGGGCGGCGTGAGGGCCGGGCGCGTGGCAGCATCGCTAGGCAAGCGGGTGGCGATCGCCGAGGAATATCGTTTCGGCGGCACCTGCGTCATCCGCGGCTGCGTACCGAAGAAGCTCTTCGTCTATGCCTCCCAGTACCACGAGCATTTCGAGGATGCGGTTGGTTACGGCTGGGACGTCGGGGCGAGCACGTTCGACTGGAAGAAGCTGATCGCCGCCAAGGACAGGGAGATCGCCCGCCTTGAAGGCCTCTATCGCAAGGGCCTGGAAAACAACGGCGCCGAAATCCTCGAAACCCGCGCCGAACTGGTCGGCCCCCACACGATCCGGCTCGTGAAGACCGGCAAGACGGTGACCGCCGAAAAGATCGTCATCGCGACCGGCGGGGCGCCCAACCCGCATGCGGCGCTGCCCGGCCACGAACTCTGCATCTCGTCCAACGAAGCCTTTGATTTGCCGGAACTGCCGCGCTCCATCCTGATCACTGGCGGCGGCTATATCGCTGTCGAATTCGCAAACATCTTCCACGGCCTCGGCGTCGACGTGACCCTGATCTATCGCGGCAAGGAAATCCTCTCGCGCTTCGACCACGACATGCGCCAGGGCCTGCACAAGGCGATGGTCGAAAAGGGTATTCGCATCGTTCTGACCGATGTGATCGAGGAGGTGACCAAGGCGGCAGCCGGTGGACTTGTCGCCAGGACGATGAACGGCGAGACGATCGCCGTCGACACCATCATGCTGGCGCTCGGCCGCGATCCGAACACGACGGGGCTCGGCCTCGAAGCCGCGGGCGTCGAGGTGAACGAGCGTGGCGCCATCGTCGTCGACCGATATTCCCGCACCAGCGTGCCGCATATCTATGCGCTCGGTGATGTCACCGACCGGGTGCAGCTGACGCCGGTGGCGATCCACGAGGCGATGTGCTTCGTCGAAACCGAATACAGGAACAATCCAACCGCCCCGGACCACGACCTGATCGCGACCGCCGTCTTCTCGCAGCCCGAGATCGGCACGGTCGGCCTGTCGGAAGAGGAGGCCGCCAAGCGTTATCCGGAGCTTGAAGTCTACCGCGCCGAGTTCCGGCCGATGAAGGCGACGCTTTCGGGACGGGCTGAGAAGATGATCATGAAGCTGGTCGTCGATGCGCAAAGCCGCAAGGTGGTCGGCGCCCACATCCTCGGCCACGATGCCGGCGAGATGGCGCAGCTTCTCGGCATCTCGCTGAAGGCCGGCGTCACCAAGGACGATTTCGACCGCACCATGGCGGTGCATCCGACGGCTTCGGAAGAACTCGTCACCATGTACAACCCAAGCTACCGGGTGAAGAACGGCGAGCGCGTCTGACGCGCTCCCGGGCTCTGGCGCGGCACTAGCTGGTGATGCGCGGCGTGGCGACGATCTTCAGGAAAAGCGTCTGCATGGCCTGGGTAATGCCCTGCGTCGGGCTGACCTCGAAGAAAAGGCCCGGCGTGGCGCATTCCTCCATCTTCGAAGCGATCGTGCTTTGGAAGGGCGCAACCCAGCTCTTGTAAAAGCCGTTTTCCGGCAGTGGAAGATAGGTCGTATAGAGTACTGCCACGCGGATGCCGCGCAGCTTCAGCGTCTCGCAGGCGGTGGTATCGATAGGCTCGATACAGCGCCCGTCGTTGGCGCCCTTCGGACTGGTGCAGCCCTTCGGCTTGTAGCTGTCTCCAACACCGTCGGCCACGAAGAAGACGATCTGTTGCCGGTCGGTATTGCTGGTCCCGTTGCCAGGCACTCCTTTGATTTCAGTGTTGATACCCTTCAGCGCGTCGTCGAAACTGGTCTGCTGGTCATTATTGTAATTCTGGCGTGGAATGCTCATCAGGGTGATCTGGTTGGTGGCCTTGCTGACCTCGCCCAGATTGTAGTCGAGGTTTGCGACCTTGAAGAGCTTCGCATCCATGGCGGTCTTTCCGAAGGTATAGGCGGCCATGCGGAACTGGTTTGCGACCGTCTGGGTATCGGTGGCTTTCGCCATCAGCGCCTTGGTCGCGGCTGCGACAACATCGATGCGGGTGGTGACGTTGTTGTTCTTGGCGACGTTGTAATAGCTGTTCGGATCTTCGTCGCCGTTCTCATAGACGATGTGGCAGGCAAAGGCGCAGTCGGCGTTCTCACCTTTGCTGTCACCGAACCGCGTCGCGTATTTCATCCTATCAACGTCTGCCGGCGTCGCCCCAACACCCATCGAAGGCGTGTTGTCGAGCAGCATGTAGAAGTCGATGAACGAGGGCGTCTGGTATTGCGCGGTGGCCTGGCCGGCAACGGTGATGTCATCCTTGCCGACGATTGTCATGAAGGTGGTCGGCAAGGTGGCGCTGAATGATACGCGCGAGGTCAGGATACCGTTGGTCTTCACCAGGGCGATATCGACGCTGACGGGCAGGGTGGAAAGCTCACCGGACATCTGGCCGAGGAAGATGCTTCGGGCCTCGGCCGGATCGAGCGCCACGCTTCCGTCGCCCTGCAACTGCATAGCCTGGGCGACGGCTTTCGATTTTTCGGCGACCGCGCCGACAGCGGCCGCATCGGCTGCCCCGATGAGCTGCTGCTTGATGGTAAGTGCGTGGCCGAAATCAAGCGCCATGCCAGCGGTGCCGATCAGCGGAACCAGCAGCAACGCGGTCATGACGCCGAAATTGCCGCGGCGATCTTTCCATAGACGTGTCATCGGATGCATCGCCTGCTCCCCAGCAAGAAATTTTCGGCGGAGCGTCGCGCAAATTCGTGAAGTTGTAGCTAAGAACGATAGTAAAAACCCGCGGATGTCTTGATTTCATACTGCATGCGATCTGACCGGCTGCTCCGAATATGGCGCGGACGAGTGGCGGTGAAAGCAGGCAAAACGGCTATGCAACGGTGCTGTTAAGGTTTATAAGCCGCCTCGATTTTAAAGACTTGCCCGGCGGAGGATGGCCGAGGCTGAAACAGGTGAGTGAGATGGCACAGAATTGGACCCCGAGCAGTTGGCGGCAGAAACCGATCCAGCAGGTCCCGGAATTTCCGGACAAGGCCGCGCTGGCAGCGACTGAAGCCCAGCTCGCCACCTTTCCGCCGCTCGTATTTGCCGGTGAGGCCCGCCGCCTGAAGAAGCAACTCGCCAGTGTCGCGGAAGGCAACGCCTTCCTGCTGCAGGGCGGCGACTGCGCCGAAAGCTTCGTCGAACACGGTGCCGACAATATCCGCGACTTCTTCCGTTCGTTCCTGCAGATGGCGGTCGTGCTGACCTATGGCGCCCAGCTTCCGGTCGTCAAGGTCGGCCGCATCGCCGGCCAGTTCGCCAAGCCGCGTTCGTCCAATGTCGAAATGCAAGGCGGCGTCGAACTGCCGTCCTACCGCGGCGATATCATCAACGGCATCGAGTTCTCGCCGGAGTCGCGCATTCCCGATCCGGAACGCCAGATGATGGCCTACCGCCAGTCGGCCGCGACGCTCAACCTGCTGCGCGCCTTCGCGATGGGCGGTTATGCCAATCTCGAAAACGTTCACAAATGGATGCTCGGTTTCGTCAAGGACAGCCCCCAGGGCGAACGTTACCGCAAGCTCGCCGACCGCATCAGCGAGACCATGGATTTCATGAAGGCGATCGGCATCACTGCGGAAAACCAGCCGAGCCTGCGCGAGACGGATTTCTTCACCAGCCATGAAGCGTTGCTGCTCGGCTACGAAGAGGCTTTCACCCGCGTCGACTCCACCTCGGGCGACTGGTACGCAACGTCCGGCCACATGCTGTGGATCGGCGACCGTACCCGCCAGCTCGACCATGCGCATGTCGAATATTTCCGCGGCATCAAGAACCCGATCGGCCTCAAATGCGGCCCGTCGCTGCAGGCCGACAACCTGATCGAACTGATCGACGCGCTCAACCCGACGAACGAAGCCGGTCGGCTGACGCTGATCTGCCGTTTCGGTTACGACAAGGTCGCCGACTCGCTGCCGAAGCTGATCCGTGCCGTCGAACGGGAAGGCAAAAAAGTCGTCTGGTCCTGCGATCCGATGCACGGCAACACGATCACGCTCAACAGTTACAAGACCCGGCCGTTCGACCGGATCCTGTCGGAAGTCGAAAGCTTCTTCCAGATCCACCGCGCCGAAGGCACCCATCCGGGCGGCATCCATATCGAGATGACCGGCAAGGACGTCACCGAATGCACCGGCGGCGCCCGGGCAGTAACGGCGAGCGACCTGCAGGACCGTTACCACACCCATTGCGACCCGCGCCTCAACGCTGACCAGGCACTGGAACTGGCCTTCCTGCTCGCCGAGCGGATGAAGAGTGGCCGCGACGAAAAGCGGATGGTCGTCAACGGCTGAACCGCCGCGCATCATCGTTGAAATCGGAGAAGGCCGGCGGCGACGCCGGCCTTTCCGTATCTTGATATAGCTTCCGTTGATGATCATCATCAGCGGAATAGATTTGACCCCGCGGCCCACGCTCGCGACACTGGGCCGTCGATTTGTCGAGGATGGTGCATGCAGCAGAAGAACAGTGGTCGTTGCCTGTGCGGCGCGATCCGGTTTGAGACGGCGGGTCCGCTGCGGACAGTCACGGCCTGCCATTGCTCGCAATGCCGCCGCCAGACCGGGCTTTATTATGCGGCGACCAGCGTTCGTGCCGAAAACATGACGCTCGAAGGCGAGGAGACGCTGAGCTGGTATCGCGCCAGCGACGAGGCGCGGCGTGGCTTCTGCTCGCAATGCGGCTCGGCACTGTTCTGGCAGGCGGAGGGCGCGGCAAGCATTTCGATCCTGGCGGGCGCCTTCGATCAGCCGAGCGGGCTTGTCATGGGCGAGCATATCTATTGCGCCGACAAGGGAGATTTCTACGAACTGCCGGAGGACGGCGTGCCGCATTATCCGGGCGATCGTCCCGTATCTGCCTGAACGACAAAAAACTCTCGGAACAGCGTTGCCGCCGTCTGCTGCGGACGTTAAATCGGTACCATGACCCAGGATATCAGCCAGACATTTCGTATCGCCGTTGCCCAGCTCAACCCGACAGTCGGCGATATCGTCGGCAATCTGGCGCTGGCCCGAGAAGCCCGAAGAGATGCCGCCCGCGAAGAGGCGGATATCATCCTGTTCACCGAGCTCTTCCTGTCTGGTTATCCGCCGGAAGACCTCGTCCTGAAACCGGCTTTCCTCAACGCCTGCCTGAAGGCGGTGGAGGAGCTTGCGGCCGATACGGCAGACGGCGGCCCTGGCGTCATCATCGGCTTTCCACGTCAAGGCGCGGAAGGCCGGCACAATTCGATCGCCGTGCTCGACGGCGGCAAGGTAATCGCCGTGCGCGACAAGATCGACCTGCCGAATTACGGCGAGTTCGACGAGAAGCGGGTCTTCATCGCCGGTGACATGCCGGGCCCCGTCAATTTCCGCGGCGTGCGACTCGGCATTCCGATCTGCGAGGATATCTGGGGCGATCTTGGCGTCTGCGAGACTCTCTCGGAGAGCGGGGCGGAAATCCTGCTGGTGCCGAACGGTTCGCCTTATTTTCGCGGCAAGGTGGATATCCGCCATCAGGTCGTTCTGAAGCAGGTGATCGAGACAGGCCTGCCGATGATCTACGCGGCCCAGCTCGGCGGTCAGGACGAACTGGTCTTCGACGGCGCCAGCTTCGCCTTCAACACCGACAAGTCGCTCGCCTTCCAGATGAGCCAGTTCGAGGCGGCCGTTGCCGTCACCGAATGGAGACGGATTGGCGAGACCTGGCACTGCGCTCGCGGGCCGATGGCGCGCATTCCGGAAAAGGAGGAGGCGGACTATCGCGCCTGCCTTCTGGGCTTCCGCGACTACGTCAACAAGAACGGCTTCAAGTCGGTCGTTCTCGGCCTGTCCGGCGGCATCGACAGTGCCATCTGCGCGGCGATCGCTGTCGATGCGCTGGGCGAGGAGAGGGTGCGCACGGTGATGCTGCCCTATCGCTACACCTCCGAGGATTCGCTGAAGGACGCAGCCGATTGCGCCAGGGCGCTCGGCTGCCGGTACGACATCGTGCAGATCGCCGAGCCGGTGGACGGTTTTTCGTCAGCGCTGGCCGAGCTGTTCGAAGGAACCGACGAGGGGATTACCGAAGAGAACCTCCAGAGCCGCGCCCGCGGCACGATCCTGATGGCGATCTCCAACAAGTTCGGCTCGATGGTGGTGACGACCGGCAACAAGTCGGAAATGTCGGTCGGCTACGCAACGCTCTACGGCGACATGAACGGCGGCTTCAATCCGATCAAGGACCTCTACAAGATGCAGGTCTACGCGCTGGCCGCCTGGCGCAACGAACACCTGCCGCCGACGGCTCTTGGCCCAAGCGGCGAGGTGATCCCGAAGAACATCATCTCCAAGGCCCCGTCCGCGGAACTCAGACCCAACCAGACCGACCAGGATTCGCTGCCGCCCTATCCGGTGCTCGACGACATTCTCGAATGCCTCGTCGAGCTGGAAATGGGCACCGAGGAGATCGTCGCCCGCGGCCACGACATCGCGACTGTTCACCGGATCGAACACCTGCTCTATCTCGCCGAATACAAGCGGCGCCAATCGGCGCCGGGCGTCAAGATCACCAAGAAGAATTTTGGCCGCGATCGGCGCTATCCGATCACCAACCGTTTCCGCGATCGATAGGAGAGGATCATGGCCCCGCGCAGCTCCGTCGAGATCTTCAATATCCGGACGAGGGCGATGCGGGTGGTCTGGCAGACGGAAGCCCTGTTCGAGGCGCCCAACTGGTCGCCGGACGGGCGCTACCTGATGCTCAACAGCGAGGGCCTGATCTATCGTCTGTCACCGGCGGGTGATGACGGGCCTGAACCGGTCGATACCGGCTTTGCCCGCCAATGCAACAACGACCACGGCATTTCGCCGGACGGTTCGCTGATCGCCATTTCCGACAAGGTCGAGTTCGGCAAGTCGACGATCTATGTGCTTCCCGCCGGCGGCGGCGTGCCGCGGCTGGTGACCCGGAATCTGCCGTCCTATTGGCATGGCTGGTCGCCGGACGGAAAAAACTTCGCCTATTGCGGCATCCGCGGCGACGAGTTCGACATCTATACCATCGGCATCGAAGGTGGCGCAGAGACGCGGCTGACATTCGGCGAGGGCCGCAATGACGGGCCAGACTATTCGCCGGATGGAAAATGGATCTACTTCAATTCCAGTCGCACCGGGCTGATGCAGATCTGGCGCGTCCCGGCCGCAGGCGGCGTCGCGGAGCGGATCACCGACGGCGGTTACGGCGACTGGTTTCCACATCCGTCACCGAAGGGTGACAAGATCGTCTTTGTCTCCTACGACGCCGATGTCTTCGACCATCCGCGCGATCTTGACGTCCGCGTCAGGCTGATGGACATGGACGGCGGCAATGTCGAAACGCTGTTCGAGCTTTTCGGCGGGCAAGGCACGATGAATTCGCCGAACTGGTCGCCTGATGGCGATGAGTTTGCCTATGTGCGCTATTTCCCTGTCGCATGAACGCCTTGCGCCGAAGATAGCGTGAGGGCATAAACAATCCTGTAAGGTGCCGGCGACAAGCCGGAGAATCGGGAATCCGGGGTGGAACCGGAACGTGCCCAACGCTGTGAGGTGGACGCTCGGCCGCAGGATTTTAAAGCCACTGGGATTTTTCCGGGAAGGCGGCGGTGCAGGCGGATGAAGCCAAGTCAGAAGACCGGCCTGACAAGATAGACCAGCCCGCGCGGACGGCGGAAAGGTTTCGAACCTCTTTTTGCCCAAAGGCTTCAAGCCGGGAAGGCAAGGGAGCGACGGCATTGTTGGGGACTTGACGATGCAGACTGATCCTTTCGCGCATGCCTTGCTGCCTGCAGGCGAGTTTTCCAAGGTCGAACGCGCCGCCGTCTACCGGGCGATCGAGACACGCCGCGACGTGCGCGACCAGTTCCTGCCCGATCCGCTGCCGGACGACTTGGTGATGCGGCTGCTCGGCGCCGCCCATGCCGCACCCTCGGTCGGCTTCATGCAGCCCTGGAATTTCATCCTCATCCGCGATCCGGCGGTACGCGAGGCCGCCCGGGCCGCCTTTTCGCGTGCGAATGACGAGGCCGTGGAGATGTTTGCCGAGGAAAGCCGCGACCTCTATCGCAGTCTCAAGCTCGAAGGCATCGTCAAGGCGCCGCTGTCGATCTGCGTCACCTGCGATCCGGACCGCGCCGGTCCGGTCGTGCTCGGCCGGACCCATAATCCGCGCATGGATGCCTATTCGACCGTCTGCGCCGTGCAGAACCTCTGGCTGGCGGCAAGGGCCGAGGGCGTCGGTGTCGGCTGGGTCAGCATTTTCCGCGACGAGGACGTGCGCGGGCTGCTCGGCATTCCCGACCGCGTCGAGATCGTCGCCTGGCTCTGCCTCGGTTACGTCGATCGGCTCTACGGCGAACCCGAACTGGCGCTCAAGGGCTGGCGCCAGCGCTTGGGCCTGGACGCGCTGATCTTTCAGGACCGATGGAACGGCCGCTGACTATTGCTGCGGCTGCGGTCCTGCCGATTTCGGATTGGTGAGATCGATACCCGCTTCGGGCAGGAAGGTCGGCCCGACGGTGCGCACCTTTTTGCTTGGGTCGTATGGCCGCTCCGGCGGTGGTGTGAGCACTGGCGGCGGGACTGCGGTCGCCTGCGGCTTTTGCGGCGGGTGGGTGCGCAGGTTGGTAATTCCGGAATAAGGCTCCTCTTGCCTGGGAAGCTCGATGCCCGGCACCTTTCGCTTGTCGTCGACTACAGGCGGCAGCGGCTCGAAAGAAGGGATGCAGCGCTGTTCGCGAATGGCGGCGAGAATGGCATTCCGCTCTTCCGAGGGCAGGATCATCTGCCGCGAACCGTTGCGCTCTGCCATCAGCGTGTCGCGGCTCTGCTCCATTCTTCCCAGCGCATCCCGCATCTGGCCGCAGACCTCGGCATTGGGGCCGCCGAGAACTACGACGCTGCCGTTGCCGCAGCCGGCGCGGCGCATGTCGACCCGCAGTTCACGGATGTCGGCATTATATTCGCCGAGCTGCTGGGCGTAGGAGCGCGCCGCAGACGTGTTGCCGATGATTTCCGGGCTGTTTCCAAGTTTCCGGTAAAGCGCTGCGCAAACGGCGGGGTCTCCCGCCAGCGCTGCGGCAGGCAAAAACAAGAGCGGTATGGTCAGCAGGCCGCGAAGCGGTATCGGCAATTCCGGCATCCTCTCCTTTAGTTAGTAGAAGATGCCATCATGGAACGTGCCGGTTGATAATCTCATAAAGCCGCGATCACCGCACGGTGAAATCTATCCAGGGGCCGGCTGAGCCCCGGGCGGGGCTCAAATCATCGCATCGAGAGAATTATGCAACTCAGGATTGAAATTGCAGATTGGGTTGCGATGCTTCCACGACGGCGAGCGCCGCCATGTTCACCACGCCGCGCGACGTGACCGAGGACGACAGGATATGCGCCGGTTGGGCCGCCCCGAGAAGGATGGGGCCGACATGCAGGGCGTCCGTGAGGTTGCGGACGAGACCAAGCGAGATGTTTGCCGCATCGAGGTTCGGGAAAACCAGCAGGTTGGCTTCGCCGGTCAGCGAACTGTCCGGCATGGCCCGCTTGCGCAGCGTTTCCGACAATGCCGAACCACCTTGCATTTCGCCGTCCACTTCCAGCTCCGGCGCCCGCTGGCGCACCAGCTTCAGGGCAGCCCGCATCTTCTGCGCACTCTCGGAATCGCGCGAGCCGAAATTCGAGTGGCAGATCAGCGCCGCCTTCGGGGTGATGCCGAACCGGCGGATTTCCTCTGCCGCCAGAATGGTGATCTCGGCAATTTCCTGCGCGGACGGGTTGTAGTTGACGAACGTGTCGGTGAAGAACATCGCGCCGCGCTGGGAAATCACCAGGCTGAGGCCCGAGAAGGCGCAGACGCCCGGACGCTTGCCGATGATCTGGTTCACGTCGCTGAGGTGCTTGTCATAACGGCCCTCGACGCCGCAGATCAGCGCATCCGCATCACCGCGCTTGACCGCCAGCGCACCGATTACCGTATTGTTGGTGCGCACGATCGTGCGCGCCGCTTCCGGATTGATGCCTTCGCGGCCGACCAGTGCGAAATATTCGTCGACATAATCGCGGTAGCGCGGATCGTCTTCCGGGTTGACCACGGCGAAATCGACATTCGGGCGGATGCGGATGCCGAAACGGGCAAGCCGCGCCTCGATGACCGAAGGACGGCCGATCAGGATCGGCGTCGCGGTCTTTTCCTCGAGCAGGACCTGGGCGGCGCGCAGCACGCGCTCGTCCTCGCCTTCCGAAAAGATCACCCGGTTCTTTTCGGAAACCTTGGCGGCGCTGAAGATCGGCTTCATCACGAAACCGGAGCGCCAGACGAAGCGGTTCAGCTGGTCGAGATAGGCCTCAAAATCCTGGATCGGGCGCGCGGCGACGCCGGTCTCGGCAGCGGCCCTTGCGACCGCAGGCGCAATGCGCAGGATGAGGCGTGGATCGAAGGGCGAGGGGATCAGATAGTCTGCGCCAAAAATCGGCGACTCGCCGGAATAGGCGCGCGCCGCGACGTCGGAAACTTCCTCGCGGGCAAGCGCTGCGATCGCCTTGACCGCCGCCATCTTCATTTCTTCGTTGATCGTCCGGGCGCCGCAATCGAGCGCGCCGCGGAAGATATAGGGGAAGCACAGCACGTTGTTGACCTGGTTCGGGAAGTCCGAACGGCCGGTGCAGATCATCGCGTCGGGACGGGCGGCGCGGGCAAGCTCGGGCATGATTTCCGGCGTCGGATTGGCAAGCGCCATGATCAGCGGCTTGTCGGCCATCTGCTCCAGGAGCTCGGGCTTCAGCACGCCGGCGGCGGACAGGCCGAGAAACACGTCGGCACCGCCGATGCTGTCGGCAAGCACGCGCTTGTCGGACTTCTGAGTGTAGATTTCCTTCCACTCGTCCATCAACGTATTGCGGCCGTCATAGACGAGGCCTTCGATGTCGTGGACCCAGATATTCTCCTTTTTCGCGCCGAGCGAAACGAGGAGATGCAGGCAGGCGAGTGCCGCGGCACCCGCGCCCGAGGTGACGATTTTCACCTCGGCGATGTTCTTGCCGGCGAGCTCAAGCCCGTTCAGGACCGCGGCGGCGACGATGATCGCCGTGCCGTGCTGGTCGTCGTGGAAGACCGGGATGTTCATTTTTTCGCGCAGCCGGCGCTCGACTTCGAAACATTCCGGCGACTTGATGTCTTCGAGGTTGATGCCGCCGAAGGTCGGCTCGAGCGCCGAAACCGTCGAGACCATCGCCTCGATGCCGGGCGCGTCGATCTCGATGTCGAAAACGTCGATGCCGGCGAATTTCTTGAAGAGGACGGCCTTGCCTTCCATGACCGGCTTGGAGGCCAGCGGGCCGATATTGCCGAGCCCAAGCACGGCCGAACCGTTTGAAACGACGGCGACGAGGTTGGCGCGGGCGGTATAGTCCGCGGCCATGTCCGGGTTGTCGCGGATCGCCAGACATGGTGCTGCGACACCCGGAGAATAGGCAAGCGCCAGGTCGCGCTGGTTGCCGAGCGGCTTGGTCGCCTGGATCTCCAGCTTGCCGGGCCGCGGATAGCGGTGGAAGAACAGCGCCTGCTCATCGAGATCGGCATTGGCTGGGGAAGTTACGGGCATATTCGATGTCATTGCGACCTCGGCGTCTTTCTCGGGAATGGGTCCCTCAATACAACAAATCGAACGGGGGTCCATCCCAGATATTTGCCTCGCCGAATAAAACAAAGCCCGGAGAGGCGCTTGGCCTCTCCGGGCTTTTCGTCGTCTGGGTCAAGGCCCTTATGTCACGCTCTTCGTATCAGCCGCCGCTTTTCGACAGCATGGTCCGCATTTCGGCGCCGAAGGTCTTCAGGGCTTGTGCTTCCGGTGTCTTGCCGAGCACGATCGCTTCCCAGACCGATGGTTCCTTGGCGCGGATCGCCGGCATTGCCGGCGGGCGCGAGCGGACAAAGGCCACGTCGAGCTGCTTGATGGCAACCGAATAACCGGGCTCTTCAGCGATCGCTTTCTTGGCGATGTCGACGTCGGCGGTCTTCTTCATGATCGGCAGGTAGCCGGTCTCGACGAAGGTGATCGCATTGATTTCCGGGCGCGAGATGAATTTCAGGAACGCCCAGGCGCCCTTGCGATGGGCTTCGTCGGAGGCCGAGTTGATGCCGATCGTCGCACCGCCGATCGGGGCAGCGCATTTGACGCCGCAAGGCAGCGGGGCAACGCCGAGATCGAACTTCACCGCACCGCGGAGCGCACCGAAACCGCCGGTCGAATCGAAATTGATCGCGGCCTGGCCGCTGGTGAAATATTGGCTGCCGAGGCTTTCGTTGATCGCCGCTGCTTCCGGCGAAACCTTGTCCTTGCGGATGAGGTCGGCCATGTAGGTATAGGCGCCGATCGAGGCGGCGCTATCCATCAGAACGGAATTGTCCTTGGGGCTGACCCATTCGCCGCCGGCCTGTGCAACGAAGGCCCAGCGCACGAACTGGCCGAGCCCGATGACACCCCACTGCTTGACGTCATTGCCCTGGCGAACCGTGAGCTTGGCGGACATCTGGCGCAGTTCATCCCACGTCTTCGGCGGTGCATTCGGGTCGAGGCCTGCAGCGCGGAAAGCGTCCCTGTTGTAGTACATGACCGGTGTCGAGACGTTGAACGGCAGCACGTAGGATTTGCCGAGATATTTCGGGCCTTCAAGCGCGAACGACTGGTACTGGTCAAGGAATTCGCCGCCTTCCTTCTGAAGGTAGGGGTCGAGCTGCTCGAGCACGCCGGAATCGGCGAACAGGCCGTAGCGGGTGACCTCCAGCATCATGAGGTCCGGTGCCTGGCCGGCCGGGATTGCGGCCTGCAGCTTGGTGGTCGTGTCGTCGTAATTTCCGGTATATTCGGCCTTCAGCTTGTACTCGCTCTGCGAGGCGTTGAACTTGTCGACGATCTGGTTGACCGCGTCCGTGCCCTTTTTGGGGAGCGAATGCCAGAAGGTGATTTCGACGGGGGCGGCAAGAGCCGACTGGCCCGCAAGCACCGCGACGGCGGCCGCGATAAGCAGTTTCCTCAACATCCCATTCTCTCCTTTTCGTTGAAACGGCGGTTGAAATACCGGTTCGACGGCCCAGACCGCTATCGCGAAAGGGTAGGAAGGGGACGTTACAGGCGAATGACGCGGGGAGTGGAAAATGTCACGAGACTTTCGCACTGGCCCGCTAAGTCAAAGCGTGACCTTGGGAAAACGTTGGAATGCGATGCGGATATTGAGGCCCTATCTCTATCTTCTGCCCTGTGTCGGGCTGCTCGGCCTCTTCATCTATTGGCCAATCGTCTATTCTGCCTGGCTCAGCATCCACCAGACCAATATCCTCAACGGCCGCTCCAGATATGTGGGCTTCGACAACTATCTTGAGCTGTTCGGCTCGGACCAGTTCCATCATTCCCTCTGGGTGACCTTTCTCCTGATGCTGGTGAGCGTGCCGCCGCGACTGATCCTGGCGCTGGCGCTTGCCCATCTCCTGAGGGAAAGCCATGCTTTTGCACGGCTGCTGCGGGGCGTCTATTTCCTTCCCTATGTCACCAGTTCCGTGGCGATTTCGGTGATCTGGAGCTGGATGTTCAACACCGATATCGGCTTCATCAACCTGACGCTCGGCGCCATCGGCATCGGCAAGGTTCCTTGGCTGCAGGACGTCAACCTGGCGCTGGTCGCGGTCGGCATCGTGGCGATCTGGAAACAGCTCGGTTACGATACGCTGCTGTTCATTGCCGGGCTCAATGCCATTCCTGACGACTATTACGAAGCCGCGCGCATCGACCGGGCAGGGCGCTGGCGCCGCTTCAGGGACATCACCTTTCCATTGGTCGCGCCGACCACACTGTTCCTGCTCGTGGTCTCCGTGATCGACAGTTTTCAGATCTTCACGCTCGTCAACGTCATCACCCGCGGCGGGCCGGCCAACGGCACCGATGTCCTGATGAACTTCCTCTATTACCTGAGCTTTACCCTGTTCGACATCTCGACAGGATCGGCATTGGCCGTGCTCCTGTTTCTCGGACTGGTCGCCATCACGCTCGCAAAGCTCGCCTTTGCCAGGGACAAAGTGAATTATGACCTTTCCTGATCGTCTCCTCCATTTCCTCGGCTGGGCGGGGGCGGCGCTGCTCGGCCTCGGTGTGGTCTTTCCCTTCCTGATCGGCATCGGCGCCTCGCTGCTCGCACCGTCCGACCTCCTCAATCCCAATGTCGCCGAATGGTCGCTGCATCCGGGCAATTATCTGCGGGTGTTCACAGAGGCAGGGCTCGGCGCCTATTTCATCAATTCGATCATTATCGCGCTGTCGACCACCGTCGGTACAATGATCACCTCGATCCTTGCAGCCTATGCCTTTGCCCGCATGGAGTTCCGCGGCCGCAACATGCTGTTCTGGGCGGTGCTCGGCACGCTGACCATTCCGGAACTGATCTGCATCATTCCCAATTACCTGCTGATGGCCAAGATGAAGCTGGTGCCGAGCATCTGGGCGGCGGTGCTGCCCCAGCTTGCCTCCGGTTTCGTGACCTTCTTCCTGCGCCAGCATTTCATGGGCGTGCCAAAGGTCTACGAGGAGGCGGCACGCCTGGACGGCGCCAGCCATTTCAAGATCCTGATCGATGTCATCGTGCCGATCTGCTGGGCCGCGATCGCCTCGATGGCGCTGTTTGCCTTCATCGCCCAGTGGAACTCCTATCTCTGGCCGCTGATCGTGCTGCGCGGCGATACGCAGACCGTGCAGATCGCGCTCGCCAACCTTCAGGCGTCGGTGCGCGAACAGCCGTTTACCGACTGGCCCCTGATCCTTGCGGCGAGCTGCGTAGTCCTGTTGCCGAGCATCGTGTTTTTCTTATTTGCCGAACGCCAGCTGGTGCAGGGCGCGGGTCTCGGCGGCATCAAGTGAGGTTTCGAATGACCAAGATCGCATCCCATCGCGGCGGCACCCATCTGTGGCCGGAAAATTCCAGGCTCGCCTTCCGCCAGACCGCCGCGCTGCCGATTGAACTCGTCGAATTCGACGTCCACCACACTGCCGACGAGGTTCTGGTCGTCCATCACGATGCAACGATCGACCGGATGACCGACGGCAAGGGCGAGATCGGCAGGCTCACCTACGAACAACTGTCGAAATTCGTCATCGTCGGCGCGGCAGGTGAAACCATTCCGACCCTCGACGAGGTGATCGACATCTTCGCGCTGTCGCTGGTCGACCTGCGCCTCGAGATCAAGACACGGCCGGATGGGACCGCCTACGAGGGCATGGAGGAGGCGATTGTCGAGCGGCTGGTCGCCAGCGGCATGCTTTCCCGCTGCATGGTGACGAGTTTCTCGCTGGAGCGGCTCGACGCCTTCCGAAAGGCGCTTGAGGCGGCCGGCCACAATGTTTCGGAGCTTCTCGGCTTCGTATGGCTCTGCTCGCCGGCAGTCATCCGCCAGGTGGGCTGGGTCGGCATTGACGCCGCCTTGGCCGCCTATGGAGTTTTCGAGATCGGCATTCGTGCCGAAATGATCTCCGCGCTCGCAATTGCCCCGTTGAGCGACCGCGGCGTGATCATCCACGGATGGGCCGCGCACGACATCGAAATGGCAACGCGGATGTTCGATCTCGGTATGGCGAGCTTCACCACCGATCGCCCGGATATCGCGATTGCGACCCGCGCCAAGCGGGAGATGAGGTAGTCATGCGGCATCCTGTCATCATCCTGAAACACGAGTCTGGTTTTGAAGCCATCAGAAGCGGCAGCGAAAGGACGACTTCGTGACCGGTGAGATGGATACAAGGCATTTCAGAACGCTCTTCATTTCGGACGTCCATCTGGGCTCCAAGGCCGCCCGAACGGACTTCCTCCTGGATTTCCTGCGCTATCATGAAGCGGATACCATTTTCCTGGTCGGCGACATCGTCGACGGCTGGCGGCTGAAGCGCAACTGGTATTGGCCGCAGGGCTGCAACGACGTGGTCCAGAAACTGCTGCGCAAGGCGCGCAAGGGCACCCGCATCGTCTACATTCCCGGCAACCACGACGAGTTCCTGCGCTCCTTCCCGGGCACGCATTTCGGCGGCATCGAAGTCGCGGAGCGCGAAATCTACGAAATGGCCGACGGCAAGAAATACCTTGTCCTGCATGGCGACGAATTCGACGTCGTGGTCCGCAATGCACGCCTGCTCGCCTATCTCGGCGACTGGGCCTATGATGCCGCGATCGTCATCAACATCGGGCTTGCCGCCATTCGCCGCCGTCTCGGCATGCCCTACTGGTCCTTCTCCGCATGGGCCAAGCTGCAGGTCAAGCACGCCGTCAATTTCATCGGCGAGTTCCAGCGGGTCGTCGCCGACGAAGCCCGTCGCAACAACGTCGACGGCGTCATCTGCGGCCACATCCATCACGCCGTGATGGAGGACATCGACGGCATCCACTACGTCAATACCGGCGACTGGGTGGAAAGCTGCACTGCGATCGCCGAGAATTTCGATGGCACGCTGGAAATGATTTCCTGGCAGGACATCGTCGCGACGGCCGAGATCAAGGCCTTGCCGGCGCCGCAATCCGTCGGGGACATGCGGGCCGCCTGAGTGGCCCGCGACAGACGGGCTGGCCGGTCGGAGGGCCATTTCTTGCCATAGGCAGGCATGAGGGTGTGTGTTAGGTAAGCTGAAACTTCAGCAACCCACCCGTGAAATCGTGATTCCCTCAAATACGGCGCAGACAGCGCCCCGGTTCTTCCAGTTGCGCTGTGCGATCGCCTATGGCGCGCCGCTCGGGGTGAATGGCGTGATTCTACCCTATCTGCCCGTCTGGCTCGACGGGCTGGCCTTCACCGAATTCGAAATCGGCATCGCGCTCGCCTCGCAGCTTTTCCTGCGCGTGGCTGCCGCCCCGGTGGCGGGACTGCTTGCCGACCGTATGACGGAACGGACCCTGATGCTTGCCTGGTCCGGCGCCCTGTCGCTGCTGACGGCATTCGCCATGTTCTTCACCCGCGATTTCTGGCCGGTTCTGATCATCGTCGCCATTCAGGCGGCGGTTTTCGCACCCTATGCGCCAATCGTCGAATCGATTGCCGTGAGCGGTGTCCGGCGCTGGGGCTTTCAATATGGCTCGATGCGCGTCTGGGGGTCCGTCGGGTTCGTGGCCGTGACGCTTCTTGTCGGCGAAATGCGCGGCTTCCTGGGTTTGCAGGCCATTCCGTCGGCGATAGCGGTCGGCTTTCTGCTGACCGTCGCTGTGGCGTTCGCGGCGCCCAGGCTTGGCCGGGCGGTTATCAGGCCGGACCCCGACAGGATGCCCCAGCCGAGTTCGCTGAAAAGGCTCGACCTGCACGTGCTGATGATCGGCGCGTCGGTGGCGCAGGCAGGGCATGGCATGTTCTATACGTTCGGCACGATTCACTGGCAGCAGGTCGGGTTTTCAAGCGGCTCGATCGGCGTGCTCTGGAGCGCTGCAGTCGTGTCGGAAATCCTGGTCTTTTTCGCCGCCGGCTGGATTGCGCGAAGGATTTCGCCGTGGACGCTGATGCGAATCGGCTGTGCGGTCGCGGTGCTGCGCTGGACGCTGTTTCCGATGCCGCTCGATTTTTGGGGATATCTGGCGCTGCAGGCTACCCACGCCTTCACCTTCGCCTTCGTGCATATCGGCATCCAGCATCGGTTGGTCGAGGCGGTGCGAGAGGATCAGGAGGCCTCGATGCAGGGTGCCTATGTGTTCTACAATGGCGTCTTCCTGGGCCTGTCGACGGTGCTTTCCGGCGTGCTCTACCGCCAGTTCGGCCTGACCAGCTATGTTGCCATGTCCGTCCTGGCGCTTGTCGGCCTGTCGATCATTGCATTTGCAGCGAAACTTCAGCCCCAGAGGTCAGCTTCCGGCGGATAGACGAGAGAGCCTTCATAGCGCAGCCCGCCCGGCCGGTCGCGAGCCAGCAGCAGCGGCCCGTCGAGATCCGCGTAGTCCGCATCCTGGGCAAGCAAAACGGCCGGCGCCATGGCAAGCGAGGAGCCGACCATGCACCCGATCATCACGGCAAATCCAAGCCGCTGCGCTTCCGCCTTCATCGCCAGTGCCTCGGTGAGGCCGCCGGTCTTGTCGAGCTTGATGTTGACCACGTCGTAGCGGTCGCGAAGGTTTTCCAGGTCCTCGGTGGCATGCACGCTTTCATCGGCGCAGACGGAAACGAGGCGGCGGATACGGCCAAGCGCCGCATCCTGCCCGGCCGGCAATGGCTGTTCGATCAACGACACATTCGTTTCGGCGGCGATTGCCATATGGCGGGCGAGGTTTTCCTCCGTCCAGCCTTCGTTGGCATCGACGATGATTCGCGCTGCCGGCGCGGCGTCGCGAACGGCCCTCAGCCGTGCTTCGTCATTATCTGTTCCGAGCTTGACCTTGAGAAGCGGCCGTTGCGCGTTCCTGCCCGCCTCGGCTGCCATAGCCTCGGGTTCGCCCAGCGACAAAGTGAAGGCCGTGACGAAGGGTTTGCGGCTGGTGGCGCCGATCATATCGGCAACGCGCCGTCCGCCGAGCTTCGCCTTGAGGTCCCAAAGGGCGCAGTCGACGGCGTTTCGCGCGGCTCCGGGCTTCATCCGCCTCTGCAATTCTTCGCGCGTCAGGCCGGCGCGGATGGCATCGGCGATCGCTTCGATCTCCGCCATCACACCGTCCAGGCTTTCGCCGTAGCGCTTGTAAGGCACACATTCGCCGCGGCCGGAAATGCCGTTTTCACTAACGACACAGGTGATGACTTCCGCTTCGGTCTTGGAGCCGCGGGAAATCGTGAACGACCCGGAGATTGGAAACGTCTCTATTGTGGCTTCGAGGTGACGGCTCATGGTTTTACGCGTCCCGTTGTGGCAAATCCCTATGACGCAGCTATATTGCCGGTCTCGAAAGTGCGATCAACCGCATCGTGTTGAAACTCCTGACAAGCTTGAAGCGCGAAAGAAACACGTGACGTCCCAGCCAGCCGAAATCAAGGCCGAAGATATGCCCGGCGGCGACGGTGAACGGTACGTGCTGGCCGGCGAATGGCGCGGCCCGACGATTGCGCCTGTGCTCAAGGAGTTCGAGCGGTTTGAGCATGCCAAGAACCGCGGAAAGGTGGAGATCGATCTTTCCGGCATAACCGGCGTCGATACCGCCGGTGCCTGGCTCATTCGCCGGCTGATGACCGCCAAGGGCGGGCAGGGCGGGGAACCGGCCCTGGTCGGCGGCGAAGGCCCGATTCGCGAACTGATCGACGTGCTGCCCGAACATACTCCCGCGCCGCCTGCAGACGGCGCAAACAAGGGAAACCTGTTCGAACGGCTGTTTGCGCCGGTCGGCGAGGTGATGGTTTCGCTCGGCGGCGATTTCTACGCGGCCATGCATATCCTCGGATCGGCGGTCCGCGGTGCGCAAATGAAATTCGGCCGCGGCGCCGGCGTCTCGCCGGCCTCGGTCGTCACCCATATCGACCGCATGGGCGTGCGCGCCGTGCCGATCATCGTGCTGATGTCTTTCCTGATCGGCGCGATCATCGCCCAGCAGGGCGCCTTCCAGCTGCGTTACTTCGGCGCCGAAATCTTCGTCGTCGATCTGGTTGGTATCCTGCAGCTTCGCGAGATCGGCGTGCTCCTGACGGCGATCATGATCGCCGGCCGTTCGGGTAGTGCGATCACCGCCGAAATCGGTTCGATGAAGATGCGCGAGGAGATCGACGCCTTGACGGTGATCGGCCTCAATCCGGTCGGCGTGCTGATTTTCCCGCGCCTGGTGGCGCTGACGGTGGCCCTGCCGCTCTTGACGATCCTTGCCAATTTTTCGGCGTTGTTCGGGGCGGCCGTCGTCGCATTTGCCTATTCCGGCATTACCTTCGATACCTATCTGTCGCGCCTTCACGAGGCGATCGACCATACCTCCGTCGCTTCGGGCATGATCAAGGCGCCGTTCATGGCGCTGGCGATCGGCATCGTTGCCGCCGTCGAAGGCATGAAGGTGGGCGGCAGCGCCGAATCGCTCGGCCAGCACGTCACCACCTCGGTGGTGAAGTCGATCTTCGCCGTCATCTTCATAGATGCGATGTTCGCCCTTTTCTATTCCGCGATCGACTTCTGATGGAGAACGGTTTGGAAGAGGCGCCGCAGACCGCGATCAAGGACAAGTCGAACGGCCGGCAGGTGGTGCTGTCGGTGCGCGACCTGACGGTCGGCTTCGGCAATAAGCTGGTGCTCGACCACCTGAACCTCGACATCTATCGCGGCGAGATCCTGGGTTTCGTCGGCGCATCCGGCACCGGCAAATCGGTGCTGATGCGCACCGTGCTCAGCCTTCTGCCGCACCGTTCCGGCACGATCCACATTCTCGGTGCCGATTACGACACCGTCTCGGAAGACGAGCGCATGGCGCTCGATACGCGGCTCGGCGTGCTTTTCCAGCATGGAGCGCTGTTCTCGGCCCTGACGGTGAAGGAAAACATCCAGCTGCCGATGCGCGAATATCTCGATCTGCCGCAGTCGCTGATGGACGAACTTGCCTACCTGAAGATCGAGATGGTCGGCCTGCCGCCTGATGCGGCAGACAAATATCCATCCGAACTGTCGGGCGGCATGATCAAGCGCGCTGCGCTTGCACGTGCCCTGGCGCTCGATCCCGACCTCGTTTTCCTTGATGAGCCGACGTCCGGCCTCGATCCGATCGGCGCTGCCGATTTCGATGCGTTGATCGCCAGGCTGCGCGATACGCTGGGATTGACGGTCTACATGGTGACACACGACCTCGACAGCCTGTTCTCGGTTTGCGACAGAATTGCTGTGCTTGGCGAGAAACGGGTCTTGGTCGAGGGTACGCTTGAGGATATGTTTGCCTGTGACGATCCATGGGTACAGTCCTATTTCCGCGGCAAGCGGGCGCGATCAGTCGTGGTCCAAGAAAAGCAGCCTGCGGCAGAAGTAAAAGAGTGACGTAATCTATGGAAACCAGAGCCAACTACGCCCTTGTCGGTTTCTTCACCTTGCTGGTGATCGCTGCCGCTTTCGGCTTCGTCTATTGGATGGCGCAATCGGGCCGTGGCGGACCGACGGCCGAACTGGCGATCCGCATCCCCGGATCGGCGAACGGCTTGTCCGTCGGCTCTCCGGTCCGGTTCAACGGTATTCCGGTCGGTTCGGTTCGCAGCCTGACCATCGATCCGGACGATCCGCGTTATTCGATCGCGTTCACCGAAGTGCGGGCCGATGCTCCGGTCTATCAGTCCACCCAGGCGGCGCTCGAAGTGCAGGGCCTGACGGGTGCGGCCTATATCGAGCTTTCCGGCGGCGCCAAGGGGGAGGAGAACATCCTCCAGAAATCGATGGAGAACGGCCGGCCTGCGGTGCTGATCGCCGAACAGTCGAGCGTCACCAACCTGCTCGCCACCGCCGACAAGATCCTCGAACGCGCCGACAAGGCGATCGGCGACATCCAGGGATTTGTCGCCGACGCGCGCGGTCCATTGACCCAGACCATCCGCAACGTCGAGACTTTCACGTCGGCGCTTGCCCAGAATTCCGACAGCATCGACAAGTTCCTGAACAGCCTTTCGACGCTGTCGGCGACGATCGACCGGGTCTCCGGAACGCTCAACTCGACCCTTATCGCAGCTGAACGGCTGGTGAAGGCGATTGACGCGGAAAAGATCAATGCCGTGGTCTCCAATACCGAGCGCGCCACCCGCAACATCGCCATGGCCTCGGATAAGTTCGACGACCTGGTAACCAATGTCAGGAACGCCGCCGCCAACTTCGAAAAGGCGGGTTCGGACGCCCAGACCCTTCTGAAACGTGCCGATGGCGTGTTGGGTGCCGTCAATACCGATCAGGTCGCCACCACGATCCGCAATATCACCGCCGCTTCCGAGGATGCCCGCCAGACAATCGGCTCGGCCCGCGGCGTTGTCGACAATTTTGCCCACCGGAAGGACGATATCGACCGCGCGATCGGCGATTTCACCGATCTGGCAAAGAAGCTCAACGACGCTTCGAGCCGCGTCGACGGCATTCTTGCCAAGGTGGACGGGCTTGTGTCGAGCGACGACTCGCAAGGTCTGTTTGCCGAGGCGCGCAAGACGCTCGAATCCTTCCGCACCATGGCCGACAATATCAATGGCCGGGTCGGCCCGATCGCCGACAACCTGTCGCGTTTTTCGGCGGGCGGCCTGCGGGACATCCAGACGCTGGTTAACGACGCGCGCCGCACGGTGCAGTCGCTCGACCAGACGATCAACAATTTCGACCAGAACCCGCAGCGGCTGATTTTCGGCGGCGAGACGGTGAAGCAATATGACGGCAGAACGCGGCGGTAGGCGGGGCATTTTCAGTGTTGGAAAGAGTGGGGTTTTGATGACCGGTTCGGAGGTTCTGATGCGACGCGCGGCCCGTGCCCCGGTTCTGCTTGCGCTGCCGCTTGTCGCGGCACTGTTGGCTGGCTGCGGCAGCAAGGCCAACAACGACACGTTCGACCTGTCGATCACTCCGTCCGGCCAGGGCCAATCCGCCCGTAACCGGCAGATCCTGGTGCCCGAACCGACAGCGCTCAAGCTCTTGAACAGCGAACAGGTCGTGGTGCGCGTTTCGGCTTCCGAAATCCAGTATCTCGCCGATTCCCGCTGGGGCGACCGCCTGCCGGCGCTCGTCCAGTCGAAACTCGTCGAAGCCTTCGAGAACTCCGGCCGTCTCGGCGGCGTCGGCAAGCCGGGGCAGGGCCTGGCGATCGATTACCAGATCGTCACCGATATCCGCGCCTTCGAGGTGACGGCTGGCAGCCCTCGTCTCGCCAACGTCGAAATCTCGGCCAAAATCCTCAACGACCGTAACGGCACGGTGCGCGCCCAGAGCGTGTTCAAGGCGACGGCCCCGGTCTCGGGTGCCGAGAATCGCAATTTCATCGAGGCCTTGGATCGCGCCTTCGCCAAGGTCGGCGCGGAGATCGTCGACTGGTCGCTGAAGTCGATGTGATGCTCGCAGGACCTATCGGTTTCGGCGGGTAAAATCGTTCGTATCCAATCAGATCGCTGCTGATGCCCATTGGGGCTTTTGCTTCGAGGCTGAACTGTCCCGACCTCTCGCTTTCGACGAACATAAGATCATCCATCGTAGCCGTGACGGCGAAGCCGATCTGGAGTTTCGGTTGGGTGCTACCAACGCTCGATAACTTGAACGCGTTTGACCTAAAGCCTCAGCCTCTCCGTAGCCTTCTCAACACCAGTTCGCAGGAGATGAGGCATATCGTTCACCGCGATGGACCGGTTACCTGGACCCTGTCCGGAACGATAGCTCTTCCGGTTCTTGGAGGTGCCGCCCGTTCAAACGACTCAGGTTCTACGAATCTGCACTGATCAGCCAACAAAAAAGCCGCCCCGAAAGGCGGCTTTTTAGGTATCGGTTGTTCCGATCCGGCTCTTAGTTGAACCGGCCGGCGGCGTGGGCCAGCATCGTGTAGACCTTGCCCGTATCCGAGGTGAGGTAGCTCTGGGTTACCGTCTTGTCGCGATCGGTGCGGGCGACGTCGGCGAGCAGCTTTTCGAAATCGGCGATATAGCGGTCGACGGCGGTGCGGAATTCCGGTTCGCGGTCGTACTTGCGCTTGATCTCGTCGAAGGTCTGCTGACCCTTCAGCGTGTAGAGGCGACGGGTGAAGACGTCGCGTTCGCCGCGCTGGTAACGCCGCCACAGGTCGACCGATGCGTCATGATCGATGGCGCGGGCGATATCCACCGACAGCGAGTTCAGCGATTCCACCATATGGCGGGGATTGCGGTTGTCGCCGTTGCCGCGCGGAGCGGGGGCCGGCTCGGCCGCACGCGGTGCCGGCGGCTGTTGCTGACGCGGTGCGGTGGCTTGCGTCTCGGTGAACTCGTCACGCGATGCGCCGCGCAGCAGATCGCTGATCCAGCCGCCGTCGGTGCCGCCGCGCTGTGCCTGTTCGGGTGCGCGGGCGACGGGCGCCTGTGTCGGCCGGTCGAGCGGCAGCGTGCCGCGCAACGCGTTTCCGGCATAGGGATCGCTGCGGGGTGCAGGCGGCGCCGGCTGCGGGATGGCTGCGGCAGCGGGCTGTGGCTGCGGACGGGCAGGAGCCGGCTGCGGAGCGGGAGCAGGCGCCTGGCGTGGTGCGGAAGCCTCGGAGATTTCGAAGTTCTGCGTCGAACGTCCGACCAGCGCCGAGATGTCCTGTAGTGCCTTGATCTGCTCGGCAACGGCACGCCGCATCGCGGCTGCACTTTCCTTGGCTTCTTCCGGAAGGTCGAAGGCGCCGCGCTTCAGTTCGGTGCGGGTCGTATCCAGCTCGCGGCGGATATCCTGCGCCGAGCGGCGGATCTCGTCGGTTGCGCCGGAGAAGCGGTTGATGGCTTCCTCGACCGATTCCCTCAGCGTATCGCGCAGCTGTTCGGCAGCGCTGCCGGAGCGGGTGGTAGCATCCGACAGCAGCTGTTCGACGTCGCTGAGCGACTGCGAGATGCTGCCGCGCATCCGCTCGGAGAGATCGCGGGTGCGCTTCTCGGCATCGGAGAGCGTCGTCTCGATGGCGTGGTTGGCATCGCTGCCGGCGCTGATCAGTGCTTCGCGCATTGCATCGGCCGTGACTTCGGCACGATGCTGCGTTTCCCCAAGCGTCCGGCCGATATCGGCAAACGAAGCATGCAGGCTTTCGCGAAGCCGCGAGCCGACCTGCAGCGAACGTTCTTCCGCCCGCTCGAACGCGCTGTCGACGAGGCTCGTCATGCCGCGCATCGTCGTCTCGATTTCCTCGGACCGCTTGACGAGACCGGTCGACAGGTTGCGCAGCGCGTCCTGACGTTCGTCCAGTGTGCTGGCGAGGTTGGACTGTGCTGCACCGAGGAGTTCGGATGCTTCGACAAGCACGCGTGAATGGTCGTCGAAACGGCCGACAAGGCTGCTGACCTGATCGAGCGTGTTGCCGAAGACGTCCGACATGCGACCGATATTGTCCTCGAGCATGCGGGTCGAGCCGGAAACGATATCGGCGGAGTTGGTCGCCGACTGCACGAAACGGTTGGCCGTCACGCTCAGCTTGCGGTCAGCTTCCGAAAGGTGATGGGCGACGGCGTCGGCGGTGCTGCCGAGTTCCTTCGCCGTCTCCTGGACCATCGCGGAAATGTTCGAATTGCTTTCCGCCAGCTTGTCGATGAGGCTGTTGACGCTGGCTGACAGGCCCTGTTCGACATGACGCATGGTGCCGGCCGCACTTTCGGTCCGCTGCGTGATGGCGGCAAGCGTCTCGTTGGTCCGTGCGGCGATCGCATCGACCAGCGCCGAGTTCTCGTTGCGGATACGTGCCGTCGATTCGTCCGTCGCAGACGAAAGCCGCGTGGTCGTTTCTTCTGTCGCGGCGGAGAGCCGTGCGGTCGTGTCTTCCGCAGCAGAGGAAATCCGTGCCGTCGTCTCCTGCGCCACGGCGGAAAGCCGTTCGGCACCCTGCTGGGCAGCAGTCGTCATTTGTTCGATGGCGTTGCGGCCGGTCGCGGCATATTCCTCGACCATCGGCTTCGCCTTTTCGTCGAGAAGCCGCGTTAATTCAGCCGAGCGACCGGCGAGCATGGAATTCAGGTCACGGGCGCGGGCGTCGAGGGCGGAGTGAATGGCTTCACCGCGGGCCGCGAGTGCCCGGTCGACGGCGTCCATCGCGCTATCGAGGTGGCTTGCGGTATCGGCGAGCGTGGTGCGGATGCCGTCGCCGCGCGAGTCGAGAGCCTTCTGCGCATCGTCCAGCGCCTCGGAAATTGCCGTTACCTGGCGCTTCACCAGGCTGTCGGCCTCCGCGACCTTGTGGACGATCGCATTGCCGGCTTCGGAGAAAGCGAGCGCTACGGTTGCCGCCTGGCCGGCGAGCCGGTTCTGGGTTTCCGAAATCCGGCCGACGATCTGGGTCGAGCGTTCCTCGATCGCCTTGGTGAACTCGGCGTTGCGATTGCTGAGTTCCTCGGTGAATTCGGCGCCGGCACGGGCCAGCACTTCGGCGGAGCGGGTGGCTTCGCTGTCCATGCTCTGGGCTGCGGCGCCGACTGCTTCGCGCAGTGTGGAGGCGAGGCCGACAGCCTTGCTTTCGATGGTCTTGGTGACGTTGTCGAGGCCGATCGTCAGAGCGCGGTCGATCGTGCCGAGTCGTTCCTCGATACGGGCGGTGCGGCCGTCCATGGTGTCGGTGATACGATCCGAAGCCTCGGTGGCCACGCGTTCGAGGTCAGCCGTGCGGTTGGTGAGCGTGGCCGAAAGATTGGCGCCGGCCTCGTCGACGAGTTGAGCCGCCTCGAGAATCTCGCCGCGGATACGGCCTTCGAGCCCGCCGAACGTCGATTCGATGCGGCTGCCGGTTTCCTCGAGTGCGCCCTGAACCCCGCCGACCGTCTGCCGGATGCGGTTGGAGAATGCGTCGGCCGACCGGCCGATTTCGCCGGCAGCATCGGAGAGCCGGACGGCAAGCGTCCCGACATTGTCGCGCAGACGTTCTTCGAGAGACTGACCTGCCGTATCGATCGCATCGCGCAGAGCATTCTGCTGGGTTTCGAGCGACATTTCCAGCATTCCGGCACTTGCGGCAATCGAGGTGCCGAGCGACGTCGCCTGGTCCTGCATCAGGGTCCCGATCTGGCTCTGTGCGTCGCCGAGCGTGGTCGCGATCGAATTCGTGCGTTCTTCCAGAGTGTCGCGGATCTGTTCGTAACCGGAGCCGAGTGTCGTTTCCAGCTGCTGATGGCCAAGGCCGATGGTCGCGGCGATACGCTCCTGCGTTGAGCCGAGAACGGCTTCGACCCGTTCCAGTCCATCCGCCATGCCCGTTTCGAAACGTTGGGCGCCGCTTGTGAGCGCCGTTTCAATACGGCTGCTTGCGCCGCCGACCGTCTGTTCGAGGCGATCGCCGCCGCTTTCGAGAATGCGGGCAAGCTCCGCCGTCCGGTTATCGAGCGACTGGTCGAGATTGACCTGGCTGTCGGCATAGGCGTTGCGGATGGTCTCCGCGCGGGCCGCAAAGGACTGCTCGATGCGGACGTCGGCATCGATGAAGGTATTGGCGATGGCCGTCGACTTTTCGTCCAGCATGCCGGCGAGGCGGTCCTCGCCGAGTGCGAAGGAGGTGGCGATTTCCATCGACTTGTCGTCGAGGATTTCTGCAAGCCTGTCGCGGTTGATGCCGAGCGATTCGTTGATTTCAGAGGTACGGCGGGCGAGGTCGCCGCTCATGCGCTGTTCGGTCTCCGAAAGCGCACGGGCGATCGATTCCGACTTGTCGTCCAGCATGCCGGCGAGGCGATCTTCACCGAGCGCGAAGGACGTCGCGATTTCCATCGACTTGTCTTCGAGGATTTCGGAAATCCGCTCGCGATTGGCATCGAGCGACGACTGCATCTCGGACGCACGCCGGCCGAGCTCGTCGCCGATCCGCTGTTCACTTGTCGCAAGCGTGCGGGAGATGTGCTCCGACTTTTCGTCGAACATGCCGGCCAGCCGCTCCGGCGCACCGGACATCAGTGTTTCGATTGCGGCAGACTTTTGGCTGAGCACCTCGGTCAGATGATCGTGGCTGCCGGAAAGTGCAGCGATGATGGCGCCCGAGCGGATTGCCAGGCTCTGTTCGAACTTGGCCTGGTTTTCGGAAAGCGTGCCGAGCAGGCTGCTGCTGCGCTCGGCAAGCGTTGTTTCGATATTCTGATGCGCGTTCGCAAAGCCTGCGTGAAGTTCGCTGGTGCCGGAGGCGAATACGCCCTTCAGTTCACCGGTGCGCGAGGCAAGCACATCCTGAAGCTCGCCGGTGCCCGAGGTGAGCACACTCTGGAGTTCGCTGGCGCGTGCGGTGAATGCGTTCTGAAGTTCGGTGGCGCGGCCGCCGATCACGTCGTGAAGTTCGCTGGTTCCGGAGGCGAGCACGCTCTGGAGCTCGGTTGTCCGAGTTCCAAGCACGTCCTGGAGTTCTCCGGTGCGCGAGACAAGCACGGATTGGAGTTCCCCGGTATGCGTCACGAGCGCATCCTGGATTTCGGCAGCGCGGGACGACAGCGTGTCCTGAATTTCGCTGCTGCGGGCCGACAATGCGTCGGACAGTTCGCGCGAGCGGCTTCCGAGCATGGAGTCCAGCATTTCCTGGCCGGTGCCAAGCGTCGTCTCGAGCGCAAGCGACTGATCGGTGAGCGAGGAACTGATGCGCTCGACGCTGGACGAGAGAATGTTCTCGATCGCGTCCGAACCGCTGGCCACCGTCTCGTTGATGCGGGCAAGGCTGTCCATCAGCTTGCTGTCGAGCGTGCCGGCGCGCTGGTCGAAGGCGGAGGTGAATTGCGAGATGCTGTCGTCGAAGGTCGTGCTGAGCAGGCCGACGGTCGTCTGCAGGCGCTCTTCGAAGAAGCCGGAGCGCATGTCGAGGTCGAGGACCACGTCTTCGACGGTGCTTTGCAGGCTCTGGCGGAAGGACGAGCTCTTTTCTTCGAGCGAGCTGTTGAGTGCCGCAAGGATGCCGCCAAGCGAGCCGGTGAGCGTCTGTTCGCTTTCGGCAAGTCCGTCGGTGATTTCCCGCGTGCGCGCAAGCAGCGTCTCGTTCAGCTGGCGGGTGCGGTCGGCAAGTGCCGCGTTGAGCTTTTCGGTATTGGCGTCGAGCGAGGAGGCGCGCGTCTGGAATTCGTTGAGAAGCGCCTGGCCGCGCTGCGAAAGCACGGTGTTGATCGCTTCCATCCGCTCGTCGAACTCGTGGGCGAGTGCGAAACCGGAGGAATTCAGCGTCTGCAGCAGGTTTTCGGTCTTGGTGGTCAGCAGGCTGCCGAGCGCTTCGCCGGCGGCGTTGGACTTCTCCATCAGCGCCGCGCCGCGCGTCTCGATCATCGAGGCGAAGGCTTCGCCGGAGGTTGCCAGGCGAATGGAGATTTCTTCGGTCGCGAGCGACAGCTCTTCCTTGAGCTGGTCATGGGCGCCGGCAATCGACGAACGGATACGCTCGGCGTGGTTGACGATGGCGTCCCGTTCGGCGCCGAGTTCATGGACGAGGCCGCGAACGCGCAATTCGTTGTCGGTAAAGCTCCGCTCCAGCGCATTCACTTCCGAATGCACGAGCGTTTCGAGCTCGGCGGCGCGGGCGATGGTGCGCTCGATACCTTCGTTCATCGCCGATACTTCGCGGCGCACGGCCTGACCGACGCTCATGATCCGCTCGGAGGCAACGGTCTCCGGGTCCGAAAGGCGAAGCGCCACCTCGGCCATCGAGCGGGCGGCGGTCCTGAGGTCCTGAGCGCGAGCCATCATGATCGCGAAGGCGAAGAACAGCATGATCGGGACGAAGATGCAGACCGCGAGCGCGACGATGCCGGGCGCAGCCAGAACGCCCTCGACCGAGGTGATCTGCCAGAGTTGGTTGCCGTAGATCATCTGCCCGAGGGCGATACCGCCGATTGCCCAGAGGATCGAGACGATCACCGCATTGCGGATCGACGAGCGCATTGCGCCGCCTTCCAGCGTCCGCAGGATCGCCGTCGAACTGCGCTTCCCCGAATCGTTGGCAGGCTGGAATGTGGGGGATTTGGCAGCGGTTTCAGTAGCGGCCGACCTGTATGATTCGGCGGCATCATCCTGGTATTGGGTCTGACGCGGTTTGTTAGTGTCTGACACTCTTGCCTCCGAGGCATGGGGCACTGATCTTTGGCGCGACTGATCATCGTTGAAGTTGATTTTTAGGGCATCTTCCAACGCCTGGAACGCCGTCTCATCGATCGACTCGCTGCTAGGGTTCTTTGCCATGCGGTTACGCCTCGTTACATACTCGCCCGGCAAATCCCATCTGACGCGCTGCCGCCCGCAGACCGACAGATGGAACGCTGCCTGCCGGAAACTCTCCACCCACAAAGCGGACTTCCAGTTTCCTATTCATTTTCAAGTCGGATGGCCGTTCTTTCAAACGGATGATAATGAAAGCTTACCAACCTACCACCCGGGGCAAAAGGACGATATTCCTCGCCACCTTAGGCGTATTGTAGTGGCACATTCGGCCACCCTGCACAATTATGACGCCTGCCTTCGAATGATGCTGTGGAATGTTGTTAACAGAATTTAAACCATGCGAAGATGCAAAACTCCTAAAATCCCGGGAGCTTAGCAGAAATTAACCATATGGGAAGAAACCGGCCCAGATTGTGCCGGAATTTAACGGGATAGCTGCGATTGGCCCGCACAATTCGGGACATTATCAGAAGAACAACAGGGAAAACAGGTTCATGGCAATGGCAGCCGTCAGTATCGCGTTCGAAGCTCCGGAAACCCTCCGGGGCGCTTGCCCCTCGCAGTCCCGTCCGATCGACCTCGTCCATCTCGCGACCCAGACCATGGGCGACAAGACCCTTGAAGTCGAAGTGCTCCAGATGTTTGCACGCCAGGCGCGCCGCGCGCTGCACGATATATCAAGCGCCGATAGCGCCTACGTCGTCGCAGCCGCACACCGTCTGAAGGGCGCTGCCGGTGCGGTCGGCGCCTTCAAGGTTTCCGCCGCTGCCGAGCGCCTTGAAGACAATGCCTCCGACGCCTCCTTGCGGGCTGCGGTCGCTGCCGCAGTCATCGAGGCCGAAAACTTCATCAACAAACTCTGCCGCTGAGCGAATCGTTTGGGCGAGGCGCCGATTGAACAGCCGGCGGCGCCCCGAAATGTTGACTGCGCCGGGCTTTTATTGGAAGACAGCACGCTCAAATAGTGTGCCCTGACCCTTCAACATTCCGGATTTCCCTATCATGACGAAACTGACCATCGTTGCCTTTGACGGAACGCGCTTCGATATCGAAGCCGAGCCAGGCTCCACCGTTATGGAGAATGCGGTTCGCAATTCCGTCCCGGGCATCGAGGCCGAATGCGGCGGCGCCTGCGCCTGCGCTACCTGTCATGTCTATGTCGACGAGGCCTGGACGGAAAAGGTCGGCCCGCCGGCTCCCATGGAGGAAGACATGCTCGACTTCGCCTTCGAGGTGAAGCCGAACTCGCGCCTTTCCTGTCAGATCAAGGTCAAGGCGGATCTCGACGGGCTCGTGGTCAACGTGCCCGAGCGCCAGGCCTGATCGTAGCTGATCTTCATTTTCCCGATTGCCTGTTTCCGGGCAAAAAAAAGCCTCGCTCCGCAAAAGCGGCAAGCGAGGCAAGGCGGGCGCATCACCAGCAGGGGAGGGAGGAAACACCTGCGGCTTGAAGACACGCCAGGAGAACTAAACACAGGAAATCAAAACTCAGGAACACCTGAAGCAACTGCGTTCGACACATCGGTCCCGGAACCGGAGGGTCACGCTGATCTTGCGGCTATCTACCTCATCTGCTTCGTTTTTCGAAGCGTCGGTAAGTAAGCTATGTCTTAGGTTATATCCGAGATTCGTATTTTAGACTATCACCATAAATCACCCGTCATTGACGAGGGATGGCGCAAGCCTGGAAAAAGCTTCGCAACGGTTCGCTGACCTGATTCTTAGGAGAGGGGACTAATTTCCGGAGCGCTTCATGCGGTACTGCAGCAGCCGCATCATCCGGGCGTCGAAATTGGCCGCTTCGATCTGGTCGAATCGGAGTTGCTCCCCGTCATGCGCTTCGAGAACCCGGCGGGTCGTCTCGGCCACCTGTTTTTCCAGTGCATCGCAGGTTCTGTTGACAGGAAGACCCAGCAGTTCCCGTTCGAGCTGACGCGCGTGGTTGCGGGCGATTTCCGCGTGCCGCTCCTCATGGCGCTTGATGTCCTTCGACAGCGTATCCCAGATGAAGCCGAGCTCGGGCGTGGCCCGGCCGCGATTGCCCCAGCGGGGCAGGATGATGTGGGTGCGAAGCGTCACCCGTGCGCCGCCGACCGAACAGCGGCCACCCTTTTCCACATAGGTGACATCGCCGCCGAACTTGATTTCCGTGGCGCCCGGATGGCGATGGCCGGTGCCGCGGGTGATGGGGCCGCGATTTTCCAATTCCTTGTCGAGGTCCTCGGCCGTGCGGCCGCCGATCCGGAAATAGGAATAGGTCTTGTTGATGATCGGCTCTGCCGTGGCCGTCGCAGGGATCGCGCAGAGGAGAAGAAAGACACCGAAAAACCGGCGGACTCTGCGCATGGAGAACATTCTATGGCCTGCGACGTTGAACTTATGGGGACCTTGGGGCATAGCCAGCCTGAGCGCAACACAAAGGCATCAAATTTTGCGTTACCCTTCGACAGACGGCCGGCCGGTGATATCGCAGCGCAACAGCACCTGGCGTGTCGGGCGCGGTCGTGCCCTTGAACTCGGCCGCCAAGGCCAGATTATGGCGATCATCAATGTCACGCCGGATTCCTTTTCCGACGGCGGAAGATACGGAAATGTCGATGCCGCGGTGGCTCATGCCCTTTCCTGTGTCCGCGACGGCGCAGCTATTCTCGATATCGGCGGCGAATCGACGAGGCCCGGCGCGGCCGAGGTATCGGCGGCCGAAGAGCAGGACCGCGTCCTGCCGGTGATCGAAAAACTCGCCGCGGAGACGGATGCGCTGATCTCGATCGATACCTACCGCGCCGAAACCGCGCGTCTGGCGATGGCGGCAGGTGCCCATATCGTCAACGACGTCCACGGCCTGCAGCGCGAGCCGGAGATCGCCACCGTCGCGGCTCAAACATCTGCCGGGGTCTGCATCATGCATACCGGCCGCGGGCGCGAACAGGAAAAGCGGCCCGACAGGATCGCTGACCAGGAATTTTTCCTGCAGCAGTCTCTCGAGATCGCTCGCAGCGCCGGTATTTCCGAGGAGGCGATCGTGCTTGATCCCGGCTTCGGCTTTGCCAAGGACCGTGACGACGACCTGGAATTGATGGCGCGGTTTGCCGAATTGCATAGGCTCGGTTTCCCGCTGCTCGCCGGAACCTCGCGCAAACGCTTCATCGGCGCGCTGACGGGACGGGAAAAGGCGGACGAGCGTGACGTCGGCACCGCCGCGACCACGGCGATCCTGCGGCTTGCGGGCGCTTCGATCTTCCGCGTCCACAATGTCGCCGCCAACCGCGATGCGCTGGCGATGGCGGACGCGGTGCTTGCCGCGGCCTCCGCTTCTAACGCAAGAGAGGGCCTTTGATGGCGACCTACACGATCACGCTGAAAAACTGCGCATTCTACGCCAGGCACGGTGCCTTCGAGCAGGAGGCAACGCTTGGCCAGCGTTTCTTCATCGATGTCGTCATGGACGTGGAGGCGGATGAGGCGCTTGAAAACGATGATGTCGCAAGCACGGTGCATTACGGCATCGCCTATGAAATCGTCGAGAAGGTGGTGACCGGCCACCGCCGCAACCTTATCGAGACGCTTGCCAAGGATATCGGCAGGGCGCTGTGCGCCTGGTCGCCGCAGATCCGTCGGGTGGAGATCGCCGTGCGCAAGCCGAGCGTGCCGATCCCCGGCATCCTCGATTATGCGGAGGTGCGTGTTGAGCATTTCGCGTGAAAAGACGCTCGAAGTCGCGGCTCTTGGGCTTGGCGGCAATATCGGCGACCCGCCGTCGTCCATGGCCGAGGCGCTCCGGCAGCTCGATGCGCGCGAGGACTGTCGCGTCGTGGCCGTCTCGAAACTCTATTCGACACCGCCCTGGGGCAAGACCGACCAGGCGGATTTTTTCAACTGCTGCGTTCTGGTGGAGACTTCATTGGAGCCGGAGGACCTTCTCGACGTCTGTCTGTCGATCGAGCGCGGTATGAAGCGCGTCCGGCTGGAGCGCTGGGGACCGCGCACCATCGATATCGATATCCTGACCTACGGGGCGCGCGAGCAGAGAACCGAAAAACTGGAAGTGCCGCATCCACGCATGACCGACCGAGGCTTCGTGATGATGCCGCTTGCCGACATCGCCCCGGATCTTCTGGTGAAGGGAAGGAAAGTGCGTGACTGGCTTGGGGGTGCCGACATCGCCGGCATCAAGGTCGCACGCGACAGCCGGGATTGGTGGCGGGACGCCTGAAGGCTCAGCAGATCTTATTGCTTGATCGAGCCGACGGCGATCGAATCCATGTCGCGGTCTAGGCTGAGCCCGATCACCGGAACCATCTGGTCTTCGACCTTGATCGAGATGGTGATGTTCATCTTGTTCTCGCCGCGCAGGCTCGCGACCATCGCGCCGTTGAGTTGATTGCGGTTGATGCCCATGACGACCTTGTCGCCGCTGACCGAGCCGGAAATGATGTCCAGTCCCTTGCCCTCGGCGCCATCCAGAAACTTGCCGGTGTAACCGCGGCCGCTCTGGGCGATGGTGGCCGACATCGGTTGCTGAAACACGCCGACACGGCAGGTCCCATCGAGTTTGATGCCGACATCACTGTCCGGGATTGCCGCACCGGTCAGGTTGCAGCTGAATTTCGTGCCCTTGTATTTGCCGGCGACGATTTCGCCGGGACCTTTCCAGACGCCGGCGACCGACTGGAAGAATGCCTTGTCGCGCGGAGCGGCTTCAGCCTGCGGCGCCATGGCGGAAGTGGTCGCGACTGTCAGAATGGCGAACCCGCCCAGAAGCGAAAAGAAGCGCGAATACATGAACTTTCCCCTGACGAGCAGCAACTTTAAGTGTCCCGTAATTTAGGTGGGAATGGTTAACGACTGGTGACCATGGCCGGATTTGGGCCATGGTCGACCCTTCTATTGTTCATCTTTTCGCCCGCCGACTGCCGCAATATCCGAGATGAAATCGCTGATTCCGGGCCTTTTCACCGCCCGGAAGGGCAGCGGCCGGCAAAGATCCATGGCGGCGATGCCGATTCGCGCGGTCAAGAGGCCGTTGATCACGCCTTCGCCCAACCGCTTCGACAGTCTGGAAGCGAGCCCATGCCCGAGGACCTGTTGCGCAACGCCATCGCCGACGGCGATCGAGCCGGTTACGGCGAGATGGGCGATGACGTCCCGCATCAGTCGCAACAGGCCGAGCGTGCCCGGCCGGCCGCCGTAAAGTTCGGCCATGGCGCGGATCAGCCGTGTCACTTCGAAGAGCACGTAGGCAAGGTCGACAACGGCACGTGGGCTGATGGCGGTGACGACAGAAACACGTTTGGACGATCCGAGAATGAGAGCACGGGCCTTGCGGTCGAGCGGCGCCAGGAGCTCCCGTTCCGCAAGCTCGATAAGCTGGGGGCCATCGATGATTTCGTCCTTCGTGGCGTCGAGGTTTGCGCGACCCTTGGCGGTCTCCGCCCGGTGACTGAGAAGTTTCGCAAGCGTGGCGACGACGGCACGCGCGGCAGTCGGGCGAGGGGAAAGCGCCGCCTCTTCCGCTTGCGCTTTCAGGGTCTGGACCGCGGAAAGTCGCATCATGCCGAAGATTTCGCGGCCGACGATCACGGTAACTGCGACGAGCCCGATGGCAAGCGCTGTGAGTGCTGCATATCCCAACCAGTCGGCACGGGTGAACAGGTCGCGGACGACGCTATCGGCCCATAGACCAAAAGCGAGCGACAGGAAGGTGCCGAAGGCCGCCGTCGCCAGATTGACGAAGGAGAATTTCTTGCGCGTCCGGGGCTCGGCGACCGGGATGGCCTCCGCGGCGAGTTCGGGCGGCGTCACGAACGGATCCTGTTCGTCGGGCGTCACGACGACGCCGTCCTCGAAGCTGCGCGGGCTGCGGCGAGGGACGGGCAAGGTTTCGTTTCGGGCGACACTTTCCTCTTCAACCGAGAAAGATGCGGGTCGGCGCTTGCCGTTCTGAGGTGATTCGGGCGGTCTCATGCGAGGCGGTCTCCGAACAGGAATTGCATGGCGCGGTCGAGCCGGATATGTGGTACCGAGAGCTTCATGCCGCCATTCGCCTCTTCGAGCGCCGGTGGGCGAAAGCGCACCACGTTGATCTCCGGAAGCTCCGCATTGACCGAATCCAGCTGCTGAAAAAATGCTTCAGGATCTTCCGGCAAGTCACCGGGAAATATCGCTGTTTTCTTGTTTCCATCAAAGCGTTCGCCGTTGATCATCTCGCCCGCATTAGGCGTGCCAACGATGACTGGCAGGAGATGATTGTCTTCCTTGACGGTCGCCTCGCGGGTGGCGCGCACCGATGCGATCGCCATAACCTCGATGCCGGCGCCGGCCATGCCGATCCGTTTGACTGCGCGATCGACCAGCCGGCCGGTGAGCCGTTCCAGGCGATCATGGCTTTCGTGATGCAGGTGATCCGCCTTGGTGGCGGCGACCAGAACCTTGTCGATCCTGCGGCCGATCAGGGAAGAGAAGAAACTGTTGTGGCCGGGGCGGAAACAGGCGAGCACATCTGTCAGCGCCCGTTCCAGATCCTGCACCGCTTCGGGACCGCGATTGATCGCCTGCAACGCGTCGATCAGCACGATCTGACGGTCGAGCCGGGCGAAATGCTCGCGGAAGAACGGCTTGACCACGACGTTCTTGTAGGCCTCGTAACGGCGCTCCATCATCGCCCGCAGCGAGCCCTTCGGCGCCTTGGTGTCGGACATGTTCGGCAGCGGCGCGAAGGTCAGCGCCGGCGAGCCTTCGAGATCGCCGGGCATCAGGAACCGGCCGGGCGGCAGGGTCGAAAGCGACCGTTCGTCCGCCTTGCAGGCCTTGAGGTAGCCCGCAAAGGCTTCCGACAGCCGTTTCGCGGTCATTTCGTCAGCCGGGGCGTCCGCATCTACGCCGTTTGCGAGGGCGAGCCATTCCCGCGACAATTCCTCGCGGATGCCGGTCCCGGCAAGTGCTGCGGTATTATCGCTGAAGGTGCGAAAATCCTGCGCCAGCAGCGGCAGGTCGAGCAGCCACTCGCCGGGATAATCGACGATGTCGATCGACAGCCGGCCGCGGGAAAACATCCGCCCCCAGCCGCTGGCGCTCTGGTAGTCGAGGGTGATCCGCAGTTCCGAGATGGCGCGGGTCGAATCCGGCCAGATGCGGTCGCGCACCAGGGCCTGGATATGGTCTTCGTATTGAAAGCGCGGGATGGCGTCGTCCGGCTGCGGCTCAAGCCGCACCGCCGACACCCGGCCCGACCGGAGCGCTTCGAAGAGCGGCAGCCGCCCGCCGTTCAGGAGATTGTGGACGAGCGACGAGATGAAAACGGTCTTGCCGGCTCGCGACAGGCCGGTCACGCCGAGCCTGATCGTCGGATGCACGAGGCCCGAGGCACGGTCGGCGAGATTGTCGAGCGCGATGCGCGCGTCATCCGAGAAGCTGGTAAGCGAAGGCGGCAAGGCGTCGTTCCGGGTCCAGAGTTTACGCCTATATAGGAAGCCGTTGCGAGGCCGCAAAGCCGTCGTTCGGGTCCTGGTCAGGCCGTCAGGAAGTCGGTCAGTGTCCAGGCGGCATCCGAGCCGGCGACAAAACCGCGATAATCGAGCACCGCAAGGCCGGCAGGCGGGTAACCGCCCGGGACCGCCGCCACCATCTGGTCGGCGCCGATCAACCCTTCCAAAACCTCTTCCATGGTCGGGTTATGGCCGACGAGCATCACCGAGTTGCTGTCTCTTTGGCCTGCGAGAATGGCGAGATAGGTGCCGAGCGAGCCGTTATAGAGTTCGTCGATGAAGACAGGCTCGATCTCCTCGCTGATCGCGCGGCGGATGGCTTCGGCGGTCTGGCGGCACCGCATGGCGGTGGAACTGATAAGGATATCAGGCCGATAGTTGCGATCTGCAGCCTTGTCGGCAACGATCTCGGCCTGTGCGAAGCCCTGATTGTCGAGAGGGCGATCGAAATCGTGCTGTCCCGGTTCCGCCCAGCCGGATTTGGCGTGGCGCAGGAGATAGATGCGGGAAGGAGGAGGAGTGATCATCGTCATGCCCGGCACCGCTGTTAAGAGGATGGAAGCGATGGGTACCCTTTCGGCATGAGACTCGTCAACTGCCGCAGATGTTCTGAAATAGCCCAGCCGGGCTCGTGCGCCTGTGGAGAAGAGTTTTGGACATTCAGAATAAAAGCTTAAAAAATAGCCGTTTAGCGGATTTTTATGACAGTTTTAAAAATGCCTTAATACTGAGCGCGAGGCTTGAATCCGGATGGGAGGATAGGATATAGAGCGCCGCATGAGATGTTCTTCAGGAGAATCGCGTTGAGTGAGAAGATCGATCTTAGCAATTATGTGCTCTCTGAAAACGACGAGTTCATGAATGCAAACCAGAAAGCGTATTTCCGGGCAAAACTGATCGCCTGGAAAAACGATATTCTGAGAGAAGCGCGCGAAACGCTCGGCCATCTGGCTGAAGAGAGCGCCAACCACCCCGATCTCGCCGACCGGGCTTCCTCCGAAACCGACAGAGCTATCGAGCTTCGAGCCCGTGACCGTCAGCGCAAGCTGATCTCCAAAATCGATGCCGCCTTGCAGCGCATCGAGGACGGCACCTATGGTTACTGCGAGGAAACGGGCGAACCGATCGGCCTCAAGCGTCTCGACGCTCGTCCGATCGCCACACTGTCGATCGAAGCGCAGGAACGCCACGAGCGCCGTGAAAAGGTCTATCGGGACGAATAATTCGCCTGATCAGCCATAAACGAATTCAAGGCACGGTTTTTCCGTGCCTTTTTTCTTGGGCCCAAAATGGCGGGGGCGCCCGCTCACTTATCGCGGGTGACCGACATTTCACCGAAGATACGGGCGACTTCCGACTGCAGGCTCGGTTCCGGTGTCGCACCGGTGACCGGCGGCACGCCGGGGTTCCTCGGCTGTATCTGACGGCTCGGCTGGGGGATGATGGCCGACTCGCGGGCTGCGAGGTTGTTGGCCATTTCCTCTTCGAGAATCCGCTCGAAATCGCTGCCGAGCTGTTTCGGCTTGTCGGCGGCCGATTGCAGGGCAGGCGGCACGATTGCGGCGCTGACCGGCACGACGCGGGGCTCGGGCGCTTCCTGGAAGACGCGTTCGCGGGCGGCATCGAGCACATCGGCGGCGTCGTCGAAAGCCGGAACCTGGAGAGGAGCGGGGGCAGGAGCTGGGCTAGGTGGCGGGGCCGCGGCTGCGAGGGCCGCGATCGGCCGCAACTGTTCGGACTTTACTTCCGGGGCTTGACGGGCGGGCGGTTCTATCCTCGGGGCGGCCGCCGGCTCGGCAGCCGCCGCATTGTTGGCCATGACAGGCGGGGCGGGCCGCGGAGCAAGGGTTCCGCTCATCGGCATGGCCCCGGTGACGGGAGCTGCTGCTGCCGCCAAAGGCGCAGCGGCGCGCGGGGCCTCGCGCGGCGGCACGACGCTTTCCCGTGCCGGCTCGATGCGCGTTTCCGGAGCCGCGGGACGGGGGATCTGGGCAGGGCGGGGTTCGGCGACGGGAGCCGGCCGGGCTTCCATAGCGGGTGCGGCTTGAACGGGAACCGTCATGTCCAGGGGCTGGAACCGGTTTGCCACGGTCGCCGGCATGGCGGGTGCCGCCGTGGAAATTCCGCTTTCGATGACGATATCGGTCGGCCCGCCGATCATGATCAGGTGTTCGACCCCGTCGCGGCGGATGAGGACCAGGCGACGGCGCGCGTCGACGGCCGCTGCATCCAGCACCTGAAGCCGCGGCTGACGGTTTTTGCCGCCGCGCACGAAGGGGGACGGGCCGGCGCGGCCGCGCATGAGCCAGAGCGCGCCGATGAGGACGACGAGCCCAATGCCGACGCCGACGACTGCGATCACCAGGCGGCCTCCATAGGCGCCCATCAGGTCATCTAACATCTCTTGCCACTCCTCATATGAACGCTGCGGTAAAAAACGACTTTTTTCCTACCGAAGCAAGCTGCTAACTGTCACTGTCCCGCGCTGAAAGACAGCGCAGAAAAGCAAAGATAGGTCACTCCGCCAAACTGTCCCGGGTTTTGTGGCCCAGCAGAGCTTTTTGCTTAACCTGCAACTTGCTAATAAGGAATCGCGGGATTCCTGATCCCTGAATGTTCATGGCCGCAGCGCCGGTCGAAATGCGAGGAATTGATGACGAAGTTGCAGCAGAGCGGCAACTACGATGCGCCCCTGGTGGAAAAAGGGACGCGTGGCGGCACCATCGTCCGGATAGTCCTTCTGGCGCTCGTTCTCTGTGGCGTGGCTGCCGGCTTCGTGATGTTCCAGCATGCGCTCGACAACGAGCTGGTGCTCGGCCTGCTCGGCATTCTCGCCATGGTCGGCATCTTCTTCCTGGTGTCGTCGATCATCGGCCTCGTCGAGGTCATGCCGCAGTCGCGTTCCGACGAGCTGGCCCGCGGTTTCCTCGCCAACCATCCCGACGGCATTCTGATCACCGACACCAAGGGCCGCATTCTCTACGCCAACGCCGCCTATGGCCGGATGACGGGTGCGACCAAGGCGAGCAACGTGCAGTCGCTCGAAGCGCTTCTGTCCAAGACCCGCGAATCGACCGAGGCGCTCTACCGGCTGACGACGGCTCTGCGCGAAGGCCGGGAAGGCCATGAGGAGTTCCGGCTTCTCCAGCCGATCGGACGGACGACCGGCAATGGTTCCGGTGCCCATTGGTACCGTCTCAAGGCACGGTTGCTGACGCCCGCCGACAGCCGCAAGGGCCAGCTCGACATCTGGCAGATCACCGACATCACCTCGGAGCGCGACGACCAGGAACGGTTCTTCCGCGAGTTGCAGAACGCTATCGACTATCTCGACCACGCGCCCGCCGGTTTCTTCTCCGCCGGCAAGAAGGGTGAGATCTTCTATCTGAACGCCACGCTTGCCGAATGGCTCGGCATCGACCTGACCAAGTTCGTGCCGCGCTCGGTGACGATTGCCGATCTGGTGGCTGGCGAAGGCATGGCGCTGATCCAGTCGGTGCAGGCAGCACCCGGTCTGAAGCGCACCGAAACGCTCGATCTCGATCTGCGCCGTGCCAACGGCCAGAGCCTGCCCGTGCGCCTGGTGCACAATGTCAGCGCCACCCGCGACGGCGCACCGGGCGAAAGCCGCACCATCGTGCTGGCGCGGCCGAAGGGCGGCGAGGGCGACCAGTCCGCCTCCGCGATGCGTTTCACGCGCTTCTTCAACAATACCCCGATGGCGATCGCCTCCGTCGATGGCGAAGGCCGGATCCTGCGCATCAATGCGCCGTTCCTCAAACTGTTTGCCGGCGTCGTTTCCCGCGACGACGTGGATGCCGGTATCGAACTCGACCGCATCGTGCACGACAATTCCCGCCAGCATCTGATGCAGGCGATTGCCGCTGCGAAGGACGGGCAGGGCGATATCGCCCCGATCGATTCGCGCCATCCCGGTGACGAGAACCGCTATGTGCGCTTTTATGTGAACGCCGTGATCGACGAGAGCGACGAAGCGCCTGAAGAGGCCGCGATCGTCTATGCCGTCGAGACGACGGAGCAGAAGGCGCTCGAAACCCAGATGGCGCAGACCCAGAAGCTCAATGCCGTCGGCACGCTGGCGGGCGGCATCGCCCACGACTTCAACAACGTCCTGACGGCGATTCTTCTGTCCTCCGACCACCTCCTCCTGCAGGCGCGTCCCTCGGATGCGAGCTTTGCCGACCTGATGGAGATCAAGCGCAACGCCAACCGTGCCGCCGTGCTGGTGCGCCAGCTGCTCGCCTTCTCTCGCAAGCAGACCATGCGGCCGGCGGTGCTGAACCTCACCGACGTCGTCGGCGACCTGCGCATGCTGGTCGACCGGCTGATTTCCGGCACCAATGTGAAGCTTGAAGTGGATTACGGCCGCGATCTTTGGCCGGTGCGCACCGACCTGTCGCAATTCGAGCAGGTGCTGATCAATCTCTGCGTCAATGCGCGCGACGCCATGCCCCAGGGCGGCACGATCCTGATCAAGACCCGCAATGTATCCGCCGAGGATGCGGGCGGTTTCAACCAGGCGGATCTGCCGGCCGAGGACTTCGTGATGGTCGAGGTTTCCGACACCGGCACGGGCATTTCGCCCGAAATCATGGACAAGATCTTCGAACCGTTCTTCACCACCAAGGAAGTCGGCAAGGGGACCGGCCTCGGCCTCTCGATGGTCTATGGCATCGTCAAACAGTCCGGCGGCTATATCTATCCCGAATCGGAAGTCGGCCGCGGCACGAGTTTCCGCATGTTTCTCCCACGCCACATTCCCGAAACGCCCGTCGTTGTCCAGGACGTTACCGCAACCGGTACGCAGGCGCCGCCGGCAGCTCTCGCGCCTGTCGTGTCGACGCCTGCATCCGACGACCTCGACCTCACCGGAAAGTCGGCAGTTGTCCTGCTCGTGGAGGATGAGGAGGCCGTCCGCCGAGGCGGCAAGCGCATGCTGGAAACCCGTGGCTACACCGTGCACGAAGCGGGTTCCGGCACCGAGGCGCTCGACATCATGGAAGAGCTCCAGGGCCAGGTGGATATCGTCGTCTCCGACGTCGTCATGCCTGAAATGGACGGGCCGACGCTTTTGACGGAACTGCGCAAGACCTATCCGGACATGAAGTTCATCTTCGTTTCCGGTTATGCGGAGGATGCGTTTGCCCGCAACCTGCCCGCCGACGCGAAATTCGGCTTCCTGCCGAAGCCCTTCTCGCTGAAGCAGCTTGCCGTGGCGGTCCGGGAAATGCTCGATTCGGAGTGAGAATCGGATCGTCCCTCATAAATTTCAAACGCCGCGATTCCCTCGTCAAATTGCGGCGCAGCCTTGATTTCAAACGGGAATTTTCCACACCCACAGCGGGCGTGAACATCATGAGAACGAAATCGAAATATCTATTTTGACTCAATCTCTTGAGCGACCCTTGCCAAATGAGAACAAAATAGGTACATCACCTTTATCAGCTGCTTCATTGCGTGCGCGGCGGCAATAACCTAAAGGTGGGACCAGATGGCACAGAATAGTTTGCGGCTCGTAGAGGATAAAGGCGTGGACAAGAGTAAGGCGCTGGAAGCGGCATTGTCGCAGATCGAACGATCCTTCGGTAAGGGATCGATCATGAAGCTCGGTGCAAACGAGAGCATTGTCGAGATCGAGACGGTTTCGACCGGCTCTCTCAGCCTGGATATCGCGCTCGGCATTGGCGGCCTGCCGAAGGGCCGCATCGTTGAAATCTACGGTCCGGAAAGCTCCGGCAAGACGACGCTTGCGCTGCAGACGATTGCCGAAGCCCAGAAGAAGGGTGGCATCTGCGCCTTCGTCGACGCCGAACACGCGCTTGATCCGGTCTATGCCCGCAAGCTTGGCGTCGATCTGCAGAACCTTCTGATCTCGCAGCCGGATACTGGCGAGCAGGCACTTGAAATCACCGACACGCTGGTCCGTTCCGGTGCCGTCGATGTCCTCGTTATCGACTCGGTTGCGGCTCTGACGCCACGTGCCGAAATCGAGGGCGAGATGGGCGACAGCCTGCCGGGCCTTCAGGCACGCCTGATGAGCCAGGCGCTGCGCAAGCTCACCGCTTCGATCTCCAAGTCGAATACGATGGTGATCTTCATCAACCAGATCCGCATGAAGATCGGCGTGATGTTCGGTTCCCCGGAAACCACCACCGGCGGCAATGCACTGAAATTCTACGCCTCGGTTCGCCTCGACATCCGCCGAATCGGTCAGGTCAAGGAACGCGAGGAAGTGGTCGGCAACCAGACTCGCGTCAAGGTCGTCAAGAACAAGATGGCGCCTCCCTTCAAGCAGGTCGAATTCGACATCATGTATGGCGAAGGCGTTTCCAAGACCGGCGAACTCGTCGATCTCGGCGTCAAGGCCGGCATCGTCGAGAAGTCCGGTGCCTGGTTCTCCTATAACAGCCAGCGTCTCGGCCAAGGCCGCGAGAATGCCAAGACGTTCCTGCGCGACAACCCTGAGCTTGCGCGCGAAATCGAGACGTCGCTTCGCCAGAATGCCGGCCTTATCGCCGACCGCTTCCTGCAGAATGGCGGTCCAGACGCTGACGACGGCGACGCGGCCGCGGATATGTAAAGCGGTTCCGCCGCACTCGGGGATTTCTCCGGCGGATTATTTTGAACCGGCCGCGCATGGAAAGATGCGCGGCCGGTTTCTCGTTCGGTGAGGCGGCGGGGCGGCTGGACAGTTGGGGGTGTGGGCGATACAAGCCTCTGGTTTTCGAATAATAGGACCGCATCCGGCGGTAAAAAGGGCGTAGCATGAGCGGCGTGAATGAAATCCGGTCGACCTTCCTCGACTATTTCCGAAAGAACGGGCACGAGGTCGTGTCCTCCAGTCCGCTGGTGCCGCGCAACGATCCGACACTGATGTTCACCAATGCCGGCATGGTTCAGTTCAAGAACGTGTTTACTGGTCTTGAGAAACGCCCCTATTCGACCGCCGCGACCGCCCAGAAATGCGTTCGTGCCGGCGGCAAGCATAACGACCTCGATAATGTCGGTTACACCGCCCGTCACCATACCTTCTTCGAAATGCTCGGCAATTTCTCCTTCGGCGACTATTTCAAGGCGAATGCCATCGAGCTTGCCTGGAACCTGATCACCAAGGAATTCGGCCTCGACGCCAAGCGGCTCCTGGTGACCGTCTATCACACCGATGACGAAGCTTTCGGCCTCTGGAAGAAGATCGCCGGTCTTTCGGACGACAAGATCATCCGCATTCCGACCAGCGACAATTTCTGGGCGATGGGCGATACCGGTCCTTGCGGCCCGTGCTCGGAAATCTTCTATGATCATGGCGACCATATCTGGGGCGGCCCTCCCGGTTCGCCGGAAGAGGATGGCGACCGGTTCATCGAGATCTGGAACCTCGTCTTCATGCAGTACGAGCAGGTGACGAAGGAAGAGCGGATCGACCTGCCGCGCCCGTCGATCGACACCGGCATGGGACTGGAACGTGTTGCAGCCGTCCTGCAGGGCCAGCACGACAATTACGACATCGACCTGTTCCGAGCGCTGATCTCGGCCTCGGAAGAGGCGACCGGCGTCAAGGCGGAAGGCGAACATCGCGGCAGCCACCGCGTCATCGCCGACCATCTACGCTCCTCCGCATTTCTGATCGCGGACGGCGTGCTGCCCTCGAACGAAGGCCGCGGTTACGTGCTCCGCCGCATCATGCGCCGCGCCATGCGCCACGCGCAGCTGCTCGGTGCTCGCGATCCGCTGCTCTGGAAGCTGCTGCCGGCGCTCATCCAGCAGATGGGCCGCGCCTATCCGGAACTGGTCCGTGCCGAATCGCTGATTTCCGAAACGCTGAAGCTCGAGGAAAACCGTTTTCGCAAGACACTGGAGCGCGGCCTTTCGCTGCTGTCGGATGCGACGAACACGCTTCACAAGGGCGATATGCTCGATGGCGAGACCGCCTTCAAGCTCTACGACACCTACGGTTTCCCGCTCGACCTGACGCAGGACGCTTTGCGCGCCCGCGAAATCGGCGTCGATATTTCCGGTTTCACCGACGCCATGCAGCGCCAGAAGGCGGAAGCCCGCTCGCACTGGACCGGTTCCGGCGACAAGGCGACGGAAACGATCTGGTTCGAGCTCAAGGAAAAGCACGGGGCTACCGAATTCCTTGGATATGACACGGAAACCGCTGAAGGCGTGGTGCAGGCGATCGTCCGCGACGGCAAGGCTGTCGACAGCGCGTCCGCCGGCGAACAGATCCAGATCGTCGTCAACCAGACGCCGTTCTATGGCGAATCCGGTGGCCAGATGGGCGATACCGGCGTGATTGCGACCGACAACGCCAGGCTGAATGTCTCGGATACCCAGAAGAAGGGCGAGGGCGTATTCGTCCACATCGCGACCGTCACCGAGGGCACGTTGAAGGTCGGGGATGCCGCAGCGCTGACGGTCGATCACGACCGTCGCTCGCGCCTGCGCTCCAACCATTCGGCCACCCATCTGCTGCATGAGGCGCTTCGCGAAGTGCTCGGCACGCACGTGGCCCAGAAAGGTTCGCTCGTCGCGCCCGAGCGCCTGCGTTTCGACGTTTCGCATCCGAAACCGATGTCGGCCGAAGAATTGCAGAAGGTCGAGGACATGGCGAATGCCATCATCCTCCAGAACGCGCCGGTCACGACCCGGTTGATGAGCGTCGATGATGCGATCGCGGAAGGCGCCATGGCGCTGTTCGGCGAAAAGTACGGCGACGAAGTTCGTGTCGTCGCGATGGGCAAGGCAATCGAAGGCCCCAAGGCCGGCAAGGCTTATTCGATCGAGCTCTGCGGAGGCACCCATGTCAATTCGACCGGCGATATCGGCCTTGTCCGCGTTCTCGGCGAAAGCGCCGTCGGCGCCGGCGTTCGCCGCGTCGAGGCGGTGACGGGCGAGGCGGCGCGTCTCTATCTTGCCGAGCAGGATGAGCGGGTGAAGACGCTGGCAGGTGCCTTGAAGGTGCAGCCGGCGGAATTGGTTTCGCGCGTCGAGGCGCTGATCGACGAGCGCCGCAAGCTGGAGAAGGAACTCGCGGATGCCAAGCGCCGGCTCGCCATGGGCGGCGGGCAGGGCGGTTCGGCCGGCGATTTCAGGGAGATCGGCGGCATCAAGTTCATGGGCAAGGCGCTCAACGGCATCGATGCCAAGGACCTGAAGGGCCTGGCGGATGAAGGCAAGGCGAGCCTCGGCTCCGGCGTCGTCACGCTGATCGGTGTTTCGGAAGACGGCAAGGCCAGCGCCGTGGTCGCGGTGACGCCGGATCTGGTCGAGCGCTTCAGCGCCGTGGATCTGGTCCGGGTCGCGTCCGTGGCGCTTGGCGGCAAGGGCGGTGGTGGCCGTCCCGATATGGCCCAGGCCGGCGGACCCGATGGCGCCAAGGCCAATGAGGCGCTCGAAGCGGTCGCAGCCGCTCTTGGCGCCTGACGACAAACACCGGAAGCGGGCGTCGCCCGCTTTTCGGCTTCAAAGGAAAACCAATGGGCGTGACGGCCAAGATCGACGACGAGTTGGATGAGGTCGAAAATGGCCTCGTGCCAGCGCTTTTTTGGGATGCGCCAAGCTCCGTCTCGTTCAACAAATTGCGCAAGCGCCTGCTCCGGCAGGTGCGCCAGGCCTTTGACGATTTTGGCATGCTGAATGGCCAGAAGCGTTGGCTGATCGGGCTTTCCGGTGGCAAGGATTCCTATTCGCTGCTCGCCGTGCTGCTCGATCTGCAATGGCGCGGCCTGCTGCCGGTCGAGCTGATTGCCTGCAATCTCGACCAGGGCCAACCGAACTTCCCCAAACACGTTCTGCCGGAATATCTTGCCTCGATCGGCGTAAAACACCGCATCGAATATCGCGATACCTATTCGATCGTGAAGGAAAAGGTGCCGGRAGGGGCTACCTATTGCTCGCTCTGTTCCCGGCTGCGGCGCGGCAACCTCTATCGCATCGCCCGCGAGGAGGGCTGTGATGCACTGGTGCTCGGCCATCACCGGGAAGATATCCTCGAAACCTTCTTCATGAACTTCTTCCATGGCGGCAGGCTCGCGGGTATGCCGGCAAAGCTCTTGAACGATGAGGGTGACATGATGGTGCTGAGGCCGCTTGCCTATTGCGCCGAGAACGATCTTGCGAAATTCGCCGCCGCCATGCAGTTCCCGATCATCCCTTGCGATCTCTGCGGCTCGCAGGATGGCCTGCAGCGCAATGCGATGAAGGCGATGCTTGCCGATATCGAGGCCCGCATGCCGGGCCGCAAGGATACGATGTTGCGCGCGCTCGCCCATGTGAACCCGTCGCACCTGCTCGATCCGAAACTCTTCGATTTCTCGGGGCTTCAAGCCGCCCAAAGTCTCTGAATTCCCCCAGCCAGCCTTCGCGCACCAATCCCCCATGAGACCATTGTCATGACCCTTCCGCTCGACATCACGAAGCTTGCCGATCTTCTGCGCCTTGCCGCCAAGGCCGAAATCCTGCCGCGTTTCCGGCGGCTGCGCAGCGGCGACGTCCGCTCCAAGAGCGAGCCGTCCGACCTGGTGACCGAGGCCGACGAGGCCGCCGAGCGGATGATCCGCCGAGAACTCGAAGCTTTCGCGCCCGGCGCGCTCTTCATCGGTGAGGAATCGGTGGCGGCCGATCCGTCGCTGCTCGCCAAGCTTGCCGATGCGGAATTCACGGTGGTCGTCGATCCGGTCGATGGCACGTTCAACTTCGCCTCGGGCATTCCGGCCTTCGGCGTCATGGCCTCCGTCGTCTGGAAGGGCGAGACGGTTGCCGGCATCATCTACGATCCGATGGGCGACGACTGGGTCATGGCGGAAAGGGGCGCCGGCGCGTTCCTGCGGCGTCCGGACGGCGAGGCGATCCGGCTTTCGGTCGCCGACGCCCGGCCGATCGAAGCCATGATCGGTATGGCCTCGCCCGGATATTTCTTCGGCGGCGAGCGGGAGCGGATCCTCGGCAATCTCGCCAAAGTCCGGTTCTTCGCCAACTATCGCTGCTCGGCCCATGAATACCGCACGTTCGCCGGCGGGCATGTGCAGTTCGTGCTCTACAACAAGCTGATGCCCTGGGACCATCTGGCTGGCACGCTGATCGGCACGGAGGCGGGCGGTTACGTCGCGCGCTTCGACGGCTCTCCTTACATGCCCCACCATGTCGACGGAGGCCTGCTGCTCGCCACCGACAAGGAAAGCTGGCAGATGCTGCGTAACGAGATCATCGGCTGATCACCGACGCGACCGACAACACGGGAAGGCCAGGGCATGGTGCACCCTCTTTCGTAACTCCCCGAGGCATGGCGGGAACGGCTAGGCCGTCATGCGATACGACATCGTGATCGGTCGCTCCGCTGCCTCGGTCCATCGGTTGACGGCAGCGGATGGCGAGGGTTTTTTCGTCAAGACGGAGGCGGTGAGCCCCTTCGCGGATTTGCCCGGTGAAGCTGCCCGGCTGCGCTGGCTCGGCACAAGCGGTATTCCGTGTCCCATCGTCATTGATGAGATCACCGAGGAGGCGCGCCACTGGCTTCTCCTGTCGGCGGTGCCCGGCTCCAATCTGGCCGAAGCGAATCTGCCGCCGGAGGACATCGTCGAAATTGTCGCACAGGCCCTGCATAGATTGCACTCGCTCGAACCGGGATCGTGCCCGTTCGATCACCGCGTCGTCGCACGGATAGAGTTAGCGCGAACCCGCGTCGAGGCTGGGCTGGTGGACGAAGATGATTTCGATGCGGAGCGGCTGGGTACCCCGATCGCGGATCTGATACGCCGGCTCGAGAAGGGACGGCCGGCGATCGAGGATATGGTCGTCGCCCATGGTGATGCCTGCCTGCCGAACCTCATTGCCGATCGCGGCATTTTTTCCGGCTTTGTCGATTGCGGCCGGCTCGGCGTCTCGGATCGTTATCAGGATTTGGCGCTTGCCCAGCACAGTATCCGATACAACCTCGGCAGTCCGTGGGACGAGATCTTCCTGATCCGCTACGGCGGAGATATCGACCGCGACCGTCTTGCATGGTTTCGACTGCTGGACGAATTCTTCTGAAGTCGGTCTTGTGGGGAACAAATGGTGCCTTCCGGGGGAGGCATCCCCCGAAAGGCTGAATGCTTCTCAGATCTTCGGATTGTGCGGCTGGAAAAGTTTTCCCTTTTCGCCGATCAGCACGAAGATCAGCCCGATGATCGAGACGGTGAAGAAACCTGCGACCAGCGGCAGTGCCGTACCGTTGAAGGACTGGCCGATCGCGACGCCGATCAGCGCGCCGCCGACTGTGCTCATGAAGCCGAGCACGGCGGACGCCGTCCCGGCGACATGGCCAAGCGGCTCCATGGCGAGCGAATTGAAGTTCGAGCCGATCCAGCCGAACTGGAACATCGAGAGCCCGAAAAACGCGATGAAGATCACGAGCGGCATGGGCTGAGGCCCGAAGATCTGCACGAGCATCCAGACGAATGTGATGCTGATGAAGCCAAGCAGCGAGCCGTGCGAAAGGCGCCGCATGCCGAAACGCCCGACAAACCTGGCGTTCAGGAAGGATGCCGCCGACATGAACACCGCCACACAGGCGAAGACCAGCGGGAACCAGACGCCGACGTCGTAGATCCCGACATAAATTTGTTGGGCCGAGTTGATGAAGCCGAACATGGCGCCGAAAATGAATGTGCTGGCAATCGTGTAACAGAGGGCAAGGCGGTTGGTCAGAACGATTTGGAAGGCGTGCAGGATCGACGAAATGGTGAAGGGACGCACATCGGCCGGATCAAGCGTTTCCGGAAGGCGCGAATACATCCAGAAGCCGATACAGAGCGAGGCGACCGCCATGAACACGAAAATCAGGTGCCAGTTGCCGAACAGCATGATCACCTGGCCCGTGGCCGGCGCGATGACCGGCACGACCATGAAGACCATCATGATCAGCGACATGACTTCCGCCATGGCGCGACCGCCGTATACGTCGCGCACGATCGAGATGGAAATCACCCGCGTTGCGGCCGCTCCTGCGCCCTGGATGAAGCGAAGGGCCAACAGCGCTCCGAATGATGGCGCGATGACGGCGCCGACCGCGCAGACGAAATAGAGGCCGAGGCCGAAGAGCATCGGATTTCTGCGACCGAAACGGTCGGAGATCGATCCATAGATGATCTGCGCGGCGCCGAGGCCGAAGAGATAGGCTGAAACCACATATTGGCGGTGGTTTTCGTTGACGACGCCAAGCGATGCGCCGATCTCCTGCAATCCGGGAAGCATGATGTCGATGGCAAGCGAATTAATGGCCATCAGCATCGCCATCATCGCGATGAACTCGACCCGACCCATGCCGCGCAGGCGGGCCGGGGCAGTTTGTGAAGGATTTGTCACAGCAGTTTCCTAAACAACGTGAAAGGCGCCGTTGGGAGCGGCGCCTTGAAAAATATCTTTTAAAATATCCCGGACAGCAGTCCGGAAAATCTCAGGCCGCGCCGCGAACGCCGATGCCCTGTTCCTGCAGGTGAGTCTGCAATTCGCCGGATTGGAACATCTCGCGGACGATATCGCAACCGCCGACGAACTCGCCCTTGACGTAAAGCTGCGGAATGGTCGGCCAGTTGGAATAGTCCTTGATGCCCTGGCGGATCTCCGCATCGGCGAGCACGTTGACGCCCTTATAGTCCAGGCCGAGATAGTCGAGGATCTGCACGACCTGACCGGAGAAACCACATTGCGGGAACTGCGGGGTGCCCTTCATGAAGAGAACGACGTCGTTGGTCTTCACTTCGTTGGCGATAAAATCGGTAATTCCGCTCATGTCCTATCCTTTCACATGCGGTTTCAAGGGCCGCTGCGCTGCGTGATCTGCCTTAAATAGCAATCCAGCATCGGGAATTCCAGCGGAATAGTCCGTCGGAATGCGCTTATTGTTTCGCGTAGCCCCGGCTTTGAACCTTAGCCCGGACTGACATCCCTCACTCCGCCGGAGCGGAGGTCTGCAACGCCAGCGCATGCAGCACGCCGCCCATATTGCCCTTCAGAGCCTCGTAGACCATCTGGTGCTGCTGCACCCGGCTCTTTCCCCGGAAGGCTTCCGCCACCACTTCCGCGGCATAGTGGTCGCCGTCGCCGGCAAGATCCCGGATGGTGACCTTGGCACCGGGAATGCCGGCCTTGATCAGGTCTTCGATTTCACCGGGTCTCATAGCCATGATGTCATCCCTTTTCTCTCCGCGGGACTCAAAACCGCGAAACCTTTTGTCAGGATACACTGCCTCAAAGCCGCTCTGCGGTCAAAGCTGGATCGAAGGGCTCCGCCTCAATGGTGTAATAATACGTGTTTCACCTTGTGGAGGTTGGCTTTGGCTCGGGTTCTGAGCGGCGGAAGATGCTGGGTCCGGGAGAAGCGAAAAAGCCAGATGGAACTCAGGGTCAGGATCATGAAGCCGTAGGATTCGAAGCTCTCCTCCATCACCACGATATCGAAATGTTCAGCCAGCTGGCTAATGCCGAGAGTGGCGGCAATCAGGGCCAGCGGCCAGGAAAGGCGTGGATGAATGGCCCGGAGAACGCCTCCTCTATGGCGATATTCGAACACGATCGTCGCAATCAGCAGGATGAGAGCGGCTGCGCCGATAATAATCGGCAGCCAGGTCTTCGACACACAATAAATTGTCATACTTCCGCGGCATATTGGCATCTCGCGCATGAAGAACACGACGGAGATGCAGGCCGTCGTGATTGCGACGAAGCGGGCCAATATCCGCGTACCCAAGGCCGCCATGACGGCAAAAAGGGCGGTGATGGCAAGCGAAGCGGACTGAATGTCTTCGATGGGTCCATCTTCATCGAAGATGTCGTGGGTGGTCATTCCCATCTTCGAAAAAATCATCCAGGCCAGAACGTTCAGGCAAAGGGTGATGATCAGTGCATCGAGCCAGATGCGCTTGTAGTGCCAGGTCGGGCCCGATGACCTCAACCAGGTCAAAATCGGCATAAGCATTTTTTTGGGCTTACTTTCCTAATTCAGAAAGCCGCAACGCTTACCGGGACAGTCCGAGTCCATCAATCCCCCGCGCTTCAAATTTGTTCACCTGTGCAAACAAACCGCGATCTGGAAATCGCGGGCTTGGGTATCGAAAGGGCTGGACGGGTCAGGCCATGAAGGCTGGGAACCAGCTTTCGTGGGTGTCCGTGAGCTGCGGGACCGCAATGTCGATGAGGCCGTCGACGATCAGGCTGGCGCCCCCGACGGTACCGAGCGGGCGGAACGGTACGCCGGCGCTCTCGGCGCTGGCCTGCACGAAATTGGCAAGATCGGCAGGCACTGCGATCACGTAGCGGGCCTGGTCTTCGCCGAATAGCAGCGCATGGGCCGGGCCGCGCTGTTCCTTGATGCCGACCTTCATACCCTTGGCCGATGCCATCGCCATTTCGGCAAGCGCAATCACCAGGCCGCCCGAGGAAATGTCGTGGCAGGCCGTTACCTGGCCGTTGCGGATGAGCGAACGGACGAAATCGCCGTTGCGGCGCTCGGCCTTCAGATCGACTTCCGGCGGCGGACCGTCGTTGGTGTCGAGAATGTCACGCAGATAGATCGATGAACCGAGATGGGTGCCGTCGGTTCCGATCATGATCAGCTTGTCGCCGTCGTTGGCAGAACCGATCTTCGCCATCTTCTGCCAGTCGGGCAGCAGGCCGACGCCGGCAATCGTCGGGGTCGGCAGGATCGCGACGCCGTTGGTCTCGTTGTAGAGCGAGACGTTGCCGGAAACGATCGGGAAATCCAGCGCCCTGCAGGCCTCGCCGATGCCCTTGATGGCGCCGACGAGCTGGCCCATGATTTCAGGTTTTTCCGGATTGCCGAAATTGAGGTTGTCGGTGGCGGCGAGCGGCTCAGCGCCGGTTGCGACGATATTGCGCCAGCATTCGGCAACCGCCTGTTTGCCGCCCTCGAACGGATCGGCCTCGACATAACGCGGCGTAACGTCGGAGGAGAAGGCGAGCGCCTTGGTCGGGTGGTTCTCGACGCGCACCACGCCGGCATCGCCGCCCGGGCGCTGCAGCGAGTTGCCCTGGATCAGCGTGTCATACTGTTCCCAGACCCAGCGACGGCTGGACTGATTGGCCGAGCCGACGAGTTTCAGCAGCGCCTGGTTATAATCCGCAGGTGCCGCGACCTGCGAGGCGGGCAGGGGTGCACGAACATTCGACTGGACCCACGGCCGATCGTATTCCGGAGCCTGGTCGCCAAGATCCTTGATCGGCAGGTTGGCGACTTCCTCGCCCTGATGCAGGACACGGAAGCGCAGGTCGTCGGTGGTCTTGCCGACGATCGCAAAATCGAGGCCCCATTTGACGAAGATCGCCTTGGCCTGGTCTTCCTTTTCCGGCTGCAGCACCATGAGCATGCGCTCCTGGCTTTCCGACAGCATCATCTCGTAGGCCGTCATCCGGTCTTCGCGCACCGGCACCTTGTCGAGATCGAGTTCGATGCCGAGATCGCCCTTGGCGCCCATTTCGACCGCCGAGCAGGTGAGGCCGGCGGCACCCATGTCCTGGATCGCGATGACAGCGCCGGTCGCCATAAGTTCAAGGCAGGCTTCCAGCAGGCATTTTTCGGTGAAGGGATCGCCGACCTGGACGGTCGGGCGTTTCTCCTCGATCGATTCGTCGAACTCGGCCGATGCCATCGTGGCTCCGCCGACACCGTCGCGGCCGGTCTTGGCGCCGAGATAAACGACCGGCAGACCGACGCCCTTTGCCTCCGATAAGAAGATGGCGTTGGATTTGGCAAGCCCGGCCGCAAACGCGTTGACCAGGATATTGCCGTTGTAGCGCGGATCGAACTCAACCTCGCCGCCGACAGTCGGCACACCGAAGGAATTGCCGTAACCGCCGACGCCGGCAACGACGCCAGACACGAGATGTTTGGTTTTCGGATGATCGGGTGCCCCGAAGCGCAGCGCGTTCAGTGCCGCGATCGGCCGGGCGCCCATGGTGAAGACGTCGCGCAGAATGCCGCCAACGCCCGTCGCCGCGCCCTGATAAGGCTCGATATAGGACGGGTGGTTGTGGCTCTCCATCTTGAAGATGACGCAATCGCCATCGTCGATATCGACCACACCGGCGTTTTCGCCGGGACCCTGGATGACGCGCGGTCCCTTGGTCGGCAGCGTGCGCAGCCATTTCTTGGAGGATTTATAGGAGCAGTGCTCGTTCCACATGGCCGAGAAGATGCCGAGTTCCGTGAAAGTCGGTTCGCGTCCGATCAGATCGAGAATCCGCTGATATTCGTCGGGCTTGAGGCCATGCGAGGCGACGAGTTCGGGAGTGATCGCGATACTGTTCGGAATGGTCATGATCTTCTCTGGATTGAAGGGCCAAGCTCTTGGCGCTCTTTAGCCTAAGTCGCAAAGCGGCGCGACAGGAAAATACGGCTATGCAGCGTTACGGTGTCGGAGCCGGAAAACAAAAAGCGCCGGAAAACCGGCGCCTCAGTTGGAAAATACGCGATCTGGATCAGAACTTGTAGCCGACGGCGACGCCTGCATAGGAGAGGCCGGCATTATAGTCGCAGAGGTTGGCATTCGAGGAGTGCTCGACGGTTGCCAGCACACGCCAGTTGTTGGTGATGTTGTACCCAAGGCCGAGCGACTCGTGGAAGAGCGCATGGCAGCCGACCTTCGGACCGTCATTCGGCTTGTCGAGATTGCCGTTGTTGAAGGCGCCGCCGAAGCCGAGATCGACGAAGATGCGGTCGGTGATCGGTGCAGTCCAGGTGAAGCCGGCAAACACCTGGCTTGCTTCGCCTGCCGTCGACACGATCGCGCCGACATGGACGCGCGGACGCAGCATGTGGTCCATGAAGCTCTCGGCGTGACGCTGGTCGAAGGGGTCGAAGAAGACGGTAGCGGACGGGAAGGCACCCTTCTCGAAAGTGCTCGCGCTCTGAATCGAACCGGAGACGCCGATTCGCACTTCATCGAACAGACGTTCCTGAGCAAATGCCGAGGACGATATGCCCGAAGCCAGAATGATGGCTCCGATTGCAGATGCGAAAAATGCCTTGTTCATTACACCGCCCTCATAAGCGCCGCCATACTGGCGACCGGTGCGATCCGCACTCGGTGCGCTCGCCCACTCTTCCAGATCGAAGTGGTACAATGGCACTTTGACGCCGTCCAGCACCGTTCACACTGTGTTATCACTTGTGGCCAAAAAATGTGACGATTTGGACAGGGCGGTGCAGGCGTGCAACAGATTACATATTAATGCGTAAATACAGATGGTTAATATCAGCAGCCCGTCGCGCCGCCGGCCCAACGCAGGACATCGCGCTTGATCCTCTCCCCATCGGGACCGTTGATCATCGGGCCGAAAGCGTCGAGGCGGGCGGGGTTGCCTTCCGCCTGGACGACCAGCATCGGACGCGACTCAGGGCTGTTGCGCGGTACGGCGAGAATGCGCGGCCGGCCGGAGAAGGAATTGAGTTCCGGTGCCAGGCGGTAGGGCTTGAACGCTGCATCGCCCGACTTGAACCAGCAGCTATTGGCGGCCAGCGCCACGCGTTCCATGGTCGGAAGCGCGGCGCGGTTGGCCGTCACCGCCGCCGGACGCCCCGGCTGACAGGCGGACAGCGCCACGCCGAGGATCACGAGAGACGACATGGCGGGCAGGCGATGGGAGAACGGCATCAAAACGTCCTGACGTGGTTTCGGTCGTTCTAGGATCGATCCGGATAAGATGAAGGTTCAGGCGGTCGCGGCGATGACATCGAGCGCCGAGGCGAAAATTCCGCGCCCGTCATTGCCGCCATGGGCGGCTTCGATCAGGTTTTCCGGGTGGGGCATCATGCCGAGCACGTTGCCGCGGCTGTTCATGACGCCGGCGATATCGTTCAGCGAGCCGTTCGGGTTGGTGCCTTCGGCATAACGGAAAACGATTTCGCCACGATCTTCCATGCCCGATAGCGTCTCCGCATTGACGAAATAATTGCCGTCGTGATGGGCGACCGGGCAACGGAGCACCTGGCCCTTTTCATAGGCCCGGGTGAAATCCGTGTCGGCATTGACCACTTCGAGCTTCACTTCCTTGCAGACGAATTTCAGCGAGGAATTGCGCATCAGCGCGCCGGGCAGCATGCCGGCTTCAACGAGGATCTGGAACCCGTTGCAGACGCCGAGTACCTTGACGCCCTTGTCCGCCTTGTCCTTGATCGCCTGCATCACCGGCATRCGGGCCGCGATCGCGCCGCAACGCAGATAATCGCCGTAGGAAAAGCCGCCCGGAATGACGATGAGATCGACATCATCCGGGATGTCGGTCTCGGTCTGCCAGACGGTGATCGGCGCCTTGCCGGAGATCTTGGTGAGGGCGGCGATCATGTCGCGATCGCGATTGAGACCGGGAAGCTGAACGACGGCGGATTTCATGGGTGCGGTTCAAACCTTGCCTGGGCCTCGGCGAGCTCGCGCAGTTCGAGGCGGTTTTCGATTCTCTCCAACCTGGCATCCAGCTGATGCAACATGGTATAGAGGTTGTTGATATCGCTCTGATGCGCGTGAACGACCAAGCGCATCGAATTCATCTCATTCCGAAGATCGCGAATGGCGGTATCCGACTTGTCAGCTCGCTGATGGAGTCGTTGCAGAAGCTCATTGATGAGTTCCTGGGAAACGTCAGCCACAATATGCCCCGTACCGATCGAAACGCTCGCCGAAAAGCTTCTTCTTCAAGGCTTCGGTTCGCGCTTGCCCCTCGGCAAGCTCGCGGTTCGTCTCCTTCATGAAACTGACAAGCTCCTCAAGCGACTCAAGCATCTGCTTGCTACGCTCGTCGAGCTCCAGCATCTCCTCGTAGAGCATTTCGTTCGTGACTTCAGCCATCACACGCTCCGCAACCTTCAGTCGAGGGCGATAGTATAGTTCTCAATCACAGTGTTTGCCAGCAGCTTGTCGCACATGGCTTTCAGGTCCGCCTCGGCCTTCGCCTTGTCGGCGCCCTCGAGCTCCAGGTCGAAGACCTTGCCCTGGCGGACATGGCCGACGCCGGAAAAGCCGAGACTGCCGAGCGCGCCTTCGATGGCCTTGCCCTGCGGATCGAGAACGCCGTTCTTGAGCGTGACCGTCACGCGTGCCTTGATCACTGATCTACCCCCGAATTACTTGACGAGAACCGGTCCGGTGCCGCGGACAGGTTCGTTCTCATTGATGATGCCGAGACGGCGGGCCACTTCCGAATAGGCTTCAACCAGACCACCCAGGTCCTGCCGAAAACGGTCCTTGTCCATCTTTTCCTTGGTCTCGATGTCCCAGAGACGGCAGCTGTCCGGCGAAATCTCATCGGCGAGAATGATGCGCATCATGTCGCCTTCGAACAGGCGACCGCATTCGATCTTGAAATCGACGAGCTGGATGCCGACGCCGAGGAAGAGACCGGAGAGGAAGTCGTTGACGCGGATGGCAAGCGCCATGATGTCGTCGAGCTCGGCAGGGTTCGCCCAGCCGAAAGCGGTGATGTGCTCTTCGGAAACCATCGGATCGGCGAGCGCATCGGACTTGTAGTAGAACTCGATGATCGAACGCGGCAGGACCATGCCTTCCTCGATGCCGAGGCGGGTCGAGAGCGAGCCGGCGGCGACGTTGCGCACCACGATCTCGAGCGGAATCATCTCCACTTCCTTGATCAGCTGTTCGCGCATGTTCAGCCGGCGGATGAAATGCGTCGGGATGCCGATCTTGTTCAGATGGGTGAAGAGGTATTCCGAAATGCGGTTGTTGAGGACGCCCTTGCCGTCGATGACGCCGTGCTTCTTTTTGTTGAAGGCTGTGGCATCGTCCTTGAAGAACTGGATCAGCGTGCCGGGCTCAGGGCCTTCATAAAGGATCTTGGCCTTGCCTTCGTAGATACGGCGGCGACGGTTCATGATTTTTATCTCGTTGTTGGCGCCCTGCCGGACGCAATGGATGATGTTTGAGCGGTCCCTTATCGGAAAAGAACGGGTTTCACAATGCGGGCCTCCAAAACCTTTGTAGGCGAGGGGTTGGCGAAGCGTAACCAAGAATCGTTGACCTCCAGACTACACAGGTTTTCAAAGGTTTTGCTCTAGCAATTAGGATGTCCGGATCCCACGAGCGGCAATAAACAGGGAAAACAGGGGATCATGATGTGCACCTTCGTCGTGATGGCGCCAAGGGCGTTTGGGGCAAATTTGCCCATGACCGCAGCTCGCAGTTTCGCGCGGAATCTCGTCGCCGGGGTCTTAAGGGGCCTCGGCTTGCATTGCCGACACAGGCGGGCCGGGTTCGGATCAGGGTTTTCCGCCTCGACGGTAAAGCTCTGCAGGAACATAGCCACCCAATTGCGTCATGATTTCGACGCCGCCGGTATCGTCGTTTCCGGTAACGAGCTATGGACTTGGATGCACAACCTGCCGATGGGGGCGGCCAAGGAAGCGAGGGCATGATGCTGGATGCGGTAGCTGCTCTTTACGCGAAGCCGAAGCTTTCCTGTGATGTAATTGCCATTCGTCAATTTCGTATCGGGATTCCGCGTCCGCCAGTGTCGGAATCGGCAAACCGCCGATTGCGCTTCGCTCGTCTTTTGATTAAGGGGGGCCCATAAAAGTTCACTTTGGGAGACCCGAGATGAGTGGCCTCAGCGATCGCGAAAAAGCCTTTGAAAACAAGTTTGCCCTGGATCTTGAATTGAAGTTCAAGGCACTTGCCCGTCGCAACAAGCTCGCAGGTCTCTGGGCGGCCGGCCTGCTCGGCAAGACGGATGCCGAAGCTTACGCAAAGGAAGTCGTCGTTGCCGACTTCGAGGAAGCGGGTGACGAGGATGTCTTCCGCAAGCTGCGTAGCGATCTCGATGCCGCCGGCGTTTCCATCTCGGACCAGGATATCCGCTCCAAGATGCTGGAGCTTCTGGCTCAGGCGGTCGATCAGATCGAGAACCAGTAAGCTGCATTTCACCAGACTGATATAGAAGCTGCGTCCGGTCGGGCGCAGCTTTCTGTTTTTGTGGATGAGACCGGCTCAGTTGTCCGTGGCGTGTCGCTTGCGGCCGTCGGGCTGTGTGCTTTCGCCCGTGCGCCAACGGCCCGAAAGTATGAAATCCGGAATGCTGCTGCGCGGCATCGGCCTTGCGAGCGCATAACCCTGCAGGACATCGCAGCCGAGATCGCGCAGGATACGAATCTGTTCCGTGGTCTCGACGCCTTCCGCGACGACCTCGATATTCAGCGACTTGCCGATCTCGATGATCGATCCGACCATCTTGCGTTGCTTTTGCGACTGCGAGACGAGACGGACGAGCTCGCGGTCGATCTTCAGCGCACGCGGATTGAGCCGGAGGAGGCTGATGATCGACGCATGGCCGGTGCCGAAGTCGTCAATCTCGATATCGATGCCGAGCTTCTTGATCCGGGCGAGGTTCTTCAGGATATCGTCGTCGCAATCGTCGAGGAAGATCGATTCCAGGAGCTCGAAGGATACGGTCCCCGGCTCGATCTTCAGCTTCTTGAGCTTCCGTGGCAGCGAGGCATCGTGCAGCCGCCGGTATGAAACGTTGACCGAGAGTTTTGGGATCGAGAGGCCATTGCTGCGCCAATCGCGGAAATCGGCAAGCGCCTTGTCGAGTATGGTTCCGTCGATGACCGAGACGACGTCGAGCTCTTCGGCCATTTCGAGGAATTTGTCTGGAGACAGCATGCCCCGCTCCGGGTGCATCCAGCGCGCCAGCGTTTCCACGCCGGAAATCTCCAGCGTCGCCGCATCGAACTGTAGCTGATAATACGGAATGAATTCGTCACGCTCGAGAGCAAGAAGGATCTCGTCTGAAATCCGCTTCGTGCTGATGATCTCATTCTGGGTATCGGCCGAGAAGAATTCATGCCGGTTGCGGCCCCGGTTCTTGGCCCGGTAGAGCGCGATATCGGCGTTCAGGAGAAGCTGTCTCGCATCCACATCCGCTCCCGTATGGCAGGCGATACCGATGCTGGCACCGAAACGGCAGTCGTGGCCCTCATAGGATACCGGCTTGCGCAGTTCCTTGATGATGCGGTCGGCCAGATGCGAGAGCTTGCGTGGCGAACCTTCGAATTTCGACAGGATGACGAACTCGTCGCCGCCGATACGGGCGACGAAATCTCCCTTGCGGATCGTGCCTTTGAGAACTTTCGCCACATGCTTCAGCATCGTGTCGCCGGCGCTGTGGCCGAGCGTGTCGTTGATCTGCTTGAAGCGATCGAGGTCGATATGCAGGATTGCGATGCCGTGCCGGTCGCGGGCGCATTCCGCCGCCATGCGATCCAGCATCTCGTCGAGGTAACGCCGGTTCGGAAGGTCGGTCAGGTAGTCATGCATCGCATTGTGCTCGATGCTGCTGCGGGCGGCTTCGAGTTCGCGGTTGCGCGCCTCGGCAAGGGTCTTTGCCCGTTCCAGTTCGCGGTGGAGCGTCACATCGGCGGTGACATCCCAGTTGGCGCCGACCATCTTCTGGTGACCGTTACCGTCGATGAAGGACATGGTGCGGGTGCGTATCACACGTTCGGAGCCGTCCCGTAGTATCACGCGGTATTCATCGAAAAAGCGTTTGCCCTCCTCGATATTGTCGAGAACGTTTGCCTGGACCCGGGCGGCATCGTCCGGGTGCAGGAAGCTCTCCCAGAGCCCGCCGATCTTCACTTCCTCGCTCTTTGCCAGCCCATAGATACGGAACATCCGCTCATCCCACTCGACCTCGCCGGTGGAGAAATCGGATTCGTAGACGCCGATGCCGGATATTTCGAGGGCCATGTCGAGCCGTCGCGACATCTGTGCGGTTGTCTCCTCCGCGGCCTTGCGGGCGGTGATATCCGTGTCCGTGCCGACGACGCGGGTCGCCTTGCCGTTCGCGTCCCATTCGACGCACGCACCCCGGCATTCGATCCAGATCCAATGGCCTTGCTTGTGGCGTTCGCGATAATCGAAGACGGCATAGGCCGGATCGCCGGCATTCTGCCGCTCGATGGCATGAATGACATGGTCGTGGTCGTCCGGATGCACGAGCTCCAGCCATTCCTTCGTGCTGGCGGCCAGTGGATCCTCCGGCGACATTCCGCGGATCTGCCGCCACACCGGCGAGTAATATTTCTGGCCGGTCGCATAATTGTGATCCCAGACCCCCGAGACGGAGCTGACAAGCGCGTTGTCCCAACGGCTTTCACGTTCGATAAGCTCTTCGACCTGCCGTCTCTGATCGGTGATGTCGGTCAGGTGGACCGCAGAGAGAATCTGACCTTTTAGGTTTTTGCCGAGCGGCGCGAAGGTGGCTACCACCCATCGCTGCGAACCGTTCGGATCCGGGACGCGCAGTTCCAGGCGTTCCGCGGGAGAATCGAGAGACAGGCCCTGGATCGTCCGATGGAAACTGTCCTGGTCACCCGGATGCAGGATGGCTGACAAAGCCGCCGGCTGACGGCCGTCGCCCATCCATTCGCGTCTGAATGTGCCATTCGCAAACAACAGCGTAGCGGCGTGGTCGACGATGGCAATCGGAAACGGGGCCGCCTGGAACACTGTCTCAAGAACGCCGATCTCGTCTCCTAGGCCGGAGTCCAATAGGCGCGAGAGAACATTTGACGGCATCGGCACAGCCTGGCGCTACAAAACGAGCGGGCACCTTAGCAAGTGTCAATTAAGTCCGGCTTAAAAATGCTGTTCGAATTGACACACCCTGAAATTATGGGGCGCCGCCCATTGCACCATGTTTTTATGGCTTCAGGCGGCTGAGGAACTGGGCAAAAACCATTGTGCCTTCGGGCCAGGGGCCATGGCCGGAATCCTGGTTGATATGGCCAGCTTCTCCGGCATCGACGAGCATCGAACCCCAGGCAGACGCGATGTCGTCCGCGTGTTCATAGGAGCCGAACGGATCGTTGCGGCTCGCGATCGTCAGCGACGGGAAGGGGAGCGGATCGCGCGGGTAGGGCCCGAAGGTCTGCAGGTGCCTGGGCCGGATGGACGGATTGTCCACTTCCGGCGGGGCCACGAAAAAGGCGCCGGCCACCGGTTTCGTGAACAGCGGAATGGCGTGAATGACGGTCGGGATGCCGAGCGAATGGGCTATGATGACGACGGGCCGCGTCGCGCAGTTCACCTCTTCGGCGACCCGTGCAATCCAGTCCTCGCGCACCGGCTTTGACCATTGGTCCTGCTCGACCCGGCGGGCCGTCGTCAGCTTCTGCTCCCAACGGGTCTGCCAGTGATGTGGCCCGGAATTGGTGTAGCCGGGGACGATCAATATATCTGCTTCGGATGCCTTCATGGCGCCTATCTGTGTTCGCCGAGGGTCAAGATCAAGCCTCGCCGAAAACCCGGCGGAAGATCGTGTCGACATGCTTGGTGTGATAGCCGAGGTCGAATTTCTCGCGCAGGTCCGCTTCGGACAGTGCGGCGCGGACTTCCTGGTCCGCCAGCAGCTCTTCGAGGAAATCCTTGCCTTCTTCCCAGACCTTCATGGCGTTGCGCTGTACGAGGCGATAGGCATCTTCGCGAGAGACGCCGGCTTGCGTAAGGGCAAGCAGCACCCGCTGCGAATGAACAAGCCCGCGGAACTTGTTCATATTCTTCATCATGTTCTCAGGATAGACGAGCAGCTTGTCGATCACGCTGGTCATGCGCGCTAAGGCGAAATCGAGCGTCACCGTCGCGTCCGGGCCGATCATGCGCTCGACCGAGGAGTGCGAAATATCACGCTCGTGCCAAAGCGCCACATTCTCCATCGCAGGCAAGGCATAGGAGCGCACCATGCGGGCGAGGCCCGTCAGGTTTTCGGTCAACACCGGATTGCGCTTGTGCGGCATCGCTGACGAGCCTTTCTGGCCCGGCGAGAAAAATTCTTCCGCTTCGAGCACTTCGGTGCGCTGCAGGTGGCGGACCTCGATCGACAGCCGTTCGATCGACGAGGCGATGACGCCCAATATCGCGAAATACATGGCATGACGGTCGCGCGGAATGACCTGGGTCGAGACCGGTTCCGGCTTCAGGCCCATGGCGGCGGCGACATGTTCCTCGACGCGCGGATCGATATTGGCAAAGGTGCCGACGGCGCCGGAAATCGCGCAGGTGGCGATCTCGTCGCGGGCTTCGAGCAAGCGCGTCTTGTTGCGGTCGAATTCCGCATAGGCCTGGGCGAGCTTGACGCCGAACGTCGTTGGCTCCGCGTGGATGCCGTGGCTGCGGCCGATCGTGACCGTATCCTTGTGCTCGAAGGCGCGACGCTTCAGCGCTTCGAGCAACTTGTCGATATCGGCAAGCAGCAGATCCGTGGCGCGCACCAGCTGCACGCTGAAACAGGTGTCGAGCACGTCGGAAGACGTCATTCCCTGGTGGATGAAGCGGCTGTCCGGACCGACGAATTCGGCAAGATGGGTCAGGAAGGCGATGACGTCATGCTTGGTGACGGCCTCGATCTCATCGATGCGCGCGACATCGAATGTGGCGCTGCCGCCCTTTTCCCAGATCGTCTCCGCCGCCGATTTCGGGATCACCCCGATCGCCGCAAGCGCATCGCAGGCATGAGCCTCGATCTCGAACCAGATGCGGAACTTGGTTTCGGGCGACCAGATGGCCACCATTTCGGGCCGCGAGTAACGGGAGATCATGGATTTGTCGTTTCCTTCACGAGTGTCGGCTGCGCTGTAGCAAGAAGCGCGGCGAAGCTCAAGTTTTTGAGGCCGATCAAACGAGATCAGGGCGTCGTTTTGACCGGAACGGCGATCCAGCGTCCGTTCTGGCCCTCGAAACCGGCGCTGAGGACCATGACCAACGCGACTTCGACCGGAGCACCTTCGAGCGATGAGCCGGTGACGACGCCGGCGAGCCGGTACCCGGTGACGCAGCCGCGTGAGGCGGGAATGCGCTGGTCTTCGTGGACCATGTCGTCGACCGGTTTTCCGTTCCGTTCGGTAAAGCGCAGGCGCAGGGAGACCGTCTTTTCGACTATGCCCTCGCATTGCGGATCGAGAGGCTGAGGGACCTCCTCGAGAACAAGCGTATTGGCTTCTCCGACAGGAGGCAGGGCCGGCACGCCGCGATAGCGGAGCTGATGCGGGTCGGCGCCGATCTCGGTGATCGGATTGAAGGCGACGAGTTCACCCGGATGATTGGCGAGCTCGTGAGTTTCGACCATCACATCCGCGTCGTTGTGGACCTGCCAGCGGGCCTTGGCGATCGTCGCCCCGTCTTCTTCCAGCCGGACCCGGAACGGCGTACCCGGCAGATAGGTATCCTTGTTGAGGTCGAGCGCGAAGATATTGGCATAGGGGAAACCGGATCCGTCCTGGATGCCATATTCCTCGAAGGCGAAAACGGCGCCGTCGGAAGAAAAGCCGATCGGGCGGACGCTTGCGATATCGGCAGCCGATGTGGAACCGGCGAACATTATCGCCGCAAATGCCGGAACCGAAGATCGCAAGCCTGACATCATCTGCGTCCGTCCTCCGCCGCAGCTTTCAGCCGCGCGATATTCTCACGATAGGCCGCGATTCCATCGCCTTTGTAAACCGCAGATCCTGCAACAAAGACATTGGCGCCCGCAGCGGTTGCTGCGCCGATCGTCTCGGCGGTAATGCCGCCGTCGACTTCGAGCTCGATCGGCCGGCCGCCGATCATTGTCCTGGCATCGCGAATCTTGTCGACCATCGCGGGGATGAACTTCTGGCCCCCGAAGCCGGGATTGACGCTCATGATCAGGATCAGGTCGATGTCGTCGAGAACGTTCTCGATCGCCGAGAGCGGTGTTGCCGGGTTGAGCGTGACGCCGACCTTCTTGCCGAGCGAGCGGATCGTCTGAAGCGAGCGGTGCAGGTGTGGCCCCGCTTCGACATGTACGGTGATGCCGTCGCATCCGGCCTTGGCAAAGGCTTCGAGGTAAGGATCGGCGGGTGAGATCATCAGGTGGCAATCGAAGAAGGCGGTCGTATACGGCCTCAGCGACTTGATCACATCGGGTCCGAACGAGATGTTCGGCACGAAATGCCCGTCCATCACGTCGAGATGGACCCATTCGGCTCCCGCTTCGACGGCGTCGCGAACTTCCTGGCCGAGCTTCGAAAAATCGGCAGCGAGAATGGACGGGGCGATGCGGATCGGCAGGGGCGCGGCCAGGGTCATGGGTCGAAAATCTCCGGTTGTCGGCTGTCCCTCTAACATCGCGATGTCACGGGAACAACGTCACTCGGTCGCCGGACGCGACAGGGTGAACGTCGATCCACGCCATTCGAGCAGGCGGAACGGATTATCCTTCAGTTCATGGCCGCGATCGAAGGCAATCGGGCCGATCACGGTATTGAAGGAACGGCTGCCGATCGTTTGAGCCAGAGGCTGGCCTGCCGCAGTAGTCGCCGCCTGGTGAACCAGTTCGGTCGCGGCATAAGCGGACAACATGTAGCCGGTCGCGTCGATATTTTTTGCGCGCAGGGCTGCGACGGCTGCTGCCGCGGAGGGCAGGGCGGCATAATCCGGAAGGGCGACGGCTAAAACGCCGTCGCGCAGCGGCACCGGACGGTTTGCTGCACGCAAGTTATCGCCGCCAAGCAGGGTGAGCGGAATGTTCTCGGAAGCGCCGTCGCGGGCAATGATCGCCATGTCGTTGCGGTCGCCGCCGACGAACACATGGCTTGCCCCCGCCTTGGCGAGACGGCGTACCAGCGCCACCTGCTGTTCCTGGCCCGGCCGGAAGGTGTCGGTGAAGATCGGCGTGATGCCCATCGGTTCGAGACGCTGGCGGATGGCGCTCGCGAGCTCGCGGCCGTAGATCGTGCCGTCCTCGACCAGCGCGATCGGCTCTGCCTTCCAGATGCCGAGAATGGTTTCGGAGAGTTTTTCCGCCTCGTCGCCTTCGGCCGGCGCCATGCGGAAGAAAGGCCAGCCATTGCGCAGCGTGTCTTCCATCAGGATCTTCGAGCGGACAGAGATGGTAATTGCCGGGATCTGGGCTGCCTTCAGCAGCGGCAGCGCGGTGGAAAGCGTTTCGACGCAGAGGAAGCCGATTGCGGCGGACACTTTTGCGTCGGCCAGATTTTTGGCCGCGGCAGCACCGCCGTTCTCGTCGCAACTTTCGTCGATCTCGACGATCGTATCGCCGGCCGCGTCCGCTGCCGCGCGGGCGCCTTGGAAGACCTGGGTGCCGAGCGGTGCGTATGGACCGGAGCGTGGCGCCACGACGCCGATCATTGCCGCCGATGCCGATCCGCATCCGAGAAATGAAGCCAGCAGTCCGGCGATGATGAAACGTCGTGCTGTCATGTTTTCCCTGGGATTCTTCTTTGAAGTGACATTTAGCCTTCTGGTCGCAGCCGTCAAAGAGAATCGGCTTTTGCAAGTAAAAAGCCGCAAGTCCGGTGGACATCAAGAGTTTTTGCCACCATATCTCGAAGAGTAATGCAGGACTGACGGCAGTCCCTGGATGCCTTTCAAGAGATGCCTTTGACGGACCAGCCTCTCCTCGATCCCGTCCACTACCGAAACGGCATGGCGCGGTATGCTGGCCATGTCCAGGTTGTGACGACGGAATTCGAAGGTGTCAGGCGCGGCGTGACGGTGACGGCAGCGTGCTCTGTATCGGACAACCCGCCAACCGTGCTCGTCTGCCTGAACGGCAGCAACGTCAACAATGCCATTTTCGAAGAGAGCGGCATCTTTGCTTTGAATTCGCTGGCGGCGCATCATCAGGCGCTGGCGACGGCATTTGCGGGCTTGAGCGGCGTTCCGACGGACGAGCGGTTCGCGCTCGGAGATTGGAAGACACTGGCGACCGGCGCCCCGGTTCTTGCCGATGCCGTCGTCAGCTTCGATTGCCGGTTGACCGACATCAAGCGGGTTTCGACCCATTTTGTCATGTTCGGCGAAGTGAGGGCCATGCATTTCGGCGAGGCGAACCCCTCGCTCATCTATCTGGATCGCGGCTTTCGCACATTATAGGGTGCCGTTTGAAAGGGTGTAGTCATGTCTGACGGAACAAAAAGCGCTCTGCCGACCTCGATTGACGAAACCATCGCGCTCTTAGGCGCCGAGGATTATCTGGCAGGGCGCTCGCTCGGCACGGTGATTTTCCTGGCGCTGAAAATGAAACGCCCGCTTTTCCTCGAAGGCGAAGCCGGGGTCGGCAAGACCGAGATCGCCAAGACGCTCGCCAAGGCTCTGAACCGGCCGCTGATCCGGCTGCAATGTTACGAGGGTCTCGATATCTCCTCGGCAGTCTACGAATGGAACTACCCGGCCCAGATGCTGGATATCCGGCTTTCGGAGGCATCGGGCGTCAAGGATCGCTCGCGCATCGAGGCGGATCTGTTTTCTGAACGCCACCTGATCCGCCGGCCGGTGCTGCAGGCGCTTGGCCAGCCGGGCGGTCCGGCGTCGGTCTTCCTGATCGACGAACTCGACCGCACCGACGAAGCCTTCGAGGCTTTCCTCCTGGAAGTGCTGTCCGACTTCCAGGTGACGATCCCCGAACTTGGCACGATCAAGGCCGAGGAGCCGCCGATCGTCATCATCACCACCAACCGTACACGCGAAATCCACGACGCGCTGAAGCGCCGCTGCCTGTATCACTGGGTCGATTATCCGGATGCGGCACAGGAACTGGAGATCATCCGCCGCAAGGTACCGCAATGTTCGGAAACCCTGTCGCGGCAGGTGGTCGCCTACGTGCAGAGGCTGCGGACAGTCGATCTCTTCAAGAACCCCGGAGTCGCCGAAACCATCGACTGGGCGACGGCGCTGACCGAGCTCGACCGGATCGCGCTCGATCCGGAAACGATCGCCGATACGCTCGGCACGCTCTTGAAATACCAGGACGATATCGCCCGCATCAAAGGCGGAGAGGGCGAACGGGTGCTTTCCGAAGTGAAGGCCGAACTTCTGGCAGCGGGGTAGGGCCATGGCAGGCTTGAACGACGACGGAATGATCTCGCCCCCGGTCCCGGCCGGCGCTGGTCTGGGGAGGTCTGGTGATGATGGCCGACTCGCCGACAATCTCGTCTATTTTTCGCGCGTATTGCGTCGTGCCGGGCTGAAGACCGGGCCTGCCGCTGCCGCCGACGCGATTGCCGCGGTCGACGCGATCGGCATCGGTTCGCGCGAAGAGTTCCATGCGGCGCTGTCGGCCGTTTTCGTCAAGCGCCATGAGGACCAGCCGGTGTTTGACGAGGCGTTTCGCCTGTTCTGGCGCTCCCGCGATCTGGTCGGCAAGATGATCGCGATGATGTCGCCGAAGGCTGCCGATAATCGCGAAAGGGAAAAGCAGAAGGCCGGTGCGACACGCGTCAGCGAGGCGCTGACCGCCGAGCAGCCGGAAACCCCGAACCGCAAGAAACCGCCGGAGATCGAAGTCGACTCCCGCTTCACGACCTCTGCCGGCGAAATCCTCAAGCGCATGGATTTCGCCCAGATGAGCGCGGCCGAACTGGCGGAAGCCCGGCGTGGACTGGTCAAGCTCGCTCTGCCGCTGGACAAGGTGGCGACACGCCGATTCCGGTCGTTCAATCATCCGCCCAGGATCGACCCGCGCGCCACCATGCGCCAGGCGATGAAGAGCGGCGGCGATCTTATTCTGCCGCGGTTTCGCGAGCGCAAGACCGCGCCGCCACCACTCGTGGTGCTTGCCGATATTTCCGGCTCGATGAGCCAGTACACCCGGATCTTCCTGCATTTTCTGCATGCGCTGACGGAAAAGCGCACCCGGGTGCATACCTTCCTGTTCGGCACTCGGCTGACCAACGTCACCCGCCAGATGCGCCGCCGTGATCCGGACGAAGCGCTGGCCGGCTGCACGGACGCGGTGCGCGACTGGTCGGGTGGCACGCGGATCGGTGCGACGCTTGCCGAATTCAACCGGCTCTGGTCGCGCCGCGTACTGGGGCAGGGCGCTGTCGTGCTGTTGATCACCGACGGCCTCGAGCGGGAGGGCGTCGAGGAGCTGGCGCAGGAAATGGACAGGCTGCACCGGTCCTGCCGCCGTCTGATCTGGTTGAACCCGCTGTTGCGGTTCGATGGTTTCGAGGCACGGGCACGCGGTGTGCGTGCCATGTTACCGCATGTGGACGAATTTCGCGCCGTCCACAATCTGCGATCGCTGGCCGACCTGGCGATTGCATTGTCGGATGACCATACAAAGGCCGCGGACCCGCGGCGCTATTTGAACATGAGGAGGGTCGCATGACTGTTTCCGAAATTCTGGACCCGCTGCTGACCGCCGAGAGTTGGAAGCAGGCCGGCCGCGACGTGGCGATAGCAACGGTGATCGAGACCTGGGGTTCCGCGCCACGCCCGACAGGCAGCCATCTCGTCATCGACGGCGAAGGCAATTTCGAAGGCTCCGTCTCCGGCGGCTGCGTCGAAGGCGCTGTCATCACAGAGGCGATCGACGTCATCGAGAGCGGCGCGCCAAAAATGCTGGAATTCGGCGTTGCCGACGAGACGGCCTGGCGGGTCGGTCTGTCCTGCGGCGGCCGGATCCGCGTTTATGTGGAAAGGCTCGGCTGATGCAACTGGAAGTACTGACGAAGCTCAACGCCGCCCGGCGTTCGCGCAGGGCTGCCGTTGTCGTAACCGATCTCGCCAGCGATGAGGTTCGGGTCATCCTCGAAGGCGAAGCCACCTCCGGCCCGTTCGGCGAAGAGATAGCCAAGGCATTTCGCAGCGGCAAGGCAGGAACGGCGGAGATCGAAGGACAGTCGCTGTTCCTCAATGTTCACCTGCCGCCGCCGCGCATCGTGGTGATCGGCGCCGTGCATATCAGCCAGGCACTCGCGAGACTGGCCCCGGTCGCCGGATATGACCTGACGATCATCGATCCGCGCACGGCTTTTGCGACCGAGGAACGTTTCGAGGGCGTCGATCTGATCGCCGACTGGCCTGAAGATGTGTTGAAGGACCGCCCGCTCGACGCCTATACGGCACTGGCGGCCGTTACTCATGATCCGAAGATCGACGATTTTCCCCTCTCCGAAGCGCTACGGGTCGGGTGTTTTTACGTCGGCGCGCTGGGCAGCCGGAAAACCCATGCGAAGCGGGTCGAGCGGCTGAAGGAAATGGGCCGCACCGACAACGAGATTGGCCGCATCGCCGCGCCGATCGGCCTCGATATCGGTGCCGCGAGCCCCGCCGAGATCGCGCTCGCCACGCTTGCCCAGATCGTCCAGGCGTTCCGCCGACGTGATCTCGTCACTGCCGGGTGACGCCATGAGATACGGGACGTTCGAACTCGACGAGGCGGAAGGCGTAGTGCTTGCGCACAGTATCAGACTGCCGGCCGGCCGCATCTCGAAAGGGCACATGCTGTCGCGGGAGGACATCGCCCGGCTTTCGGTAGAAGGCATCAGATCCGTCGTCGCAGTGCGGCTTGATCCCGACGACATGCTGGAGGACGACGCTGCCCAGGCGATTGCCGATGCGATCGCCCCGGACAATCTCCGTTTCTCGGAGGCGACCACCGGCCGCGTCAACATCTATGCCAAGGTGGATGGCCTTTTTGTCGCCGACAAGAGGGTGGTCGACGCGCTGAACCGTATCGATCCGGCGATCACGCTCGCCTGCCTTGCCGACCATGTAGCGGTGCGTGCCGGCGACATGGTGGCGACCGTCAAGATCATCCCGCTTGCCGTTGGCGGTGCGAAAGTCGCTGAAGCCGTGGCGCTGGTGGTAGAATCGGTCGCCTTCGAGGTAAAAGCCTTCAGTCCCCGCGCGGTGACCCTGGTCGCCACCGAGCTTCCTTCGCTGAAGGTGTCGGTCATGGACCGCACCGCCAAGCTGCTGGAGCAAAGGCTTGCGCCATCCGGTAGCCGGCTAATAAAAGAGATCCGCATCCCCCATTCCGCCGAACGCCTTACCGAGGTTCTTCAACAGCTGCGGCCGGAGGAAATTAATGAGCCGGCTATGATTATCGTCTTCGGCGCCTCGGCTGTGGCCGATCCTGACGATGTCATTCCCGCCGCCATCCGCCGCGCGGGCGGAGAGGTAGATCAGGTCGGCATGCCCGTCGACCCCGGCAATCTTCTCGTTCTTGGGCGGATCGGCAATGTTCCGGTGCTGGGTGCGCCGGGCTGCGCCCGCTCGCCGAAGGAAAACGGTTTCGACTGGGTGCTGAACCGGCTGATGGCCGGCGAAACGCCGACCTCCTTCGATATCACCGGCATGGGCGTCGGGGGGCTGTTGATGGAGATCCCAACCCGCCCGCGCCCGCGCGATGCCACGTCGGAAAAGGCAGCGAGCCTTTCGGTCGGCGCCCTGATGCTCGCGGCCGGCCAAGCGCGACGCATGGGCAAGGACGGGCCGCACAAGCTGCTCGCCGAATTCGACGGCGTTCCGCTCGTCCGCCGCACCGCTGGAATGCTGCTGGCGTCGCAGGCCTCGCCCGTCGTCGCGGTGACCGGTCATCGGCGCGACGAGATCGAGATGGCGCTGTCCGGCCTCGGCATCCGCTCTCACTTTAATCCGGACTATGCCTCCGGTATGGCAAGCTCGCTGGTTGCCGGTTTCTCAAGTCCGGAACTGGCCCAGAAAGACGGCATTCTGGTCATGCTGGCCGACATGCCGGGCGTCACGACGGAGCATCTAAACATGCTGATCGCCGCCTTCCGGGAAGCCGGCGGCGGTGTCGTGGTCCGTTCAGTGTCGGACGGAAAACGTGGCAACCCGATCATTCTGCCGCGAGTAGCCTATGATGCCGTATTGCGGCTGGAAGGCGATGTCGGCGCTCGTGCGATCATCGAGAATTCAGGACTTTCGGTGGTCGATGTGGATATCGGCCCTGCCGCGCATCTGGACGTCGATACGCCCGAAGCGGTAACAGCCGCCGGCGGGATTTTGAAAAGGTAAGCGAATGGACAATCCCGACATCGAGGAAATGTTCGAGGGGCTCGGCCCGGTCTCGATCCGCCGCATGTTCGGCGGCAAGGGCATCTATCACGATGGTTTGATCGTTGCGATCGACCTGCGCGGCGAGATCATGCTGAAGGCCGATGCGGTGAGTGCACCGGAATTCGAAGCCGCCGGTGCCAAGCAATGGTTTTATGAGGGAAAGAAGGGGAAAACCGTGCTGATGCCTTATTGGTCGGTGCCTGAAGAAGCCTTCGACGATCCCGACGAGATGCGCAAATGGGTGCGGCTGGCTTTCGAGGCCGCCGTGCGAGCGAACTCCAAATCCTGAACTTCGATTCCGAGTGCTAGATTTCGCATCTTGCTCGACAGGGTCCGAAGCACATACCGTCCACCTCATATTGAGGGACGTCGGCCGCCGAATCTCTCGGTAAGCTTGCATCCGGAAATTCTGTCAAAATGATTTCATCAAGTCGACCGCTTCGGTTCTCCGGAGCGGTTTTCGTTTGCACTTATTTTGGGAGATATGAAAAGGCCCTGGCAGAAAAGGCCGAAAGCGGCTGAGGCGGGTTATGAGGATCGAACCAGCCGATGTCCGACAATTTATCTGGCTCCGTGAGCGAAGGCTCGCCCGTAAAGTCGCGGGTGATATAGATCAGCGAAACCCAGTGCTGCCGATCGGCTTCGATGATCTCTTCGGCCGTGCAAAGAAGCTCGACCCTGCCGATTTTCAGGCCGGTTTCTTCTTCCGCTTCGCGGCGGGCGGCTTGCGAGGAAGGCTCCATCGGATCGACCTTGCCGCCGACAATGTTCCAGAAGCCCGCTTCCGGCGCCTTCAGACGACGGCAAAGCAGAACCTTGCCGTCGTCGCGCAGAATCACGAGCCCAGTGCCGACGCCCGGGAAATCAATGCCGGGTCTCGGCACGGAAGTCTTAAGCCTTGCCGCCGTTTGCAACGATCAGCATGAAAGCCGGAATATCGTCGCCGAAGCCGACCGGGGTTGGGCCATCGTCGTGATCGCGGTGGTAACGCTGGCGACGCTCGCGATTGTCGTCGTTTGCGGGTGCCGGTGCAGGTGTCGGCCGCGAATTGCGGTTGCCGCCATTGTTCTGCGGCTTCCTGTCTGCCTTGCGTTCCGGTTTCACGTTTTCCACCCTAGCTTCCACAAATGCCTCTTCGACTGCTTCAATCTGATTATCCTGGCTCTTCGTGTCAGCCTTGTGACTCGAATCGCCGCGCACGGAATCAGCACGTCCCGAATCGCTTCGTCTGCCGCGGCCGCGGTCCTTATCACGATCGCGACCCTTGCGGCCACCGCGTTCGCTCTCATGGCTTTCCATCGGCGCGGGAAGTGCCGAAATGTCGCCGTTCAGCCATTCGATCTTCTCATTGATGAGATTCTCGATGGCAGCGAGATATTTGGTGTCGGAGCGGGTAACGAGGGTAAACGCGCGGCCCGAGCGGCCGGCGCGTCCGGTGCGGCCGATGCGGTGGACATAGTCTTCCGCATGGATCGGCACATCGAAGTTGAAGACATGGCCGACGTCGGGCAGGTCGAGGCCGCGTGCGGCAACGTCGGAGGCGACCAGCAGCTGGATATTGCCGTCGCGGAAATTCTGCAGCATCGTCGTGCGCGAGCGCTGGTCCATGTCGCCATGCAGCGCGCCGACCGAGAAGCCGTGCCGCTCGAGCGAACGGAAAAGATCGGCGACATCGACCTTGCGATTGCAGAAGATGATTGCGTTCTTGAGATCGTCCTGCGCCTTGATGAGTTCGCGCAGCACGGCGCGCTTCTCGTAATCCTTGTTGTGCGAGGCGACGAGGCGCTGCGTCACGGTCTTGGCGGTGGTGGAAGGCTTTGCGACTTCGATCCGTTCCGGGTTCTGCAGGAAGCGGTCCGCAAGCTTCTGAATTTCCGGCGGCATGGTGGCCGAGAAGAACAGCGTCTGCCGGGTGAACGGGATCATCTTGGCGATCCGCTCGATATCCGGAATGAAACCCATGTCGAGCATGCGGTCGGCCTCGTCGATGACGAGAATTTCGACACCGGTCATCAGCAGCTTGCCGCGCTCGCAGTGATCGAGCAGGCGGCCGGGGGTGCAGATCAGCACGTCGGCGCCCCGTTCCAGCTTACGGTCCTGGTCGTCGAAGGACACGCCGCCGATCAGCAACGCGACGTTGAGCTTGTGGTTCTTGCCGTATTTCTCAAAATTTTCGGCGACCTGGGCGGCGAGTTCGCGGGTCGGCTCGAGGATCAGCGTCCGCGGCATGCGAGCGCGAGCTCGGCCCTTTTCCAGAAGCGTCAGCATCGGGAGAACGAAGGAGGCCGTCTTGCCCGTGCCGGTCTGTGCGATGCCGCAGATATCGCGGCGCTGCAGAGCATGCGGGATTGCCCCTGCCTGGATCGGCGTGGGGATCGTATAACCCGCGTCGGTGACAGCGGAGAGGACTTTCTGGCTCAGGCCAAGATCAGCAAATGTGGTCAAAGGGAATTCTGTTTCCGTTCCGGTTCTATGCGAACACTATGGGAGTCGACGCATGCTGGCCGACAACTGGCCGCGACATAGGACCAAAATGTCCAAAAGTCAAGGAAAGCAAGGCGATTGGCCGCCGGATTGGTGAATGAAGATCGCCGTTGACCAAGCCGGCTATCGTTCTGCGGGCGAAGAATTGCCTTTTGGCGGGCAGCTTACCTCAATTGAGGTAGGTGGTGAGCTTCATGCCGGCATTGAGGAAGTGCACGGGATCGATCGGATTGCCGTCTCGGCGGACCTCGTAGTGGACGTGCGGGCCGGTGGAACGGCCGGTCGAGCCTGCCCTGCCGATCACCTCTCCGGCGGCAACCTCGTCGCCTTCCTTCACCAGGATTTTCGACATGTGACCGTAGCGGGTGGTGATGCCCTGGCCATGGTCGATCTCGACCATGTTGCCGTAACCGCTGGCAGCGCCCGCCGAGATTACCTTGCCGGAGCCGGTGCTTTTTACGTCGTCGCCGGTAGAGGCCTGGAAATCGATACCGGCATGCAGCGCCATCCGGCCGAGGAAAGGATCTATGCGGTTGCCGTAGCGGCTGGTGACCGGCCGGCCGGGGGCGGGATTGCCGAAGGGCAGGTCGCGCGCCGTCTCGCGCACGCTTTCCAGCCGGCTGAGCGCCGCATCGAGCTCGTCGAGCGAGGCATCGAAGGCGCCGATATTGGTCTGCGGTGCGACATAGGGCCCCCCAACGCCGTCCGTGGCATCTTCAGTGCCACTGTCTGCGGATGCCACCTCGACGCCGGTCCGCTTCAGGATCGCGGCGATAGCGTCTGCGGTTTCCGAAGCGCCGGTGGTCAGATCAGCGATCTTGGCAAGCTGCTCCTTCTCGATGTTCTTCAGCGACAGCGTCACCTTGGAGAAAACCCGGTCGGCGCGGTCGGCGATGTTTTCGCGCAGAGGCGCATAACCGAGCGCGGTTGGCGCCTGGAGCGGGGTGGCGGAAGTCTTGCCGGAGAGCAGCTTCTCAATTGCCTGGACGCCGCCGCTGCCGCCGGAAAGCGAAGCCTGGCGTTCCTGGGCCGGTGGCTGGAGCATGGGCGGCGTCGGTGTTTCGGGTGTCGTCAGGCCGGATTCCTCGGCGCGGTTCAAAAGAGAACCCAGCTTGCCGTGGCGCGAAAACAGGGCGTTCTGCTGTTCCAGCAGCTTCTCGACCTTCTGCTCGACCACCTGCTGGTCGAGGAGCTGACGCGAGGTGATCCGGTCGAGCTGGGCGCGCAGCGCCGCGATCCGGTCTTCGTAATCGTATTGCATGCGGGCCTGGCGCGCCATGGTCGCGCCGATCAGGTCGTCACGGATCACCAGATAGGAGGTGGCGCCAAGATAGCCGATTGCGAAAACGCCGAGAAAACAGAAGGTCAACGCGGCCATCCAGGGCCGGATGGTCATGTGGCGGATCTTCTCACCGCTGGCGAAAATGAGAACGTGCTGAGGCGCCCGTTTCCCAAACACCCGGCTTTCGGTTCCCTTCGCCACGCGGATCTCCCGGAGATGCGACTCGTTCGGCCGCTGTTCCCATTGTCGGGATTACACATGGATATGGTTAACGAACGCTTTAATCGAGGCGTTCAGGCGTAGCTGGTGGAGGTTAGCGACCTGTAGAATGACGGCGTCAGGCCCGCCTCGGCCCGGGCGATATCGTTGAACGGCGCTTTCAGCGATCCGCGGAAATTGGCGCGCACCAGCTGCTGGAACGTCGCTGCCGGATCCTTGCGCTCGCGGGCGCAGAGAAAACGGAACCATTTTGCGCCGATCGCCACATGACCCTTTTCATCGTTGTAGATGACGTCGAGGATGGCCGCGCTTTCGAGATCGCCAGTCTCGCGCATCTTCGCCTGCAGGGATGGTGTCACGTCGAGACCGCGCGCCTCGAGAATGAGCGGTACGACGGCAAGACGGGCGGTGAGGTCGTTGCGTGTGGAATGGGCCGCCTGCCACAGCCCGTCATGGGCCGGCATGTCGCCATAGTCGGCACCCATCTGGTTCAGCCGGGCCCGCACCATGCGAAAGTGTTTAGCCTCTTCGAAAGCCACCTGCATCCAGCCGTCGAAGAAGGAATTCGGTACTGGCTCCGTCGCAAACCGGGCGACGATGTCGAGTGCCAGGTCGACGGCATTGAGCTCGATATGGGCGATCGCATGCAGCGTTGCGATCCGGCCGTTGACGGTATGCAATGAGCGTTTGCCGACCGCCTTCGGCGGCACCAGCTCCGGCTTTGCCGGCCGGCCGGGACGTTCGGGGAGGGGTGGGTCGAGTGGAGAGCGGAGCGACAGCCGCCGCTCGAACCACCGGCTGGCGGTCTCCTGCGCCAGCCGCGTCTTGATATCGAGGTCGCCCGACAGGATTGCCGCCGTTGCGCCGCCCCTCAGCGACGTGATCGAGAACTCGCCCGACATCGATCTGTCTCCTGCCTATAGCGCCTTGAGGCTTTCAAGCACCTCTTCGGCATGGCCTTTTACCTTCACCTTCGACCAGATCCGGGCGATGCGCCCGTCCGCGCCGATCAGGAAGGTCGTGCGTTCCACGCCCATATAGGTCCGGCCATACATGCTCTTCTCCTTCCAGACGCCGTAAAGATTGGCAAGGGCAGTGTCTTCGTCAGCCGCGAGGATAATCGAAAGGTCATGCTTCTTGGCGAACTTGTCATGCTTCTTGACGCTGTCGGGCGACACGCCGATGACTGGCGCGCCCGCCTTTTCGAATTCCGGCAAGAGGCCCGTGAACGAGATCGCCTCCTTGGTGCAAGCTTCGGTGTCGTCTTTGGGATAGAAATAGAGGACGACCGGTTTGCCCGCGAACGCCTTGAGGGAAACGGAGCCGCCGCCGTCGCGCGGAAGGTCGAAGTCCGGTGCGATGTCGCCAATAGTCAAATCGGCCATGGATTTCCTTTCTTTCGCCGGTATCGTGGATGATATTCGCCACAATCGGTATATAGTCGCCCGAGCGACGTCCAGAGCGGTCGCGCCCGGCCCGACGACGAATGCAGAAAGATGAGTCCTCAACTTGGTATCGGAAATTCGCGGAGAAAGGGTCAGTTTCAGTCGGAAAGAAATCATTCCGCTGCATGAATTACCCTCCGCACAGGTCGAGGATCCGATTATCGTGCACTGCCCGCCGCCGAGCCGGCGAGGCAAACGAGTCGGCAAGACGGTACTGTTTTTCCTCCTGCTGGTGTTTATTGCGATCGGCAGCGCCGTTTTCGCGATCGAGGGCGGCATGGTCGACAGCACGCTTTCGTCGCGTGCCCAGAGCGCCATCAACAATGCCATCGGTCCACGTTACGTCGCTTCCGTCGGCTCGACCGCCATCCGTTTCGATTCGAGGTTACGCCTTGCGCTGGAAGCGCGTGACGTCGATATCGTCGAACGGGCGACCGGCGAACATCTGAGCCGTGCCGGCGCCATGCGCATGGCCGTCGATCCGCTGGCGCTTCTCGGCGGCCGCGTGTCGATCAAGCATATGGAGGCGGAACATATCCGTCTCGACACGGCGCAATTGCCCTCCGGCGATCCGTTGCCGATCTCGGAAGTCCGCGTCGATGCCATGCCGGCTCTGCTGGAGGAGATTTTCCAGCGTCTCGACGAAGCCAAGGCACTCATCGAGCGAACCGGGACCGGCTCCGTCAGCATCGCCGGAATAGAGATCCTCTTGCCGGCAGCGCCCGGACGCAAGCCGATCATGCTGGTCGTCGACGATCTCGAACTGACGCGCAGCGCCGAAGGCGAGGTGGTGATCAACGGCGCGATCAGCCTCAACGGCCGCAAAGCCGTCCTCATCGCAGCGTCGAAGACCATCGAAGGGGTTAGTTCGTCGCTCTCGGCCAAACTGACGGGCCTCGAGGTGACGTCTTTCATGCTGCAGCGAACCGAGGATGGTCAGCCGCGCGAGGGGATCGAAGGCTCCCTTGATCTTGATCTTTCGGCGGTTCGCTCACGCGAGGCTGCAAAGCCGGCCATCACCGCGACGCTTCGCCAGTCTCCCGRCCATTTTTACTTCGATGGCATCCAGCAGACTTTGAGCGGTGCCAATATCAACGTGGCCTATGATTTCGCGAAGAACTCGATCGAGCTGCTGAAATCCGAGGTCCGTTTCGGGCCGACAATCCTGCCGTTCACTGGCGCGGTGATCGATCTCAGCCGGCTCAATCCGGACGACAAGCGTCCAGGGTTCGGCCTCGATGTTCTGATCAGCGGCGCAACAGCCGTCGGCGCCTCGGCAAGCGAGCAGCCCGCCCGCTTCGATCTCAAGGCGAATGGGCGATACCTGTCGGCAGATCGCGCGCTTCAGTTCGATGAGATGGCGGTTTCCAGCCCTCTCGGCCGCATGGCCGGATCTCTCAAAGTGCGGTTCGGCAACCAGTCTCCCGAGATCAGTTTCGGGGCGCAGCTGCCGCATATGGAAGTGACCGGCGTCAAGCAGCTCTGGCCGTTCTGGATGGCCCGCAAGCCGCGCGATTGGGTCATGGACAACATGTTCGGCGGCACCATCACCAATGGCTCGATCGCCGTCTTCATTCCGGCCGGCCGGATGAAGGGGCCGGGCATTCCGATGGAGCTCGACAAGAACGAGCTGCAGATCGGTTTTGATCTCGCCAATACCCGGATCAACCTGCCGGGCGACGTGCCTCCGCTACGCGACATCGATGGCCGTTTCGACTTGAAGGGCGAGGTGATGCAGGTCGATATTGCACGCGCATCTTCCTTCTTTCCATCCGGTCGGTTCGTCGCCGTTGAAGGCGGCCGGTTCTCGATCCCCTCGACCTATGTAAAACCGCTGATGGCGGACCTTTCGCTTAAGATTGCGGGGCCGGCCGATGCGATGACGGAGCTTGCGAATTTCCGGCCGATCAATGCGTTGAAGGGGACTGAGTTCAAGCCGGAGGATTTTTCCGGTCACGCGCGCGTCGACCTCAAGGCCCATATGGGGCTGATCCTGGCGCACAATCCGCCGAAACCGACCTGGAGTGCCCATATCGATCTGGACGACATCGATCTCGGCCCGCAGTTTTCCGGCCGCAAGATCGGCGGCCTGGATGGCACGCTCGACATCGACAACCTGGCGGCACGGCTTGTCGCCAAGGGGACGATCGATGATGTGCCGGCCGATATCACACTGGTCGAACCAGTCGGTCCGGCGTCGTCGGTCAAGCGCGAGCGGATCGTCAAGACCGTCCTCAACAACGATCAGCGGGAAAAACTCGCGCCGGGTCTCTCCGACGTGATCGACGGGCCGGTGACGGCTCAGTTGACGCGGATCGACGAAACTCGCCAATCCGTCTCGCTCGATCTCAGCCGAGCAACGCTTTCCATCCCGTGGCTCGGCTGGACCAAGGGCGGCGGCATTCCGGCCAAGGCGCAATTCGAGTTGTCTGACACCGGAGAACGTTCCGATATCCGCAATTTCGAACTCTCCGGCGACGGGTTTGGCGCGCGCGGGAGCTTCGCGCTCAATGGCGGCAGCCTGACGTCGGCGGACTTCTCGCATATGCAGCTCTCGCCGTCCGACAATTATGCGGTGAGCGTCAAACGCACCAAGGGCAATTTCGACGTCTCGATCAGCGGCTCCGTCGTCGATATGCGGCCCGTCGTCACCAAGATCCGGGCAGGCGGAAAGAGCGGCAGCGGCGCCAAACGTGCGGGCGACGATACGAGCAACGCCACCGTGCGGGGTAAGCTCGACCGCATGATCGGGTTCAATGACCAGACGCTCTCGAATGTGTCGTTCCTGTTTTCAAGCCGTAGCGGCAATATTTCGGCGGCGGATTTTTCCGGCTCGACGGAAAGCGGACAGGCGGTCGTCAGCGAGATGAATGCGGGCGACACGATTTCCATCACCAGCGGCGATGCCGGCGCGATCATCCGCTTCATGAACCTCTACGACAACATGCGCGGCGGCCTCCTGAACCTGCGCTTGAAGGCGCAGGGCGATGCGTGGACCGGTGCCATCGATCTGCGCAATTTCGCGCTGGTCAACGAGGCCAAACTCCAGTCTCTCGTTGCGACTCCGGACCAGGAGGGCCGCAGCCTGAACACGGCCACGAAAAAGAACATCGATGTCAATTCGGCCAAATTCCAGCGCGGCTTTGCAAGCCTGCTTTATCGGAACGGCTCGTTTGCCATAGAAAACGGCGTCGTGCGCGGCGAACAGATCGGTGCGACCTTCCAGGGCCTGGTGCGCGATGCCAAGGGCAATATGGAGATGACCGGGACGTTCATGCCGGCCTACGGCCTGAACCGCCTGTTCGGCGAGCTGCCGCTGATCGGTGCCATTCTCGGCAACGGTCGCGATCGCGGCCTGCTCGGCATCACCTTCAAGCTCGAAGGTCCGTTCGAAAAGCCGAGGCTGACCGTGAACCCGCTGTCGCTGATCGCGCCCGGCATCTTCCGGCAGATTTTCGAGTTCCAATAAAAAGAGCCGCGTATAAGAGCCGCTCGTCGCGGCCCGTTTCAACTTGTTATCGAGACGCGCGGCTCAGGCCGGACGCACCAGGATATGCTTCTTCTTGCCGAGCGAAAGCTTGATCACACCTTCGCCGGTGATCTCGCCCGTGCCGATGGTCATGCGTTCGTCGCTGACGGCCTGGTCGTTGATGCGCACGGCGCCGCCCTGAACGTGACGGCGTGCTTCGCCGTTCGAGCCGGCAAGGCCGGCGCGCACGATCAGCGACAGGAGGCCGATCCCGGCTTCGAGATCGGCAGTGGGAACCTCGACCGACGGCAGGTTTTCTGAAAGCGCACCTTCCTCGAACGTCTTGCGGGCGGTCTCCGCTGCTTCTTCCGCAGCTGTGCGACCGTGCAGGATGGCCGTGATCTCGGTTGCGAGGATCTTCTTGACCTCGTTGATCTCCGAGCCGCCGAGGGCTGAGAGCTTCGCAATCTCGTCCATCGGCAGCGTCGTATAGAGCTTCAGGAAGCGCGGAACGTCCGCATCCTCGGTATTGCGCCAGTATTGCCAGAAATCATAGGCCGACAGCATGTCCGGGTTGAGCCAGATGGCGCCCGTCGCCGATTTGCCCATCTTGGCACCGGAGGACGTGGTCAGGAGCGGCGAAGTCAGCGCAAAAAGCTGCTGCGTCCCCATACGGTGACCGAGGTCGATACCGTTGACGATATTCCCCCACTGATCCGAGCCGCCCATCTGCAGCCGGCAGCCGGTCCGCTTGGCGAGTTCCACAAAGTCATAGGCCTGGAGGATCATGTAGTTGAATTCCAGGAAGGATAGCGACTGCTCACGATCGAGGCGCGTCTTGACGCTCTCGAACGACAGCATCCGGTTGACCGAGAAGTGCCGGCCGACGTCGCGCAGGAATTCGAGATAGTTGAGGCTGCGCAGCCAGTCGGCATTGTTGATCATCAGTGCGTCCTTCGGACCTTCGCCATAAGCGAGGTAGTTCGCGAAGACGCGCTTTATCGAGGCGATGTTGCCTTCGATCGTGTCGACGGTCATCAGTTGGCGCGCTTCGTCCTTGAACGAAGGATCGCCGACCATGCCGGTGCCGCCGCCCATCAGCGAGATCGGCCGGTGGCCGGTCTGCTGCATCCAGTGCAGCATCATGATCTGGATCAGGCTGCCGGCGTGCAGGCTCGGCGCCGTTGGGTCGAAGCCGATATAGCCGGTGACGATTTCCTTCGAAAACAGTTCGTCGAGCCCGGTCTCGTCGGAAACCTGGTGGATGAAACCGCGCTCGTCGAGCGTGCGGAGGAAATCGGACTTGAACCTGGACATGATCTAACTCTGGGCAGGGTGGGTTCTGGGATATGTGGCCGCGCCTCTAGCACTGTTTTTGCCGGTAATCACTTCAAAAGTGATGTTGGGTGTGATCAGCGTGACAAATGGGCGGCTGCCAACGAGGAACCTTGCAATTTCCGCGGGACGCAATAGCAGGTGCAAGAAGGACAGGTTATGCATTAACGGTTTCTTGTTCCATGGGCTTTTAACATCCGGCCCGGGACGCGATAACCGGGTGGTGTGCAGGTCTCCTGCATTGATGGGCTGATGAACGGGGCTGCCTTTTTCCTCGCGGTGAATTTTATCATCGCCATGTGTTTCGGTGCGGTTTTTGTTGTGGTTTCCACGCGCAGCCGCTCGCGGACGGCTGCGCTCTGGTTTGCCGCCGCTTTTACCGTCGCCTCGCTCTCGTCAGTCTGTGAATTGCTGGTCGCCTATGCGTATCTCACGAAATTCTGGGCAATCTGCGCCTTCGCATCGGTGCTCGGTGGCATGACCTTGCTCAGGGTCGGTATCGGCACTCTCTACGGCCGGAAGGTCGCGCCCGTCTGGGCGGGCTGTTTCCTGGTGACGGGCATCTGCCTCGACCTGCTGATCTACGACCTGCCCCGCGGAACGGCTGCACATGCCTTTTCCTACCAGACACCGTTTGCATTGGCGCTCCTTTCGAGCGCGGCGGCCATCTTTTCATCGACCCGCCGGCTGGCGATCGACCGGGCGCTTGGTTATCTGCTGCTGGCGACCGGCCTGCATTTTTTCGCAAAGGCGAGCCTTGCCGTGATCGCGGGGGCGGGCACGACCGCCAAGGATTATATCGGCACCAATTACGCGCTGATCTCACAAAGCTCGACTGCCGTGCTGATGGTCGCGGTCGGATTGACGCTGCTGTCGGTTCTGGTCCTGGAGATCATGGCGGACGAGCGCAGCAATTCGGAGAAGGACGCGCTTTCCGGTCTCGCCAATCGCCGCGGCTTCGAGAATGGCGTCAAGGCGGCGATGGCGCTGGCGCCGAAGGCCGGGCACGCGGTGATCATCTGCGATCTCGATCATTTCAAGCGCATCAACGACACCTACGGCCATCACGGTGGTGATCTGGTGATCCAGGCCTTCAGCGATCTGTTGCAGACGAGCGCCGCCAAGAATGCCGTGGTCGGCCGCATCGGCGGCGAGGAGTTCGCGATCTTCATCCCCAGTACGACGCTCGACATGGCGACGCTGTTTGCGCAGGCGCTCCGGGGCGGAACGATGGGAATAACGGTCAGCGCGCTCCCGTCCTCCTTTGCCGTGACTGCAAGTTTCGGCGTGGCGGAACTTGCGCCGGGAGGCGATCTTGCGGGAGCCATGCGAGACGCCGATGCTGCTCTCTACGAGGCCAAGCGCTCCGGCCGCAACCGCGTCAGGCAGGCGCGGCATATCGGCTCTCCGCAGCCGAAATCCATCAAAGCCGTCAAATGAAAACGGCCGCCGAAGCAGCCGTTTTCGCCAACAGTTTTTGAAAGCGATCAGCGAATGCGCTTGGCTGCCGGTTCAGGCACCAATTCGCCGTTGAGGCGGCGGTCGAGATAATCCTCGCATTCGCCCATCAGCGTGTCCACCTGGCCGTTGAAGAAGTGATTGGCGCCCTCGACTATCCGATGGGTGATCAGAATGCCCTTCTGCGTCTTCAACTTTTCCACGAGCCCGTTGACGTCCTTTTCGGGGGCCACCTTGTCGCTGTCGCCGTTGATGATCAGGCCGGACGACGGGCAGGGCGCAAGGAACGAGAAGTCGTAGATGTTCGGCTGCGGCGCGATCGACATGAAACCCTCGATCTCAGGACGGCGCATCAGGAGCTGCATACCGATCCAGGCGCCGAAGGAATAACCCGCGACCCAACAGCTCTTCGAATCGGGATGCAGGCTCTGCACCCAGTCGAGCGCCGAGGCGGCATCCGAAAGCTCTCCGGCGCCGTGGTCGAATTCGCCCTGGCTGCGACCGATGCTGCGGAAATTGAACCGGAGTGTCGTAAAACCGCGCTTCTGGAACATGTAGAAGAGCTGGTAGACGATCTGGTTGTTCATCGTGCCGCCAAACTGCGGGTGCGGGTGCAGGACGATGGCGATCGGGGCGCTCTTTTCCTTGGATGGCTGGTAACGACCTTCAAGGCGGCCGGCTGGGCCGTTGAAAATGACTTCGGGCATCGGTACTCCGGTCAATATGTTCAGGCTCCAAACGAGTATCACGTCGAGTTTGACTTGACGAAGACGCTCAGCTTTTCTAAACTCAGTTTAGAACCATTCGAAACTTTGGGCTGCATGCTGGATGCGCGCCCGATGCGATGTCTCTTACGGCAAGGCCGACGGAAATTTCAAGGAAAATGCGGGTTCCCCGTCCGCCCATATGTAATTCAACATCTATCTAGAAACGGAAGCCGATCAGGCAATGGCGCTGAACCGCACATATCTGGACTGGAACGCGACCGCGCCCTTGAGCGCGCCGGCCCGCGCCGCCATGCTGGATGCGTTGCAATTGCCGGGAAACGCCTCGTCGGTTCACGGCGAGGGCAGGGCGGCACGCGCCGCAATCGACAAGGCGCGCCGGCAGGTGGCGGCGCTGGTCGGTGCAGAGCCGGCGCATGTGACCTTCGTCAGCGGCGCGACGGAAGCCGCCAATCACGTCCTGACCCCGGATTTCCGGATGGGCCGGGCGCCTTTGGCGATGAGCCGTGTCTATGTTTCAGCGATCGAGCATCCGGCGATCCGCGAAGGCGGTCGTTTCGATCCGGCCCAGGTGACCGAAGTGCCGGTGACGCCGGCGGGTATCGTCGATCTTTCCGCACTTGAGGCACTGCTGGCCGAACACGACCGGAGCGTCGGCATGCCGATGGTCGCTGTCATGCTGGTCAATAACGAGACCGGCATTGTTCAGCCCGTGGCAGACGTTGCGGCGATCGCCCATGCCCATGGCGGCCTGATGGTGGTGGACGCCGTGCAGGCGGTCGGCCGTATTCCAGTGGACATCAATGCACTGGATGCGGATTTCCTGATCCTGTCGTCGCACAAGATCGGCGGTCCGAAGGGCGTCGGCGCACTCGTTTCGCGCGGCGAAGTGCTGATGCCGAAACCGCTGATCCGCGGCGGCGGCCAGGAAAAGGGCCATCGGTCCGGCACGGAAAATTTCCATGCCGTCGTCGGGTTCGGTGCGGCGGCCCAGGCCGTGCGTGAAAACCTTCATGACCGCAATGCCGGGATCGAAGAGTTGCGCAACCGGCTGGAAGCGGGAATGCGCCAGACTGCCCCGGATGCGATCATCCATGGCGAGGGAGTTCTGCGTGTGGCGAATACCTGCTTTTTCACTTTGCCGGGGCTGAAATCGGAAACCGGGCAGATCGCTTTCGATCTCGAAGGTATCGCGCTGTCCGCCGGCTCCGCCTGTTCGGCGGGAAAGGTCGGCGAAAGCCATGTTCTGACGGCGATGGGGCATGACCCGAAGCTCGGTGCTTTGCGGATTTCACTCGGCGTCGACACGACGGAAGATGATATCGCGCGGGCGCTGGCCGCCTTCGCCAAGATTGCCGGCCGGCGAAAACCGGCGGGCGAGGCGGCGTGACCGCTTCCAAAATTGCGCATGCGCAAATTTCCGCTTGCCAAAAGGTGTGAAAACCGCCTTCTGGCGCCTACATAAGGGAGGCAACTGTCCCCCCGGATTGATGACAAGAATTGCCGGAATTTGAACCGGCAAGATTTGGAGTATGAACATGGCTGCCGTGCAGGAAACAATCGATCAGGTTCGCCTAATCGATGTGGACCAGTACAAATACGGTTTTGAAACCGTCATCGAAGTGGACAAGGCGCCAAAGGGTCTTTCGGAAGATATCATCCGTTTCATCTCCGCCAAGAAGCAGGAGCCGGAATGGATGCTGGAATGGCGTCTTGACGCCTATCGTCGCTGGCTGACCATGGAAGAGCCCACCTGGGCGCGCGTCGAATATCCGAAGATCGACTTCAACGATCTCTATTATTACGCAGCTCCGAAAAGCAGCGCCGGCCCGAAGTCGCTCGAAGACGTCGACCCGGAACTGTTGAGGGTCTACGAGAAGCTCGGCATTCCGCTGCGCGAACAGGAGATTCTGGCTGGCGTCGAGACGCCGCGGGTCGCCGTCGACGCCGTCTTCGACTCGGTTTCGGTCGTGACGACCTTCAAGAAGGAACTGCAGAAGGCCGGCGTGATCTTCATGTCGATCTCCGAGGCGATCCGCGAACATCCTGAGCTGATCAAGAAATATCTGGGCTCGGTCGTTCCGACCTCGGACAATTTCTATGCGACCCTGAACGCCGCCGTGTTCACCGACGGTTCCTTCGTCTTCGTGCCGAAGGGCGTGCGGTGCCCGATGGAGCTGTCCACCTATTTCCGCATCAATGAAAAGAACACCGGCCAGTTCGAGCGCACGCTGATCATCGCCGAGGAAGGCGCTTACGTTTCCTACCTCGAAGGGTGCACGGCGCCGCAGCGCGACGAGAACCAGCTTCACGCCGCCGTGGTCGAGCTCATCGCTCTCGACGACGCGGAGATCAAGTATTCGACGGTGCAGAACTGGTACCCGGGCGACGCCCAGGGCAAGGGCGGCATCTACAACTTCGTCACCAAGCGCGGCGATTGCCGCGGCGCCCGCTCGAAGATCTCGTGGACGCAGGTCGAGACCGGTTCGGCGATCACCTGGAAATATCCGAGCTGCATTCTTCGTGGCGACGATAGCCGCGGCGAGTTCTATTCGATCGCCGTTTCCAACGGTTATCAGCAGATCGACAGCGGCACCAAGATGATCCATCTCGGCAAGAACACGTCGAGCCGCATCATCTCCAAGGGCATTTCCGCCGGCAATTCGAACAACACCTATCGCGGCCAGGTATCGATCAACCGCCGGGCTTCAAATGCACGCAACTTCACCAATTGCGACTCGCTCCTGATCGGCGACCAGTGCGGTGCCCACACCGTGCCCTATATCGACGTGAAGAACGCATCGGCACAAATCGAGCACGAAGCGACGACCTCGAAGATTTCCGAGGACCAGAAGTTCTACGTCATGCAGCGCGGYATTCCCGAAGAGGAAGCCATCGCCCTGATCGTCAACGGCTTCGTCAAGGACGTCATCCAGCAGTTGCCGATGGAATTCGCCGTCGAGGCCCAGAAGCTGATCGGCATCTCGCTCGAAGGCTCCGTGGGCTGATGGCCCGCTGTCCGAATATCGCGCACTGACGCGTCACCGAATAAATCCGGAAGGATAAGAAACATGCTTGAGATCAAGAACCTGCACGCCCGTATCGCCGAAGACGGCACCGAGATCATCCGCGGCCTGAACCTCACCGTGAAAGCCGGTGAAGTTGCTGCCGTCATGGGCCCGAACGGCTCCGGCAAGTCGACACTGTCCTATATCCTCGCAGGCCGCCAGGATTACGAAGTCACCGAGGGCGATATCCTCTATAACGGCGAGAGCATCCTGGAACTCGACCCGGCCGAGCGTGCGTCCAAGGGCATCTTCCTCGCCTTCCAGTATCCGCTCGAAATCCCGGGCGTCGCCACCATGCAGTTCCTGAAGGTTGCGATGAACGAGCAGCGCAAGGCGCGCGGCGAAGCGGAACTGACGACGCCGGACTTCATCCGCCGCGTCAAGGAAGCTGCCGAAAAGCTGAAGATCGACCAGGCCATGCTGCGCCGTCCGCTCAACGTCGGTTTTTCCGGCGGCGAAAAGAAGCGCGCCGAAATCCTGCAGATGGCGCTGCTCGAGCCAAAACTTTGTATCCTCGATGAAACCGATAGCGGCCTCGACATCGACGCGCTGAAGATCGTTGCCGATGGCGTCAACGCTCTGAAGTCGCCGGACCGTGCCACGATCGTCATCACCCATTACCAGCGCCTGCTCGACTACATCGTGCCGGACACGGTCCACGTGCTCTACAAGGGCCAGATTATCCGCTCCGGCGACAAGGCGCTTGCGCTTGAGCTGGAAGAGAATGGCTATGCCGATATCATCGGAGAAGCGGCTTAAGCGGCCCGAAGGGAAGGATGTTGTCATGAACATGCAGACGACAAGCCGCCTCACGGCTGCAGAAACCGCGTTGGTCGAAGCCTTCGGCACGCAGATCGGCGAACTGCCGGGCAATGGCGCCGTGATCGGCACGCGCGACAGGCTTCTGGACGATCTCAAGAAGTCCGGCCTGCCGACCCGCCGCATCGAGGCCTGGCATTATACCGACCTCAAGAACCTGCTGCGTAGCGTCCCCGAAATGACGCTGGTTTCCGCCATTGATCCGATCGCGCCGCTGGTCGAGGGCTCGAAGGTGCTTTCGATCCTGCAGGGTGATGCGGATGCGAAGGCCGCCGTTGACGGCGTCGAGATCACGCTTTTCAAGGACAGTCTCGCCGACGGTTCGGCCGCTGCCGGTCTGACGGCGCTAGACAGGGACGACGCGATCGGCCGCATCAACGGCAGCTTCGTGCGTGATGGTTACGCGGTCACCGTTCCGGCCAATACGGAACTGGATGCGCCGATCGAACTGCAGGCGCTGCACGGCGCCGGCCAAGTTCATACGCGCTTCCCGGTCTCCTTCGGCGCCGCTTCCAAGGCGACGATCATCGAGCGTCACCGGTCGGTGGCTGAAGGTTCAGCGCTGGTGTCCTCGATCAGTGACATCGCGCTGGAGGACGGCGCTGACATCACCTGGATCATCCTGCAGCAGCAGGCTGCAGAGGACACCCATCTCGGCCAGATCCGCGTAAAGCTCGGCACTGATGCCAAGCTGCGCCTGTTCGTCAYCAATGCCGGCGGCAAGCTGGTGCGCCAGGAACTGCGCATCGACGTGGCCGGCGAGGGTGCCGAACTGACGCTGCGCGGCGTCAACCTGCTCGGCGCGGAAAGCCACACCGACGTCACGCTGGTTCTCGGCCACAACGTGCCGAACACCAACTCGACGGAAATCATCCGCAACGTCGTGTTCGACCGCGCCAACGGCGTCTTCCAGGGCATGATCCGGGTCGCTCCGGACGCACAGAAGACAGACGCCAAGATGTCCTGCAACACGCTTCTGTTGACCGACGATGGCGGGTTCTCGGCCAAGCCCGAGCTCGAAATCTTCGCCGACGACGTGGTCTGCGGCCATGGCGCGACGGTTGCCGATATCGAGAGCAGCCATCTCTTTTACCTGATGGCGCGCGGCGTTCCGGAAAACAAGGCGCGGGCCATGCTGGTCAACGCCTTCGTTGCCGAGATCGTCGAGGAACTCGAGGAAGAAAAGCTGGTCGAGGCGCTGGAAGGCGTCATCTCGGCCTGGCTTGAAAAACACGCCTGAGAAGGGGCCTGACATGGACCAGAGTGCACCCTCGACGACCTACGATGTGGAAGCGATCCGCCGGGATTTTCCGATCCTGTCGACGATGGTGCACGGCAAGCCGCTGGTCTATCTCGACAACGGCGCCTCGGCCCAGAAGCCGCAGGTGGTGATCGACGCGATCAGCCACGCCTATTCGAGCGAATATGCGAACGTCCATCGCGGCCTGCATTTCCTCTCGAATGCCGCGACCGAAGCCTATGAGGCGTCGCGCGAAAAGGTGCGCCGGTTCCTGAATGCCGGTTCGGTGGACGAGATCGTCTTCACCAAGAACTCGACCGAGGCGATCAACACGGTCGCCTACGGCTGGGGCATGCCGAATATCGGTGCCGACGACGAGATCGTCGTGACGATCATGGAGCACCATTCCAACATCGTGCCTTGGCATTTCATCCGCGAGCGGCAGGGCGCCAAGCTCGTCTGGGTGCCGGTCGACGACGAGGGTGCCTTCCATATCGAGGATTTCGAAACGTCTCTCACCGAAAAGACCAAGCTCGTCGCCATCACCCATATGTCGAACGCGCTCGGCACCGTGGTTCCGGTCAAGGAAGTCTGCCGCATCGCCCACGAGCGCGGCATTCCGGTCCTGATCGACGGCAGCCAGGGCGCCGTGCACATGCCGGTCGATGTCCGCGACATCGATTGCGACTGGTACGTGATGACCGGCCACAAGCTTTATGGCCCGTCCGGCATCGGTGTGCTTTACGGCAAATCGGATCGGCTAAGGGAGATGCGGCCGTTCCAGGGCGGCGGCGAGATGATCGTCGACGTCACCGAGGATATCGTTACTTACAACGATCCGCCGCATCGTTTCGAGGCGGGTACGCCGCCGATCGTCCAGGCGATCGGGCTCGGTTACGCGCTGGACTATATGGACAAGATCGGCCGCGCCGCGATTGCCCGCCACGAGGCGGATCTGGCCGCCTACGCTGCCGAACGCCTGCGGGCCATCAACTCGCTGCGGATCATCGGCAATGCGCCCGGCAAGGGCGGCATCTTCTCTTTCGAGCTTGCGGGCATCCATGCCCATGACGTCTCGATGGTGATCGACCGCAAGGGCGTGGCGGTCCGCGCCGGCACCCATTGCGCCATGCCGCTCTTGAAGCGCTTCGGCGTCACCTCCACATGCAGGGCATCGTTCGGCATGTATAATACCCGTGCCGAAGTGGATGCGCTGGCCGATGCGCTCGACTACGCGCGAAATTTCTTTGCTTGAGGACTATTGCCATGGCCGCCGATGAAACGGAATTGAAGTGGGACGCCCGCGAAGGACTGATCCAATCCGCTATTCCGGCCGATGAGTTGGCGCGATTGAGCGACGACGTGATCGGAGCGCTGAAAACGGTCTATGATCCGGAAATCCCCGCCGACATCTTCGAACTCGGTCTGATCTACAAGATCGACATCGAGGACGACCGCATGGTGAAGATCCTGATGACGCTGACGGCACCCGGCTGCCCGGTCGCCGGCGAAATGCCGGGCTGGGTGGAAAACGCCGTCGGCGCCGTAGAAGGCGTGTCCGGCGTCGAAGTCGAGATGACCTTCGATCCGCCGTGGACGCCGGAGCGCATGTCCGAAGAAGCGCAAGTTGCCGTCGGCTGGTATTGATCGATTAATCGGTCGGTACTACATTTGAATCGTGAAACACCGGACCTTGAATCCGTGTGCGGAAGGAGAATGAGCCCATGGGCTTCGCCATTATGACCATGACCGATGCCGCCGCGACCCGCGTCAAGCAGCTCGTCGCCAATTCCGGAACGGAGGCAAAGGGCCTGCGCGTCGGGATCAAGAAGGGCGGCTGCGCCGGCATGGAATACACGGTCGATCTCGTCACCGAGCCGAATGCGAAGGACGATATGATCGAGCACGACGGCGCGAGCGTCTGGATCGAACCTTCCGCCGTGCTTTATCTCCTCGGCACCCAGATGGATTTCGAAGTCACGCAGATGCGCTCAGGCTTCACCTTCGTCAATCCGAACCAGACGTCTGCCTGCGGCTGCGGCGAGTCGGTCGAACTGAAGCCTGCGGATCTCGCTGCGCTCGCAAAGCAGCGCGAAGCCGAAGTCCACGCCTGATTACCTCATGAATTCGTCAGATAGGCGAGGAGTGTCTCCATCGCTCTTCGCGCCGCTTCGACGTCGCTCGCCCGGATGGCGCGGATGACGGCGACATGCTGGGTCACCGCCTGATCCAGCCGTTCGATAGAGGCCGTCGAAAACCACCGCCGCCGCGAATGGGTCTGGAGCGGCGCCAGCGCCGAGGTCAGGAACCGGTTGGGACAGGCCTCCTCGAGGGTCTCGTCAAAACGCTTGTCGGCATCCAGGAAGCCGTGAATGTCACCGGTCGCCGCTGCGGCACCCATTGCCTTGGCGCAGTCGAGGAGGGCGGTACGTTGCTCCTCGTCGGCATGTTCCGCCACCAACGCTGCTGCAACGGGTTCGAGCTGGCGCCGCACCTGCATAATGCTCTCGTGGTCGCTCTCGATGATCTCGGTGACCTGCAGACCGACGCGCGGGCGCACCCGCATCAATCCCTGCCATTCGAGTTTCTGGATCGCTTCGCGCACTGGCGTGCGGCCTTGTCCCGCAAGGCCGATGAGCTGCTTTTCCGTAACCAGCGCACCGGGCGGCAGCTCCATGGTAACGATCAGGGTTTCAAGCCGGTGATAGGCCTGTCTGCTGAGCGGTTCTGCTTCGGATGCCATGGTGATCCTCTCTGATATATCAGACGGTGACATGTCGCATTTGGAATGGCAAGCCGAGCTGATATATCAGTCTGCGGTATTCAGTTGTTCGTCGGCGTTCTTGACGGCCAGAGGCGCTTTGGTCATTCGTGGCGGAGGGCTTCGATCGGATTGAGCTGCGCCGCACGCCGGGCCGGAAAATAGCCGAATACCATGCCGATCGCCGCCGAGAAGGCGAAGGCGAGCAGGATGATCGTTGGGCTGGCGACGAAGGGCACGCCGAGGAAGCTCACGACGCCATAAGCAAGCGCAAGGCCGGCAATGATGCCGCTGACGCCGCCGAAGATCGACAGCATCACCGCCTCGACGAGGAATTGGGTCAGTACCTGTCGCTCGAGCGCGCCGATCGCGAGGCGAATGCCGATCTCGCGGGTGCGTTCGGTGACCGAAACCAGCATGATGTTCATGATGCCGATGCCGCCGACCAGCAGGCTCACGGCCGCGACGGCACCGAGCAGCCCGGTCAGCAGCACCGTCGTGCCGGTCATCGCCGCGGCGATCTGCGACATATCGTTGACCGAGAAATCGTCATCGCGGCCAACCGCAATCCTGCGCCGTTCGCGCAGCAGGCTTTCGACATCCGACTGGACTTTTTCGGTTGCCACACCATCCTGCGCCGACAGGATGATGCTGCTGATCGTCGTCGTCCCGCCGATCCGCCGCTGGTGGAGTTTCAACGGCATGATGACCGTGTCGTCCTGGTCGTCGCCCATGCCGGACTGGCCCTTGACGGCGAGCACGCCGACAACCGGGCAGGCGACATTGCTGACGCGGATGTTCTGCCCGATCGGGTTGGCTGCGCCAAAAAGTTCCTTGCGAACAGTTTCGCCGATGATGCAGGCAGCCTGGCTGCCACGGTCCTCGTTGGCGAGGAATGACCGGCCGAGCGACAGATCCCAGTCCTGGGCGATCAGATAATCGTTGTTGGTGCCGATCACGCTGGACGAATGGTTGGCGCCGCCGGCAATCACGGTCGCCGTGCCGCGGTTCACGGGCGCCACGGCGCGAAGTCCGGCCACCTGTTCCTGGATCGCCAGGACATCCTTGTCGTTGAAGCGCTTGGCCTCGCTGCTGGCGCGTCCCGGCCCCCATTGGCCCGGGCGGACGAACAGCGTGTTGGTGCCGAGGCGAGAAAGCTCGGCCTGGACCTTCGCCGTCGTGCCGTTGCCGACCGTCACCATGGCGATGACAGCCGCGACGCCGATCACCACGCCGAGCACGGTGAGGAAGGAGCGCAGCATGTTGCGGCTGATCGCTCGCCAGGCCAGTTTCGCTGTTTCAAAGAACATGATCATGCTCCTTCACCTGCGCCTGGTCGGAGGCGAGGCGTCCGTCGACGAAGCGCAGGAGCCGTTTGCCATAGGCGGCGATGTCCTCTTCGTGGGTGACCATGATCACGGTGATGCCGTTATCTCGATTGAGCCGGGTGATCAGCTCCATGATCTCGGCGCTGGTCCTGGTGTCGAGATTGCCGGTCGGTTCGTCGGCGAGCAGCACGGCGGGATCGGTGACGATGGCGCGTGCGATCGCCACACGCTGCTGCTGACCGCCCGACAGTTCCTGCGTTGTATGGCCTTCGCGGCCCTTGAGACCCACCTGTTCCAGCGCGATCATCGCGCGGCTGCGCCGTTCGCGGTGATCCATGCCCCGATAGACCAGCGGCAGTTCGACATTTTCGACGGCGGATGTGCGGGCGAGCAGGTTGAACCCCTGGAACACGAAGCCGAGCATGTGACGCCGCAGCAGCGTCTGCTGCGCGCGGTCGAAGCCGCTCGTCGGAATGCCCTGGAACAGATATTCGCCGGATGAAGGCACGTCGAGCCCGCCGATGATGTTCATCGCGGTCGACTTGCCGGAACCGGACGGACCCATGATCGACACGAACTCGCCCGCCGTGATCGACAGGTCGATATGATCGAGGGCACGGATCGTCGCTTCGCCGTGCCCGTAGAATTTCGAAACCTGTCTGAAGGCGATGATGGGAGGAAGCGTCATCAAAACCCTCCTCAGCTCGCCCGGGCGACGGCGTCCGTGATCAGCAGATCGCCTTGCTTGACCTCGCCGGATTTCAGCACCGTGAACTGGCCGTCGGTGGGGCCGGTCTCGACCTGTACCCGCGTCGGCGCGCCTGCGCGCAGAACCCAGACGGCACGACCCGCTCCCGAAGCATCGTCGCCGCCGCGATTGCCGCGCGGACGCGGCGGCGCAAAAAGCCGGGTGAGGAAATTGCCGCGGCTGCGCGCCGTCGTCGGCGGCGAGTAGCGCAGCGCCGCATTCGGCACGAGGAGCGCGTCGGTGACCGATTGCACGGTAATATCGGCCGTTGCCGTCATGCCGGGACGCAGCAGCAGGTCGGCATTGTCGAACGTCAGGATCGCCTTGTAGGTGACGACATTGGAGACGGTTTCGGAGGCGAAGCGCACGGTCTGGATGGTGGCCGGAAAGTTGCGATCGGGATAGGCGTCGACAGAGAATTTTGCCGCCTGACCCTCCTGCACATGGCCGACATCCGCCTCATCAACGGCGACCTGCAGCTCCATGCGCTTTAGGTCGCCGGCAATGGTGAAGAGCACCGGCGCATTGAGCGAAGACGCGACGGTCGCCCCCGGATCCACGGCGCGGGTCAGCACGATGCCGTCGATCGGCGAGACGATCTTGAGCTTCACGAGGTTGAGTTCCGACAGCCGCAGATTGGCTTCGGCGGAAAGAACAGACGCCTCGTTGACGGCCTTGGTGGCGAGCGCCGAATCATAGGTGAATTTCGCCGCGTCCAGTTCCTGCTGGGTGGAAATGCGGTTGCTGACGAGGCCGGTCAAGCGGTCGAACGAATTCTTGGCCGACGCTGCTTCTGCTTCGGCCTTCAGCACGTTGGCTTTTGCCGAGGCGAGTTGAGCGCGGGCGCTCTGGACATCCGCTTCCTGCTTGTTGGTGTCGAGTTCGGCGAGCACGTCGCCCTGTTTGACAGTGCTGTTGTAGCTGACATTAACCTTGCGGACGGTGCCGGACAGCTCGCTCGATATGTCCACCTGATCGGTCGGCTGGACCGAGCCTGTCGCCGTGACGATGACCGAGAGGCCGCCGCGCTTGGCCGGCTGCGTCATGTAATCGTAGCGCGGGCCTCCACTGCCCGAATAGCCATAGGCGCCCGCCGCCACCGCAACGAGAACGACAAAGACCGTCGGCCAGATCCAGCGACGCTTTTTGCGTTGGCTTCCCGAGGTGGCCAGAATCGCGGCGAGATCGGGCGTGCCGCTGGTCTTTGCTGCCGGGTCGGGGGTGTTCTGCACGTTCAACGGCCTGTCCTTTGCTGGGTAGCGATACAACCAGGGCTAAATCTCTCGCTGTGCCGTCATGGGGCGCAAATCCGCCCGAAGCATGGTCGCGGGGCGAAATTCTTATGCTCTCTCAATGACATAAAACCGGAAATGGTAAAACTTAAATATCGGTAATACACGTGTATCGAAGAATACCGGCCATTTCATCAGCCTTTAACGGTAGCGTGGTAGCAATAACCAACCCAATTAATGGGTAGAGGGGTAGTATTGTGGTTAAGAAATTCTCAACATTAGCCGGCGCTTTCGCAGCTATTCTGATGTCCGCAGGTGCTTCGCATGCTGCAGACGATCTTGTGTTCACGCTGATCAACAAGACAAAGGGTACACTTGAGCGCTTTTACACTTCACCGGAAGGTGTGGACAACTGGGAAGAAGACGTTTTCGGCAACGACGTGCTGGAGCCCGGCCAGAGCATCAAGATCACCATCCGCGATGGCCGCCGTACCTGCAAATACGACATGCGCTTCGAATTCTCGGAGGATTCCAAGCTCGAAGACATGGAAGACACGCAGGACTTCTGCAAAATGGGTACTTACACCCTGCACCAATAACCTTTGCCAGCGGCGTGTTTTCGAAAGGTCCTGCCTTTTTGAAGAGGCATGCATCGATATCTTCATTCACGCGTTGTCGGAGCGCTGAAAAGGAGATTTCCCATGATCGATGCTGCAAGAATCAAGGAACACGCTGAAGTCATCGGTGCGGATGGCGTCCATGTTGGAACGGTCGACCGCGTCGAAGGCAGCCGTATCAAGCTGACCAGGAAGGACAGCGGTGAGGGTGGCCATAAAGGCCACCATCACTTCATTCCGCTTGAACTCGTCGCCGATATCGAAGGCAACAGGGTTCGCCTCTCGGCCGATGGCGATGTCGCAGTGACATTCGAAGAGGAAGAGAGCGGCAAGGGTGTTCATTGATTGGTAGACATGAAAAAGCCGGCGCCTCGAAAGAGACGCCGGCTTTTTCGCATGTCAGATCCCAACTTCAGGCGTCTACGTCATTGTGTCGAACCGGGGACGCCGAAGCGTTCGGGCATGAAGGCGGTCTCTGCCGGTGGGCCGCTAAGGCGGTCCGACTTCGCGGTCACGGTCGGTCCGGCAGGATGCATCAGGAGGGCGACGACAAGGCCACCCGCAATCGCAGATCCCAAGGCAATCAGGACATTCTGGGCGCTCATGGCAACGACTCCTCTATTGCCTGACAACACCCTGAAAACGGGAAGGTTCCGGGCAAAACCGGAACCTTCGGATCAATGTCGCGTGACAGGCAATCAAGCTTTCTCGCGGGCCGTCTTGAGCGCCGTTGCCCACCAGGAAAGATCGTCCAGCATGGTCTTTACGCCGCTTGACGCGATCGGATCAGTTCTGAGCCGAGAGTTCCGCGGGAGTGGCAAGAATATCGCCGCTACCTAGCGATTGATCCGCATATTTGAACGCCAGGATGCTGAGCACCGAAACGATCATGACGATGAATATGATGCGCATGCAATGCTCCTTCGGCCGAACAAACGTCTTATGCTCATCAAGGTTCCGGCGGGGAGGAAAGTGGGCAAAGCAAAGAGACGCCGCCCGGTCCGGAAAACCGCGCGGCGCCGAAAAAATGGAGGGTGAGTCGGGCCTCAGCCGATCGAGAAGGGAACCGCGACGAAGGTCTGGTTTTCGCCACGCTGGATGAGAAGTAGAACTGACTTGCGCCCGGACTTGCCGGCTTCGGCAACCGCCGTCTTTGCATCCTTGGCCGACTTCACCGGCTGCTGATTGATCGAGATGATGACGTCTCCCGGCTGCAGGCCGGCATCGGCAGCCGGTTTGTCGGGGGCGACGCTTTCAATCACTGCGCCGTTTTCCCGACGGGGCAGGTTGAGGGCCTGGCGGATGTCCGGCGTGATGTCGGCAAGACCGATGCCGATGGTCGGAACGCGCTGGGCACCCTGCATGGACTTGTCGCCGTTGTCAGCGGAAGCCTGCTGCTGGTCTGGCTCGTTGCCGCCGACCGTGATGCTGAGGTTGCGGTTTTGACCCTGACGCCAAACGGTCAGGCCTTCCTTGGCACCGGGCGTCAGGTCGGCCACCATGCGCGACAGGTCCCGCGGAGATTTGACCGCCTGGCCGCCGAGCGCGGTGATGACGTCGCCGGTCTGGATACCGGCCTTGGCAGCCGGCGTGCCGTCGTTGACATTGGCAACCAACGCGCCTTCCGGCTTGTCGAGGCCGATGGCGCTCGCCACATCCGCCGTCACCGGCTGAATCTGTACGCCGATGAAGCCATGCTCGATGGAGCCGTCCTTCATTAGCTTGGCGACGACCTTCTGGGCCTGGTCGGACGGGATGGCAAAGCCGACACCGACGCTGCCGCCGTTCGGCGAATAGATCGCCGTGTTGATACCGACGACCTTGCCTTCGAGATCGACCAGCGGACCGCCGGAATTGCCATGGTTGATCGGCGCGTCGATCTGGATGAAGTCATCATAGGGTCCGCTGTGCAGATCGCGGCCGCGCGCCGAAACGATACCGGCCGTCACCGTCGTGCCGATGCCGAACGGATTACCGATCGCCAGGATCTGGTCGCCGGCATTGAGCTTGTCCGAATCGCCCCAGGCGATGGTGGCCAAGGGCTTCGGCGCGTTGATCTTGATGACCGCGAGGTCGGATTTCGGATCGGTGCCGATCAGCTTGGCAGGCACTTCCGTGCCGTCGTCAAGCGTCACCTTGATGTCGATCGCATTGTCGATCACGTGGTTGTTGGTGACGATGTAGCCGTCCGCCGTAACAACGAAACCGGAGCCGAGAGCCTCCGCCCGCGGAGCCTGGCGCTGCTGCGGCATCTGGCGCGGCACGGGAATGCCCTGCTGGCCGAAGAACTGTCGGAACTGCTCGTCAAACGGGGAATTGTCGCCGAAGGGCGAGCTGTCGTCCGAAGCGACGTTCTGGGCCTTCATCGTGGTGATGATGGTGACGACCGCCGGCTTGTCGGCCGAAACGATCGGGGCGAACGAGCCGCCCGGAGCGACGATGCCGGAAACGGAGCCGGTGACGGAGGTTGCCATGGTTGCCGCATGGGCCGCGTTGGTGCCGAGAATGACCGGCACGGAGAGCGGCACCGCAACGATGGCGGCGCCGAGAAGGGCAACGATTCGGTGTTTGCGAAGGATATTGGACATGGAGGTCTTCCTTTCAATCTGCAGCCTTGGCGCCGGGAGGCGGGCGCATCAGGGCAAAGAAGATCGAAGCCGCGTGATGGAGCGCGCACGGCCGATCGGTTGGTTTCGAAGATTCACGATGCTGAAGAGTCGGCGAGGAAAGCCGCTACTTCAGAAAGCCTGATCACCGGGACATAGGTGAAGCGGAGTGAACGCCGGGCGATCGAAGTCGATCCTCGGGCGGGCCGGTGAGGTGCATCACCGGGCAGGGCGCCGGTGGTGCCGGGGAATGCTGGTTTATCGGGACAAGCGAGCGCATATGGGCACCACCTTCAGCAAACGATCTGAAACTGGCTCTGCCGTCACGGCATTTCCGGCCGTCGGCATCACTCAGTCCTGAAGATGAAAATACGCCAGGAGACGTCGAAGGTCAGCTTAACAATAAATAAGGTTCGGAATGCCTCGTCCGCCGAATTTCGGGCCTAATCTTAGGCTCCGGAGATTTTCTCCATCCAGCATACATAGAGATTTCAAATGCTTGGCGCGGTTATCCGAGTTTTCATCTGTCCGCCGGCTACCGCTGCGAAGGTGAATAGGTGGTAATGATTGGTGTTCGCTCTCAACATGAGCAAATTGTAATCGATAAGGAGTGGCTTTTCGCCCTGCAATTCCGCGTGTCGGATTTGAGAATGGACGGCCGACGTGATCTCGTGGCAGCGACGTGACGTCAATCGGTCGCCCGACCCCGTTCTAAAACTAACGGCAGTCGCGTCCTGATCGGCTTGTGACAGACCGGCTGGATTTCGTCCACCCACATTTTGACAGGCCGATCACACCGATTCTATCCGCCAAGGCGGAACCGGTGGCGCCCGCAGCCTCACCCACGCGTCAGACTATAGCGATCACATTGGCATTGGCTAATTAGGGCAATCGGCTGATTGGGCTGCTTTGATCTAAATGGTGAGAGCGTCGGGGTTCGAACCCGAGACCTACTGATTAAAAGTTAGTCGTTTTTGGTTTTTGGCACCCTGCTTTCCCGATCGGCCGACGTCAATCTCAGATTATAGAAACAGCAACATACTGAAATTACTTTGTTTTCCGCAATTGTTAACCGACCTCGCAGGAAAACTGCAAGGCTCGTGTCAACGATTTGGCTTTTCCGACGGCTGACCCTATGCTGACCCTCGAAAAAAGCAGGGTCAGGAGGGGCAGTTGGCTCGGGTCAGGATCGACGGGAATGTGATGGTCGCCGCGAAGAACGCGGCGAAGAAGCGGGAGAGCGTGGAGTATCGGGACACGGACGCGCCAGGCCTAGCGATCCGGGTGAAATCGGGGACGGCGTTTTTCTGGTGCATGACCGCCGACTTCAAGATTTCGATCGCGCCGGTCGCGTATTTCTCCCCAGAACAGCTGCCGACCCTCCGAGCGCTCATCCCGAAGATCAAGCACTGCAAGAAGGAGGGTAACGACCCCAAGCACTTGATTGCCGAGGTCGTAGGCGGCGAACACGATGTCGAAAAGGCTGAGAACAAGGCGGGCTTGAAGGATGGCGAATGGAGCTGGGAGATGCTCCGCGACGCGTATCTCGAACACGTCAAGAAGACCCTCAGCCATCGGAGCTACACGAATGCTGTGTCATCGCTCGGTGTCACGGAAGGCGGACCTATCTACCAGGACTTTAAACCGCTCCTGAAAATGCCAATCAAATCGATCACGCCTGACGACCTGAAAGATGTCATCGATCGTATCATCGAACGAGGGCGGGACAAGAAGGATGCGACCAAAAGCACGAACTACTCTCAAGCCATTTTGACTTACAGCGCGATCCGTACGTGTTTCTCGTGGGCCGCCAAGGAGAGAAAGCGATCCGGGCTCTCGGCCAACATTGCCAAGTTGGTCGACCGTCCGACGATGCCGACACAGGATGCAAAGGATATAGATCCCGACACCTTGGTCAAGGCGAGGTTAGCAAGCCCGAAGGTCCTCTATAGGTTTGCGTATCACTGGATGCACGAGGATCGCATTACCAAGGACTGCTCAAAGGCCGCGCTTCAGCTCCAGACGCTGACCGGTCAGCGTATCGCGACGGTCCTGCGAAGCTTCAAGAAACAGTTCGTGCGGACACCCCGGAAGCCGTGGGCATACGTCTGGGCGCTCGGGCCTGATAAAATGGGTGCCTTCCGCGCCATTCCGCTTCCTGAGCTGGCATCGTCGGTTGTCCACGAACAGTTGAGGAGGACGCGCGAGGACAACAAGTTCCTGTTTCCGCAATTGAAGAAAGGCAAGGGAAAGGACAATCGCGACGGCCATCTGTCGGACAGCACGATTTCCGACGTGACAGACCGCGCGAGGGCCGAGGGCGGCCCGCTGCCGAAGACCTTCGCGGGCAGCCACGACCTTCGTCGGGCATTCACGACGCATCTAGGCGACTGGACCAGCTTCGGGTTTGCCTCCGAAAAATCGGTCGAGCTAGTGACACACCGGAATGAGGGGGCTGAGAGCGTTTCCCAGGTGATCTACAACATGAACCCTCTGCTGCGGGAGAAGTTTAAGGTCTTGAAGGCGTATCAGGAGCTGCTCCTGCGGTCGTACGACCCAAAGTTCGACGGCGACTATTCCCCGTGGGAACTCGAGGACGCGTTCGAATACGAGAAAATGATGGCAGAGCACTCGGAAGAGTATTTCGACGAGATGCGGGCGGAGATGGAGGCCTCGTATGATCCAAGGGACGACCACGACCCCGACGACTGAGATGAAAAGGCCCTCTTTGGAGCCAGCCCATAGCTTAAATAAGTGTTCGCTTAGTCCTCGGTCTTCAGGTCCGATGGCATGATCTGCCATTTGCCCCATTGCTTAGGGATCATCCGTCTGATCAGGCGCTGATCTGAATCTTCGAGTTCGGCGCGGCTGAATGCGCGCTGCTGAGGTTGTTTTGAAAGCGCTGTGATCTCGTGAAGTCGTCCGAGAATTTCCTTCGTGAGAGCCTCATTCTTGACCAGCGCTGGCTTCGGAGTCGTCGACCGGCCGCACTCCCTCCAGAGCTTTGTGGTCAGGAACTTGTCGGCGTCGGGCGGCTGGGAGGCGAGTTTGAACATCCCTTGTTTCCGGTCCTCCTCGGAGGCTGTGGAGAAATGCTCGTCGAGCGCGATCAGATCGTCCTTCAAGTCCGAGCCCTTCACCATTATCTGACCTTCCTGGAAGAACAGCGGAGCAACTCGGAGGTGCAGCCTGTCGTTCGAAACGAAAAGTTTGGCGAACGGCAGATAATAGAGATATGCGACGTCCGTCCTGTTGCTCGGACGATCGGGCGAAATCATCTTTTTCGTCATCGCGAGATTGAAGAAGATGTCGACGAGCAGGCAATGAGAGAAATACGGTGCGTAGTCTGGCAGCGCCTTGTGCCCCGACGTCTTCCATCTTGCCTCCACGGCTCTCCACATAGCTGGGTCAAGACCGAGGAAGGAGTATCCCAGCTTCAGGTTCAGGAAGTGCTGGCCGTCCCGACGCAGTACATCCTTCGCGATCTCCAGCGCATGCTCCAGGCTCTTCGGCGACTCGTCGATCTGCAGCGCCCTCTTCGTGATCGTCGCCAGCGCGCCGTTGTCGAGGTCCTTCAGGCCCGCTCGCCATGTAACGGCGAAGTCCCGTTCGACGTCGTAAAAGCGCTCGCGCTGCCACCGATCAAATGCCTTCGATTCGGGTGTCTGCTCGCTTACCACTGTGATTTTTCCCCGGTGCATTACGGGGATACCACCTTCGATGACAGGCTGGCATCTCATCTGAACTGGTATGCCCAGAAGCTCGTTTAGGCAGAGAGCGCTGTGGGAGATATTCGGATACGAATGCATGACGGGGGTCTTGCGGGCCAAATCAGACACGACCTTTTCCCGGGTCCGCGTCTTCGGGTCGTCCTTTTCCAGGTCAGCCAGGACCTCGACGTAGAAGATTGGCGATATGATCGTCGAGAACATCAGGTCGAACAGCACCGCTTGGTCTACGCTGAGCATCTCCACAAACGACTTGTCGAATAACACAATTGGACCCACGAACGTCCTCCACTTTAGCGCGAAGCTACCACGGATGACTCGCGGACTGAAATGGAACGAAATAAGAACATAATGGAGTGTCGACGAGGCATCGATCTCAATCGCGGAGGACGTGGCCAGCCGATTTATGTTGGCGAGCTGGAGGACGTTGCGCGTGACGTCAGAGCGATGATGGATTAGGAATATATCGGAGGCCGCTGCTACCAATGTGAGCGCGAGGCTTGGCTCGACAGGTTGGACCTTCAGCGCGGAGATCGAGCACCATCTTATCTGCGTCGCCAAGCGCCTGCGCCGTCGGGCTTGCGGCAACAAAACCGGGAAACGGATAATCTTGGGAAGGCTGCCGCGCGACTAGCCCGCCAGCAGCCCTACAACTGCCACGACGACGATTGCAGTTAGATTCGCGAGCTCGGCATAGACTTCCCATATCGGCGCATTTTTCAGCTGCTGGCGGCGCACTTCGGCCAACCTGCGGTCTCGTCTCGACGTGAATGTGCTCGTGCCACCATCGAGTGAACTTGGGGTGTTTCATGGCTACCTCCTTCCTCGGGATAACGCGCAGCCTGGTACAGGAGGTCCGTTAATATTCCGATCGCCATTTTCAGAGCGTCGACTTGCCGGAGCCTAGCGAGCCCGGCATACCTTTTCGCCGACGACAACGAGGGCAGGCACATGGCGAATTTCGGAAATCCGGCAGGCGCGGCAGCAATGGGCAATATGGCGGGTATGGCCATGATCGCGGGCGGTGCAATGTCGGCGTTCCAAGGCCTAATGGCTGGTCTCGACGCCGTGAACGACGCGGTCTACACGCGCCGCTACGGCGATGCTCTCTCGAACGCGACGGCTCATGCCCGCGAGATGGAAAACCTGGCTCGCAAGGCGGTCGTAATGGTCGCCGAACTCGAAGCCGAAGCGGCCCAACTCCGTGAGGCGTGCTTGCAGCAGCAGGAAGTCATCGACGTTCTGATGGCGCGCGCTCAATGACCTTGACGGAGCGCGAATGGCAGCTCCTGCGGCGGGAATACGGCGACCTCGCCTACGAGCATCCCGAGCGACACCCGGAGATGCTGGCGCTGATCCGGCGTCCGAGGCTTGTGATAGACAACACGACGTCCAAAAAGTAAGGCCGCCTCCGTGGGCGGCCTTATCAGCTACGGCTTGACGGCTCGGAACGGTTCGCTCGACTTTGTCTTCTCGAGCTGAGCCTTGATTTTCCAGAGTATCCTCTGATGCTCCGTCATCGCCGGAGGCGGCAGTTGCTCGGCCTCGGGAGCGTCATTGTTCTTCATGATTTCCGGGACGCCTTGGATTGCATGCGGTACCCCGTCGATGAACTTCCGCACCTTGCCGATCGGAGCGGTCGCTATCGCCCTCAGGGCGGCGTCATCCATGGTCCGCAGCGCGACACGGACGGCAGGATCGAGGTTCTTAGGCAGCGGCGTCGTCGGCCGGTCTTCGCGATGAGTGGAGCAGAACCTCAGGACAGAGTCGATGCCGTCCCGATCGAGGGTATCAACGGCGGCCGCCGAGCGTCTTGCGTGAAGAAAGTCCTCGACGACATCAGACTTCGTCACCTGCGGTTCGAAGTGCGGCCTCGGAGCGCCGTTCCCGAACACGACGGAGAACGGCCAGCGGATTACCTGCTCCCCGAAATACAGGATTTCAGGGATCGAGTTGGATAGGTCCTTCCCGACCGACGCCAAGAACCTTGAAAGCGCTGCAAAGAATCTAGCAATCATTTAAGTCTCCCTTGCTGTCTCGGAAGAGTTGCTTCGTCGGCCGAAAACAACAAATCTCGTCGTGCCGATCGAGGTCAGTCTCGGACGAGAAACCGCGAATTTCTGCAGCGCCTTTGCGGGAAGGTGAAGCTAGCCTTCATGAAAAGAAGACGATTACGGCCGGATAGGTAGGATTCTGGCGAGGCGATCTGTTGACGGCGACCTTGTCGACCAGGGTCATTCCCTGGTCGTGGGAAAATAGGTCGGCAATGGCGATTTTCGTTGCCACCAGCGCCTTGAATCATATCCGAGAACCGGAGGTTAGCTGGGCTCGCCGTTTTCCGGGGGGCGGCCGGATGACTTACAATGCGGCCATGATGAGTTTCCTGACGTGCTTACCCATGGCGAATTCTCGCAGACGCTCGAGCGCTCGGAGGCTGGTTAGAACGCTGCCTCTGACCGTTTCGAAATCGAGAATATGATTGATCGCAGGCGTCTTCACGTTGACGAAGGCCATAGGCTTCGTCGGACGGACAATCATGTCGGGTTGCAGGTATGGACCTAAGGTCTCGGCCAGCTGCTCCGCATTCCTGGTGGCCACAGCAAGCTCACAGCCGATACCCTTGAACTTGTGGATCAGGCGAACGCTGTTGCCGCCATACAGAGGAGGGAAGTAAATCCAGCTGTCGTCCTTCCAGACGACATCCGGCTTGATCAGACGCAGTTGCGGGAATTCGGAGGAGGCGACCGCCCAGTAGTTCTGGTAGAACTCCATCATCGCGGTGTCTGGCGACTTCACATACCCCTTCCTGTAGTCCGCAATCGCGCTTTCGAAGACATGGCGCTTGAAGGCGAACTCGGGTCGGCCCGCGAGGAATCGACAATGACCTCGTAGGACAGGTTCGCGTCGATCTGCGAGAAATGCTCGGCAGCCAGCGCTTCATAGTAATTCCGCGGCGACATCAGAACCACTTTGAAGCGGTGCCACTGCCCGTTCAGGATGCCCGCTCTACCGCGCATGCGGTAGCGGGCAAACTGCCAGTCCATCAGGGGCGCTCGGACTTTGTTCTCTATGAGGATTGCAGACCGTCCGCCGGAACTTTGTACCACCATCTCGATGTCCGTTTCTCCCAACGATGTATCGGCAACTGAGCGGCGGATCGCCACCGGTCTAGCATCAAGGGGTTCGCCAGCAATCGCGAGAATCGCGGCCAGGAATTCCGGTGAACTGTGAATCAGGTCCATCGCCAAGACATCGGTGACGATTTCGTCGACGCGAGCGATGGTGTCGAATGTCAGGTAAGTCATGGTCGGCTCCAGGCTCTTCCAGCCCACTCGGACGTCAACATCCGTCGAGGGCTTCTATCCGTGATATCAGTGTTGGCACGTGACGAGGCGAGGGGATCTCAATCCCTTCCTCGAGTCCGAGTCGGGCCGACTATTGAGTTGCGATCATAGATCCTATTGGGCAGAATTGCCCTCTGACACAGGGGAGCGGGCGTCCTACAGAATGGTCATCCCTCGATCAGGAACACTCGGCGGGCTGCTTGTGGCAGCAAAGGTCAATACACTTGGAATGTTGCCTACATCAGCCCAGAAGTGAGCCCCCGCGACGATGGAGGCAGGGTATATTGTGCTGCTTACAGGTCTTGGCGAAACCTACGTCCGACAGGTTATGTGCAGCCGCTGGCGTCTTGACAGGTGTAATCCAGACAAGCTCATAAAGAGGTTCGCGAGAAATAAATGTTTGCATTGTCAAAGGGATAAAGCATGAGATGGTGAGAAGTGAGCGTGAAACTTAAAAACGCGCAACATCCTGCCGACCGCGTTACGGGCGTCCCCGGAGCCACCATGCGCGGCTCCCCCTATACCTGCTTCAGGTTGCTGGACTCGCATCCATCTGCAAAACTGTTTCATTCTCATATGGCCTTGGCGGTGAAACCTATCGGTGTATAGTTGACGGCATAATGCTGTGAGGGTGCCTTGAGATTCAGGTTGATACTGTTTGTCGCCACCGTGCTACTTGCTGGATCACAGCCGATCTCAAGCATGGCGCAAGGCGCGAGTCGTTCCGTCCGCGATATCCAGCAGGCTCTTTTCGAGAAAGGGTATGGACCAGGCACCGTCGACGGTGTCTGGGGGAAGAAGTCAATCGCGGCTCTTAGGTCGTTTCAACAATCTCGTGGGCTACCCGTTACCGGTGTAGTCGATGAGCGGGTAACGCGGGAGCTATTTCCGACACCGCCGTCGCCCGCGCCAGTCGTCCCGAAAGCCGATAATTCGCCGCGACCGGCGGCTGTACCGCAGGCCCAGTCAACTCCTCCAACAATCGAAGACAAGCGCCCAGCGTTGACGACGAATACCCAGGAACCGAGCGCGGCTCCAACGAGCCGAGCGGCACCGGTGTCGGTCGATTCATCACCGAAGCCCGCCACAACATCTGGAGGCGGCGGCCTTGCCGTCGGTGTCGTTGTTCTGGGGCTGGGCTTATTGGCTTTTGCCTACCGAAAGCGGAAGAAACGCTCTCAGTTACAAACCCAAATCGTTGATGAGGCCGAATATCAATCGCTAAAACCGATTCCGAAGTCTGCTGTCGACTCCGTCATAATCCCGAAGATGTTACTGGCCTCGCCGGAGCCACCGTTCCGACAGTCCCTGACTGCTCATAACGCCGCTGTGCTGGAATTCGTCAGAACAAACAATCTTGCGGCGACAAACGACGAGGTTTCGGTGGACGTTCGCGACACTAACCAGCTAGAGATCGGCCAGGACTTGGCGACGTCACCGCAACTCCAGTCGACCGTTACGACTGAAGATGCAAAGCAGCTTGCCCAGGCGGGTCGCCCGCTTTTCGGTAGTTTTCGTCGCGCCCCGAAAAACGTTCAGGCAGTCTCCAACAACCATTCAGGCTGGGTACCCGCTGGCTCCACTATGACGGTCGGCGGCATCACGATAACCGGCGGAATGGTCTACGCAGGAACGAAGCTAAGCAAACAAGGCGCTTCGTACGAAAACGAGAACTGTCTCATCAATCCTAAGTTGAGCGTGTCGCAGGCGGGAGACCCACACGGGTCGACGATGGGTTACTGGCCGTCCTACTCCCAGATAACTGGAGAGGCCCGTAGATCTTACCTTGAGTGGCTGGCGGGTTCGCGGTCAGATCCGGGGGCGTATATTGGCTATGTGTTTCTGTATTTTTACGGCATCGAACGCCGGTTGATGCTGGAAGACAATGTGCCGGACGCCGCCGAAGTTCTCGGCGAGGTAAGGCGTCTCGTCGATATCTATGGCTTCAACAACTCATTCAGCCGTTATGCCCATGAGCTTCTCTCGGCCTACGAGCTGAAAGCCAAACCCCAGGACGTCGACGCCATCCCGGATGTGGAGGGGAACGGGTTTGAAGTTCCAAACTCAATCAAGATGGCGCTCGGCCTGAGGGTTCGTGACGGGAAGCCTATCGAGCCCAAACTGCTCCTAAGATATGCCCGAACCCATCCAGAGACCCGAGTCCGCACCCCCGCGCGACGCGCGCCCGAGCTGTTGGAAGCTATGTTCGTGGATCAGGTGAGCACTCTCCACCCGACCGGCATCCGGGTCGGAGGCGGTCGGTTCAAAACGCTGAAATCGACTTATCGGTCCTGCAGCGGTTCATTCACTGTTGATGTCGCCGCACTCGATGGATCGGTACCCGATATAACCGATCGCGCGGAGCCAATCGGGACGGCGAGAACGATATTCGAAAGATGTTCTGATGAACTCGACGAGTATAGCCGTGCACTCGGACGGTCTCCGGGTCTAAAAACGACCCTGTCAGCGGTCTCGAAGCTTCCGCCGGTCCTTCGAGTGAAAGCCGTGGATACTATCCCCGGGAAGCCGCTGGATCGAATTTTCAACCTTGCTTCGAACCAGCAGGCGGTCAGCGTTCGGAATCTTGCTGAGATCGTAGATGTCGATCTGGGTACGTCGGTCGGAAAATCTAAACTGAGAGAGCTGTCGCAACTCCTTTCGGCGTTTGGATACGGCAATACGGCCGATCCAGCCTATGCGTTGCGGCAGGCAGGGGCCGATGACCAGGTTGTCGTCTTCAAGAGTGAGCGAGCAGTCGGTGAAATCCCAATCCCTTCCGAGGCGTACAGATCGGTTCAACTTTCGGTCATGTTGGGCATGGTAGTCGGCCACGCTGATGGCAGCTTCGATCGGACAGAAAAGCAGGCGGTGATTGCCCGGATCGAGGCATCACACAACCTGTCCGCCGATGAGCGAGTTCGTCTGTCGGCCGAAGTACGGCTGACCGAGGACGACCCAACCAGGCTCAATGAGTGGTCAAAACGCTTGAAGGATGTCTCGCCATCGGTAAGAGGGGCGCTTGCCGCCGAGCTTGTTGCGATAGCAGGGGCTGACGGGACCGTACACGCGGCCGAGGTTAAGGCTCTCGAAGGGTTGTTCAAGCGGATGGGGTTGGATCAACAGTCTCTGTATACACTGCTGCATGAGGGCGGCAGCACCCGAAAAGATGATGAGCCGAGCTTCGCTATAGAAGCTCCTGAGGGGCCAATTGGGCTGGCCATCCCTCCCGAGCCCAGGAAACCTTCCGGAACCCGTATCGACCTCAGCAGGCTCCACGCGATCCGTAACGAAACGCGGGCAACTGCCAGCGTGCTCGCCGACATCTTCGTTGAGGAGGCCGAGGTGGTGGAACTGACGCCCGTCCTCGAAGAGGTCATTCCGGTTGGTGACGAGATGTTCGATGGGTTGCAACAGCGCTACCATTCGCTCGTAACTGAGCTTCGTATGCAGGAAACCTGGACCGTTAGTGATTTCGACAGCTTAATCCGGACCGCTGGTCTGATGCCAGGTGCCGCTCGGGATGCTCTCAACGAATGGGCGATGGACCGCTTCGATGAACTCTTCATCGAGGGCGACGGGCCCTTCGTCATCAACAGCTACCTCCTGCCTCCAATAATGCCGAACCCGACGCCGGAACAAAACGTAGAAAGTGCATTCGCATGAACACCAAGGCATCGCCGATCAAACCCCGGGATCGTGACACGATAATCAGCGCCTTAAGGGCCGGGGTCGTTCCTCGACTCGGGCTGCAGCACGTCCAGGTCGGAAGGCAGCGAGAGATTGAGGCCCTGATCCGCGATATCGAGCGGATAGGGGAAGGCGGGTCCAGTATCCGCTTCGTGATTGGTTCTTACGGTGCGGGGAAGACGTTCTTTCTCTTTCTGGTCCGTCAGATCGCACTTCAGAGCAAACTCGCCGTCTGCCAGGCCGACCTCGCGCCAGACCGCCGCATTCACGCTACTGGAGGCCAGGCCCGGTCGCTATACGCCGAGCTTGCGCGCAGTTTGGCGACACGAACGGCTCCCGACGGCGGTGCCCTACGAAATATCCTGGAAAGTTATATCCAGAAGGCAACGGAGCGGGCAGCGAAGTCCGGTGTTCCGGTAGAGCAGGCTATCAAGGATGGGCTTGGCGACATCCGGGAAATGGTGGCTGGATATGACTTTGCGACTGTCGTCGCGGCGTACGCACGTGGATATGAAGACGGCAACACCACGCTCCAGGATAACGCCTTGAGGTGGTTGCGTGGAGAGTACAGCACACGCACCGAAGCCAAGGCGGACCTCGGCGTACGGACGATCATCGACGACAGCTCGTTCTATGACGGACTGAGGTTGCTGGCCAGATTCGTCAGGATCGCTGGGTTCGGCGGGTTGCTTATATGTCTCGACGAACTCGTCAATTTGTACAAACTCCAGAATTCGCAGGCACGTAAACAGAACTACGAGCAAATCCTTCGCATCCTGAACGATGTTCTCCAAGGCACCACGGAGGGCATCGGTTTCGTTCTTGGCGGGACACCGGAATTCCTGCTCGATACCCGGAGAGGTCTCTATTCGTACGAGGCCCTGCAGTCGCGTCTGGCGGAAAACAGTTTCGCCGGAAGTGGACTTGCGGATTATTCCGGGCCGGTCGTCAATTTGCCAAGCCTGACACCGGAAGAGCTGTATCATTTGCTTGAGAGGCTTCGCGATGTATTCGCTGGCGGGGTTCAGGAGAAATGGCTGGTGCCGGACGATGCCTTGACGGCTTTCATGGACCATTGCTCCAACAAGATCGGCGACTCGTACTTCCGAACGCCTCGAAATACCGTGAAAGCGTTCGTCGACCTGCTAGCCATTCTGGATCAAAACCCTGGCACCAAATGGCAAGACCTGCTTGGTCAAGTTGATATAGCCGAGGATCGTCAGGGCTCCTCGGACCTTGACGTTGCCGCCGATAGTGACGATCCGGATGACGAACTTGCAACGCTCAGCCTTTGAACTGCTGAGCGAGCCGGTCCGAAAATGGATTTGGCAGCAGAAGTGGCCGTCACTCAGGGACGTGCAGGAAAAGGGCATCCCTGCCATCCTGTCGGGCGGGGATGTCGTCATTTCGGCGAAGACCGCGGCTGGAAAAACGGAGGCGGCATTGCTTCCTTTGCTCACGAGAATTGCCAGCCGGGATCAAGCTCAGGATGGCTTCTCCGTCCTTTATGTGAGCCCCCTCAAAGCGCTAATCAATGACCAGTATCGCCGCTTGCAAAGCCTCTGCGAAAACGCGGGCGTATTGCTGAACAAATGGCATGGCGACGTCTCCGCTGATGCGAAGGCGCGTGCCCGGAGGCGGCCATCGGGAATCGTTTTGATTACGCCTGAATCGCTCGAGGCTTTGCTGGTCCGACGGGGATCGGAAGCAAAGTTCCTGTTCTCCGCTCTCGATGCCATTGTCATTGACGAACTCCATGCTTTCATCGGATCCGAAAGGGGCGTGCAGCTCACGTCCATCCTAAACAGGATCGAAATCGCCACTGGAAGGGAGCGGATCGACAGGATTGGCCTTTCGGCAACGTTGGGCGACATGGCACTTGCCGCCGAGGCGTTGAGGCCCGGCGAGGGCGAGAAAGTGAAGCAGGTTCACGGCCTGGATGAGGGGAATGGTGTCAAACTCCAGATCCGTGGCTACTACTTGAAGGGCGAGGAGCCCGAAGCCGCCAAGTTCGCGGACGGCGAAGGCGAGGACGGCGCTCCGGCCACTGGTGCGGGTGATGCCGATCCGGCGGAAGAACTACACGACGAATTTGGGATTCCCGCGGCTTTGTCCGCCGATCTGTTCCGATTTCTGCGTGGTGACAGCAATTTGTTGTTTGCAGGCTCGCGCCGGAACGTGGAAATCTACGCGGACAAACTGAGGCGGATGTGCGAGGATGCCCATCTCCCCAATGAGTTCTTCCCGCACCACGGCAGCCTGTCCAAATCTGAGCGGGAGGATGTTGAACTCCGGCTTCGCGACGATCCCCGTCCTACGACCGCGATCGCGACGACGACACTGGAACTCGGTATCGATATTGGAGATGTAGCGAGCGTCGGGCAGATTGGGCCGGGATACTCGGTCGCATCCATCAGGCAGCGGCTTGGTCGCTCCGGCCGTCGGGCAGGAAAGGCCGCTATTCTCAGAATATTCGTAATCGAGCCGACGCCGGACAAAGGCGGCCATCCGCTTGATCGCTTGAACCTCGATCTCATCCAGTCAATTGCCATGATAGAATGCCTTAGGGAGGGGTGGTGCGAACCGCCCGCTCAATGGGGTCTCCACCTCTCAACCTTGATCCACCAGATCCTTGCGCTCATCATCCAGACAGGCGGTATCCGTGCGGCGGGCGCTTGGAAGCTTCTTTGTGAGCGCGGGCCATTCAAAACCGTGGACCGTCCTACCTTTGCCGACCTCTTGAGATGCATGGCATCGCAGGAGAACCGGTTGATCGAGCAGTCGCCCGAAGGGCTGCTGATGATCGGTGAAATGGGGGAGCGGATAACGGAATCTCACGAGTTCTATCCCGTCTTCGCGACAGAACGGGAATATCGGATACTCCATGAGGCTCGGGTTCTCGGCACCTATCCTGTTTCCTCGCCGGTCGCCCCTGGAGAGACCATTATCTTCTCGGGTCGGCGTTGGAAGATTCTGGAGATCGATGACGTCACCCGAACCATTACGGTCAAGCCGACACGCGGAGGGAAGCCCCCCTATTTCGCGGGCGATGGCGGAGGGGTGCACGACCATGTCGTTGCGACTATGAGGAAAATTCTTGGCTCGAACTCGTCGTACCCATATCTGGATACTGCAGCGGTGACCCTTCTGGCGGATGCCCGGCAGGCTTTCCAGGAGTTGGAACTTGATGCCCGTTCGATCATCCCGTACGGGAACGGTGCGCTGATATTCCCCTGGGTCGGAACCAAGAAGCTGCAGACGCTGCTGCTTGCGTTTCTCGCTCGAAACTTCGAAGCTGCCAGTTTCGGCCACTCTATAGAAATCCAGGAGATCGCACTTCCCGGTGTGGAGACTTTTCTTAGCGAACTCGTAGATGGAGACGCACCAACCGGGGAGGCGATCGCGGCTCGCGTCGCAAAGCCGAACATCGCAAAATTCGACCACCACCTGTCCGTGGAGTTGATGACGAGGGTGACGCTAACGGAGCGTCTGGACGTGGCGTCCTTACCAGTTGTTGCCCGTGAATTGCTCGAACGGGTTTCCGGTAATGAGACGCGACAGGCGGTTGATTTAGCTGATACTTAATATGAAATCGGGAGCTGTTACGACTAAGGGGAGTCGTGAGGGCGACGTGCCTGACGGAATGATGGGGTGGGGTTTTGGACAGTATTTCATCGAGCTTGGTGCACTGGGGGATCGCGACACGCGACACGGTACTTTCCGCCGCGTCGTTGTTACGGCTTCCCCAGTCACCGGGGCTTTTCAGCCTTTCACTCGTTATTTTGCTCGGAGTGCTGGCGCTGGCATTTCTGCGCTCAGTGTTCCATCGCAGAACGCTGATAATCGACGCCACCAGTTTGGTGCGGCGTTACCCGGACGCGGAGGCACTTCGTAGAAATGTCGGGGAGATCTCAGCGCAAATGGCGACCTGGAAAGGACGTGACGCGCAGCATCTCGCGGAGACCTGGAAAGAGTTTCAGGAAACGACGCTTGAGCCGAAATCTGAAACCGGCACCATCCAGAACGCTATCCGCCCGTCGGTGTTCTTCAATCTGGAAGACTTGGGTTTCGGTGTCGCGGGGTGGCGCTTTTGGCCCGGGCTGTTTGTATCAATCGGACTCGCGGCCACATTCCTCGGCTTGATTGCCGCGCTCCAGGAGACGGGTGAAAGCCTCAAGGCTGGTGGGGACCAGGCCAATGTCATGATGGCCCTGACGCAGCTACTGACGGTCGCTTCGGCCAAGTTCATCATGTCGCTGACAGGTCTGGTATGCTCGATTATGTTTACCGTCATGCTGCGCCTCGCAACCCGCTCTCTGGATCATGCGATCCGGAGGTTGACGCACGAAATTGAGCGTCGGATGCGGTTTGTTAGCCTCGAAGACATCGCGGAGAAGCAGCTTGCCGTGATTATCGAGCACCGCGACCAGTCCAGACGGCTCAACGACGAACTTATTACCGCGATATCGGAGCCCCTGCAGAAGGCAGTCGGATCAAGCGCCAGCCAGGTGGATCAGATGGTGAGCAAGCTGGCCACCTCGTTGTCTGACGGGCTTGTCGCGGCGATGACTATAACGAGCGACCGCCTGGAATCGGCATCATCGAAGCTGGCGGGGCTGGCGAACGAGATAAGTTCGGCGGCTGCAAAGTTCTCGACGGCGGCCGAACGGACGGCCGTCGGTCTCGATGGTGCTGCGCAGAGACTTGAGGTCGTCTCGGGAAAGCTTTCGAACGCTGGGAGTGAGCTTGCCGATGCCGCCGCACCAATGGCGAGGACTGCATCGGAAACGGCTTCGGCCACCAGACAGATCGCGAATGCGAGTTCCGAGATGGTCGACGCGGCACGAACTGCAATCACCTCCGAAAAAGACGTTGCCGTGATCGCGCTCAATACGATTAGGGAACAGATAAAGACGTTTGAGGCCAGAGCCGCCTCCTATGATGGCCAGTTGGAGAAGGCGTTCCGTTCATTCTCTGGTGAGATCGCTCGTTCGATTAGTGAGGTCGAGAACCATTCGAACCAGGTCCACGGGAAGTACGCGGACGCCTTGGCGACCCTGCAGGCGGTCATCGAAAATGCGAAGGCATTTCAGCCTGAAAGCCAGAGGCCGACTTCGTGAGGGGCTCCAATCGCGCCCATAAGACAGAGGAGGAAGAGGAGTCGGTCTTCGTCTCGATGGCCGACATGACCATCAGTTTCCTTTTCATCCTGATGATCCTTCTCGCATTTTTCGCGAGCCAATTCAGTGTCCAGGATACTGTGCCGAGAACTGAATACGATCAACTCAAGCGAGAGAAGGATAAATTGGAGGATGAGGTGAGGGCGGTCGCGAAGATCGTCGATGCGCCAGATCTTTCAGTTGTCGGACATGTCCATGGAATGAAGGACGAACTGGAACGACTGCGTCGCTTGCTGAACCGGCCTGATCTACCCAACGCCATGGAAGCCTACAATACGGCCGTCGCTGAGACCCGACGAAACCTCTTGGCTAATCTGAAGGACCGCATCAACGAGCAGATTCCCGGCGTCAACGTAATGGTCAGCGCGAATTTCGATGCTCTGCAGTTTCGCGGGGATGGGCTATTTGACTCAGGAAGTGCGACGGCGACTGCTGCTGGCGAGAGCCGTATGCGCCAGATTGCCGGAATCCTGGACGCCACGCTTTCCTGCTACGCCGTGGGACCGCGAAGGAATTTCCGAGTGGAATGCAACCCCGCTTACGCGCTCATCGACGCCCTGCAGGTTGAGGGCCATACCGACAATGTGGGCACTGACACATTGAATATGGATCTGAGCGCCAAACGGGCAGCTTCAATCTACGCTCTAATGACCCAGCAGAAGCCCGATCTCGTTCAATTTCTCAATCGAAACTCTCAGCCGGTTTTGTCCGTCGCTGGCTTTGGGAAGGGCAGGCCGATGCAGGACAACCAGACAAAGTCAGGCCAGGACGCCAATCGGCGGATTGACCTGCGCTTCATCATGATTGTCCCATCAAGGGAGGCGGACATCGAAGGCATCAAAAGAGCGCTAGCCGGGAGCCAATGAGATGTCACTTCTGGATGCCCTCCGGTCCCGGCAGAGAGTAAAAACCCGAGATATATGGAATACCGAGAAATTCGATTCCGCGGCATTCGCCGTCAGCGTTGCTTTTCCTGGCTATGAGAAAACTCCCACGCTGTCGCTGGATGAGGTTATTTCCCGTCTGGAGAGCGGCGTGGAGCGGTGGAATTTCGACGATATCAAAATCGGCGACGTTGCCTTGGCAATCAAGGCTGCGTTTTCGCGCCAAGTCAAAATCTCGAACTGTGTCCGCGACTTTCTTCGCGGTGAACTGGATGTCACGACGAATCCAGTATTTCTCCAAGCGCTCTGCGAAGTCTATTTGGAATTTTGGGAGCGCGGTGCGGCCGAGACCGCGTGGATCGCCAAGGTGGTGCAGGATCAGGCCCGTTCTTTGCCTCCGAACTGGGTAAGATGCTTCCGTGCGCTACCGGACCTGCTGAATCCGGCGACAGCGCCCGAATTGATCGCCATGAGGATGGTTGCGGAGAAAGACGCGTTCCAATGGCTTCTATCGCACGGCATTGCTGCGCCACATTCGGGGGAACTGATGCGGCTTTCGCATATCGCGTGGCTGGACGCGCTGCCCGAGCCGAAGACCGTCGAACAAGTCCAGAATATATTAGCTTGGATGCTTCCAGTTGGCCGCCCCCCTCTTGAAGGTGAGCCCGCTGCCAAATGTGTCGAAAAGCTACTGCAGCCGTGGCTGAAGGTGAAGCCAGACAGTGATGTGCAAACGACACTTCTCGACAGCTTGGTTCAGACCTATGGCGATCCCCGAAACCAACGGGCCGAATTCTGGCCTCTGGTTTCACTGCCCCACCGTAGGGTGGTCATCCGTTGGCTCGCGGGGCAAAGCATGGATGCGTTGCTCTCAATCATCACCCAGTCCACCCTCAATCACATGTGGCCGCCGCGTCATAGTTTTTGGAAAGGCCTCTACGACAAGGGGCTTATTGACGAGGCGTGGGTAGCCCTTTCCCCATCCGCTCGAGCAGACGCCGAAGCCATGTTTCAGAAAACCGGCGACCCCGTTTATACAATGACAAGCAAACAGGTTGCGCGCACTCGGAAGGACACCTGTCTGCTTATCATGCGAATTGGGCGCTACACGGTGTTAGAAGGTTCGCATAGCTACCGGCTTCACGTATTCCACTCGACCGATCAGGCGGCCCCAGAACTCTATGAAGATGAGTACGATGCGGAAGCGTTGACTCTGGAAGTCGGTCACCGAGACACGTGCACGCATGATGCATACGGCCAATGGATGAGGTGGGCGGAACAGCGTTTGCTAAGGTGAGTCAAGATTGAGGACGGGGTGGCAGCGATTCACGGGCTCCAATTCGCCTCATTGGACGCCAAAAAGCCGCCCAGGTGATATCGCTTGGCCCTCTGACCCGCATTGCGTCTCCACAGGGTTCCTCGCCGCTCACGCTCAACGCACGAAGACACTCATAGCCATTTTATGGCGCGCTGTCGCTGCCGGCGCGCCTGAACAAGTTTCCCGAAGCGCGAGGCGTCGCTTCACTTGCCGCGGCTTTGAGGACCGTTATGGCTCTCGGAGACGCTGAATTAAAGGATGCCCGAACTCGGGCCAACTCTCAGCGCAAATCAACAGGTCTTATTGCATGATGTTGCGCAGGAAGTTCTGCGTCCGCACCTGTGCGGGCGCATCGAAGAAGACATCTGGCTTGCCGATCTCGACGATCTCGCCGCCGTCCATAAACACGATCCGATCCGCCACCTTCCTGGCAAATCCCATTTCGTGGGTGACGACGATCATGGTCATGCCGTCGTCGGCCAGGGCCACCATGGTGTCGAGCACCTCCTTGACCATTTCCGGATCGAGGGCGGAGGTAGGCTCATCGAAGAGCATGATCTTAGGTGTCATACACAGAGCCCGAGCGATTGCGACGCGCTGCTGCTGTCCTCCCGACAGCTGACCAGGAAATTTCGCGGCTTGTTCGGGTATTCGCACCTTGGCAAGGACGCTCATTGCGCGCTCCTCCGCCTCCTTTCGAGGTGTACCGCGCGACAGGATCTGCGGCAGCGAGCAGTTCTCCTTCACCGTCAGGTGCGGGAATAAGTTGAAGTGCTGGAAGACCATGCCCACGTCGCGGCGGATGGCGTCGATGTTCTTGACGCTGTGGTCGAGCGGAATGCCGTTTACGGCGATGCGTCCACTCTGATGCTCCTCCAGCAAATTGATACAGCGGATCAGCGTCGATTTGCCTGAACCGGAAGGACCGCACACGACGATGCGCTCCCGCGCTGCAACGTCGAGTCGGATGTTCTTCAGCACCTGGAAGGGCCCGTACCACTTGTCCAGTGCCGATATCTGGATCGCTATTCCAGCGCCTGCGGTCATCGATAGCTCCTTGATTGAACCCGGCCCTCCAGCCAGCGGGAATAGTTCGAGATGCCGAAGCATATGAGGAAGTAGACGCCCGCCACGAAGATGTAGCTTTCAACGTAGGGAGCAGGCCACTGCGGATCGGTGGCCGCGACCCTTCCTGCGCTCAGCATGTCGAAGACACCTACGATCAGAACAAGACTGGTGTTCTTCACCATGACAATCGCAGTATTCGTGAGCGGCGGGATTACCTTCTGCAATGCCTGCGGCAGGACGATGTGCCAGGCGATTTTCCACGACGAGATACCGAGCGCCCTAGCGGCCTCTGCCTGTCCGGGTGGGACCCCCTGGAGACCGCCGCGTATGACTTCCGCCAGGTAGGCAGCAGCGAAGACGGTGAGGGCGGCAAGCGTCCGACCAAGCTTGTCAATCGACCATCCGGCCGGCAGCAGCAGCGGCAACAGTATGGAGGCGACGAACAGTAGCCCGACTAGAGGGAGCCCTCTGACTAGCTCGATCGTCAGCAGCGAAAGAAGGCGGGGGACCGGCAGTGTTGAGCGTCTGCCGAGCGCCAGGGCTACGGCAAAAGGAAATCCCAGGCCGAGGGAGAGAAGCGCCAACAAAAGTGTAACGGGAAGTCCGCCCCATGCGGAGCTCGGCACGTTGCTCAAACCGAACATGCCGCCCCACATCAGGACTAGCATGGCAGCGATCGCTGTCGCCCAGACGTAGACAAGCTTCGCGCCCCAAAGCCGCGGCGAAAGCGATCCCAGAACCATCACGAGTATGAGCGCCATCACCAGCATGGGACGCCACTGCTCGTCGGGCGGATACGTCCCGAAGATGATGAACCGGAACTTCGCCGCGATGAACGCCCAGCAGGCTCCGCCTTCGCGGCACGCAGGAGGATCAGCGGTAACCCATGTGGCGTTTATGACCGCCCAGTTGATGGCGGGAACCAGCGACACGAGCAGGAAGCCTGTGAGGACGGTGAGGCAGCTTGCAGTCAGGTCGCCGAACAATAGCGCCATCACGGACCGTCGGTTGTTCTTCGGTGGCGGCGAATACTTCGGCGAGGTGATTTCAAACGGATTTGTCTCGGCGATGGTCATCGAGCCTCCACAAGCGCTACACGCGCATTGTACCAGTTCATGAACAGGGAGACGGAGATACTCAGTGTCAGGAAGACAGCCAGAAGGATCGCGATGCTCTCCAGCGCCTGCCCAGTCTGGTTGATGACCGTACCCACGACGAGCCCGAGCTCCGGATACCCGACGGCCAGCGCCAACGTCGTGTTCTTGATCGTCGAGAGGTACTGGGAGGTCATCGGCGGAATGATGATGCGCAGCGCCTGCGGGATAATGACCTTGGTCAGCACATGCCGCTCGGAGAGACCTACCGCGCGTCCCGCCTCCCACTGCCCGACCGACACGGCGTCTATGCCGCCTCTGATGATCTCGCCTATGAAGGCGGAAGTGTAGATGACGAGCCCGATCATCAGGGCCGCAAACTCAGGGCTCAAGCGGAAGCCGCCGGTGAAGTTGAAGCCTTTCATCTCGGGAACGCTGACGTCGCCATTAGTTTTCACGACGATGAAGACTCCCGCGATCAGAAGCACGGCGAATAAGGGTGCGACCGAAAGGCGATACCCAAGCCGTATGAGCACCTCTTGCAGGTATTTCCTCAGCACGTACGCCAACAGGATGACGACAGCGAGGGCGAGCAGCATCGCCACGCTGGATCCTGATAGGTGCACCGACGGAAGATACAAGCCACGCAGCGAGAGGTAGACGCCGGGCAGCGGGTTGAATGCCTGCCGGGGAGCCGGGAGCATGGTGGTTGCGAGGGCGTACCAGAACAACAGATGCACGATGAGTGGCATGTTGCGGGCGGTCGTGACAAACACCCCCGACAGGTAGGCCGTCAGTGGATGCTTGGAGCGTCTCGCCAATCCGACAATGAGACCCAGAAGAGTGGAGAAGAAGAGGGCGATGAGCGAGATGACGATCGTGTTTCCAAGCCCCGTCACATATGCCCAGAGAAAGCTGTCGGAAGGATCGTACGGAAACACGCTTTCCGAGATCGGGAAGTTCGCCTGACGACCTAGAAAGTCGAAGCCGACCTTGATGCCGCGTGCTTGCAGGTTCTCGATCGTGTTGGTCACCAGCCACAGGACAAGGGCCGTGAAGCCGCCGAGCAGGACGATCTGTCCCGCCCAACTCCTGAAGCGTCTGTTATCAAGCAAAACCGTCAGCATCTCGAGCTCCTGCCTATTGGAAGGCCATTGGGAACATCAGGCCCCCATCAGTGAAGAGCCTGTTTGGGCCACGGTCGAGTTTCAACGGGCTTTGTTTGCCGACGTTGCGGTCGAACATCTCGCCGTAGTTTCCAAGCTGCTTGACGATGTTATAGGCAAACTTGTCGTCCAGACCGAGCGCCTTGCCATTGCCTGGCTCGACGCCGAGGAAGCGCTTGGTGCGGGGATCGTCCGATTCCAGCATCTCGTCGACGTTGGCCTGCGTGATCCCATAAAGCTCCCCATTGAGAAGCGCCTGGATCGACCAATTTACGATGTCGAACCAGTTGTCGTCGCCGTGCCGGACTGCGGGAGTGAGGGCATCCATGTATTTCGTGGCCGGAAAGATCATATAGTCGTCCGGGTTCTTCGATTGCGTAGCACGGACCGAGGCGAGTGCCGAAGCATCAGTGATTAGTGCGTCACAGCGACCTGAGAAGAAGGCTTGGCGGGTGGCCGCGACGTTGTCGAAGACGACCGGCTTCAGCTCAAGCTTCAGCTTGGATGAGACATCGTTGACCACGACTTCCGTCGTCGAGCCGGTCTGGACGCATACAGACGCGCCTGTCATTTCCTCGACCTTCGTGACGCCTGACGACTTCGTCACCATGAAGCCGGTGAACTCGTAGTAGTTCGGTGTCGTGAAGTTGACGCCGTTGGCGTCGCGCTGCAGGGTCCATGTCAGCGTCCGCGGAAGAACGTCGATTTCGCCCGTCTGTAGCGCCGGAATCCGTTGCTGTCCGCTGAGCGGCACGAACTCAACCTTGTCCTTGTCCCCGAAGATCGCGACGGCCACAGCCCGGCAGGTTTCCACGTCGAGGCCGCGCCAGTACCCCTTGTCGTCTGGCGCTCCGAAACCGACGGTGCCCTGGCTTGCGCCGCAGACAACATGCCCGCGTGCCTTCACCTTGTCGAGCGTTGGTCCCGCAAGGGCCGTCGTTGCGGAGAGTGCGATGGCAAGCACTGCAATACTAATCTTCCAGTTGATCATGTCCTTGTTCCCTTTGTTATTGATTGAGTTGGTGATGCTGTTCAGGCAGTCTTTGCCATCGGCGGGGCGGCAGAAATCACCTCAACAATAGGTTCGAGGTCCATCCAGAGGTCGTTCTCGTCCTCAAGCCCGACATTGATCCGCAGGATGGTGCCGGCGTGAGCCCTGGGATCTGCCGCTCGAGTGATTGTCATCGGTGCCAGAAGACTGTGAGTGCCGCCCCACGAGGCCCCGATCGAGAACGTTTTGGCGGCCGTCAGAAGGTCAGACAAGGCACCTTCGGCATGAGGAGGGATAACGACGCTGAACACTCCACTTGAACCGCCAAAATCCCGCTTGAAGACCTCGTGTCCGGCGGTCCCGGACAATGCCGGGTGCAACACCAGGCCCTGAGGCAGCCGGCTTTGCATTCTCTCAGCGAAATCGCGTGCTACCCGGCCGGAGTGAGCGAGACGGACGCCCATGGTTTCCATTCCTCGTAGCGCGAGGGCGCAGTCGTCAGGCGAGACGCCCATGCCAATCATGCGCATGGTGTCCTTCAGCTTCTTGTAGAGCGCGATGTCCTTGACGGCGATCGAACCCATAAGGAGGTCGGAATGGCCACCGACATATTTCGTCAGCGCCATGGAGGAGAAATCCATGCCATGGGCGAGGGGTTTGAAATAGAGGGGCGTGGCCCAGGTGTTGTCGCAGCCAGTCAGCACCCTTCGAGCCTTCGCCACCTCGACGATGGCTGGGATGTCCTGAACCTCCATGGTCGTCGAGCCCGGCGACTCGGTCCAGATGAGCTTAACGCTGTCGTCGATGATGTCGGCGATCTTTCCACCGATCATCGGATCGTAGACCCGGTAAGAGATGCCGCGCGGCTTCAGATAGTTCTCGCAGAAACTTGCGACGGGCGGATAGGCGCTGTCTGGGATTAGTACGGTGTCGCCGGGCATCAGCACCGAGAGGAAGACGACCGTGATGGCAGCTTGACCGGAAGGTACGAGAACTGTCCGCAGCCCCTGCTCAAGTGCCGTGATAGACGCTTCGAGCGTACGGGAGGTCGGTGTCCCATGAAGGCCGTAGGTATAGCCGTCGGGACCGCGTTTCGAGCGGTCGGCATAGGCCTTGGCGCTGTCGAAGACGATGGTGGAGGCCCTGTAGGTCGGGGTGGCCAGGCTGACAAAACCTTCATGGGAGACTTCAGGTCGTTTTACGCAGAGCGTCCGGTCACGCATTGTATGTCCTCGTTCGATTTCCGAGGAAAATCTGGCACGGCAATGGTAGAAGGACAATTGACCGCAGCGTCTAGGTCCATACGCAAACCTTATAGGATGGCAGGGTGAACTTCAGGCAGATCGAAGCCTTCAGGGCGGTCATCATGTCGGGCACGGCGTCGCGAGCAGCAGAACTGATGGGAGTTACCCAACCTGCCGTCAGTCGGTTGATCGGCGAACTCGAGACAACGGTTGGGTTTCCGCTGTTTGACCGCGTGAAGGGGCGGCTGATTCCGACCCCTGAAGCCGAGATCTTTTATCGAGACGTGGAAGCGAGCTTCCGAGGTCTCGACCGGCTTCGATCTACGGCGGCGCGTATTCGGGACTTCGGCTCCGGACACATCCGCGTCGCCAGCCTCGCTGCGGCCGGCTCGACCATTGTACCGCGAGCTGTCCGCAAGTTCAGGGACGCATTTCCCTCCGCGATTGTTACCCTCAGCATCATGAGTTCAGCGTCTGTCCGAAACCACGTCGTGGACGGGGAATTCGACCTGGGGCTCGCCGCTGACGAGGTCGATCTGTCGGGTGTCGAGCATCAGGTGTTTGGAAGCTTCCCGGCACTCTGTGCGATTCCACCAGGACATCCTCTCGCGGAGAAGAAGGTGATCCATCCTGCGGATTTTCATGGAGTTGATTATGTCGCCCTGTCGCCCGAGGACCGGGCGAGACTCCAATTCGACAGGCTCTGCGAGGAGGCAGGTTCCAAGCCCAATCTTGCGATTGAGACGCCCTTTGCCATCACCGCCTGCACGCTTGCCCTCGAGGGAGTCGGCGTCGGCATAGTCAACCCGCTGGCGGTGGACGGCTTCGCTCAGCGAGGCCTCGTGCTCCGGCCCTTCGAGCCTGCGGTCTACTTCAAGAGCTACCTTCTGTTTCGGCCGGATATGCAGAAGGCAAGACTCGTCCGACAGTTCGTCGCCGCGCTACTTGAGGTCAGGAACTCCCGGAACTTTATCCGCCTGAATGACTGACGATGGATCCCTTTCAGATCATAGAGGCATGCTGCTTTATTGAGAGCCTCTTCTCGGTCTAATCCTTCGGGCAAGTTTGCGCCGCCCGGCTGCCGATGGGCCGGTTCCACTGGGCATAATGAACATCAAACAAGCTCTCTCCCTCCCGGACGAGCTCGACCTAGTCGACTCTCATCCCGCTCATGAAGTGGGCGCGACTGATGTGTTCATCGATAGGTAAACCTTGCGGAGTTGCGAACAGGTAAAATCATAGCGGGCTCGCCGCCGCCCGACGTCCTTTTGACGTACTTGCCGAAGGCGCGCGCTTTAGGATGTCCCGCTCGAAAATACAGATCTTGCCGTCCTTGCCGTCACCTCTTGCCAGGGCGGCTTCAGCCATATCCTTGTAGAGGCCAATATGCCTTCGGAGTGCGCGGACCGATGCCTCCGGCGGAGTTGCGGTCGCCCGCATGGCTTCACACGTCACGATGACTATCCACACGGCGGTGACCTGAGGCGAAACCATCTGGTCCGTTACCCGTCACAGCGGGTGACGCAGCAAATCAGGCGCGGCACTTTCGCTTGTTTCAGAAGGTTTAGGTGGCTTGCGAAAGTCGCCCAGAGATTGCATCTTCTGCTTGTCGAAATCAGAGTCGTCCCATGCTAATCCTGCATCTGTCTGACATTCACTTTAGTAATCGAGATATCGAGAAGCCTTATGATCAAAATCTTGGCCTGCGGGACGACACGATTGATGACGTCAAGACGATGCGTGCGAAAATCGGCCAGAAGGTCGACGCCATCCTGATATCTGGCGACATAGCTTACCACGGTCAGCAACTCGAATATGAATTTGCCTCGAAGTGGCTAGAGGAAGAACTCTGCCCTGCCGCCGGTTGCAAATTCGAGAACATCTTTGTCATCCCCGGCAACCACGATGTCGATCGCAAGGCTGCGGCCGAGCCAATCCACGAGGACGCCCGGAAAGCGCTTCGGGGCACGGATGTCGGCGCGTCCAATGCCGCGATAAAGCGGTATGTCGATAGCGAAGCGTCTTCCGAGATGCTGTTCAAGCCGATCGAGAACTACAACCGGTTCGCCGCGAAATTTTTATGCGAGATCGGCTTCTATCAAAAGGCAACCGAGCAAAATCCTTACGCGCGTCGAGATTTCTTCCTCAACGATAAATCGACATTGCGGGTGTGGGGCTTCAATTCGGTCCTCGTTTGCGACGCCGACGATGACGTCAACAAGATGTTCGTTGATCCTTCAGCCGCTGAAATCATAAAGCGCGAGGATGGCGTCACGCATCTCGTAATGTGCCACCATCCCTTTAACTGGTTGCGAAACAAGGCGGAATTTCAGAACCGGATCGACGCGGTCGCGAAGCTGCATCTCTTCGGACACGAGCATTCGTTGCGTGTCGACGAGTATAGGAAGTTTACGCGCCTCAAGGCTGGAGCTCTTCATCCTGATCGAGATGAGAAGGGGTGGCAGCCGGGATATAACTTCATTGATCTTTCGGTTTCGGGACCGTCGGACACACGTGTGCTTCAGATAAAACTATGGGTACGACAGTTGTTGGGAGCACGCTATATTGCAGCTCCTGATGAAGAAGGAAATGATCCATGGATACTCCAGCACGATCTTCGCCCATGGTCGCCCCCACCAGAGCCGCCGGTTGCTCCTTTCGTCAACGAGGGCGTTGCCGCGCCTGGAAATGATGGGAAAGGCGTCATGGTAGAGCCAGCTCCAACCGTTCGCTCGGTAGCGATCAAAATCCTGTCATTGCGCGAATTCGATCAGCGAAAGATCATCACCGAACTCAATTTGCACCAGGATGGAGATCAACGCCTGGCAGATTACGCGTTCGCCATCGCAGCCGTCCGCCGAGCAGACGAGCGCGGCGAACTATCTAAACTCAACGCAGAGATCGAAAAATATACGGGAGTGAAAAATTAATGGCAGCGTTCGACTTCGTCGCTGAATACCGCAATCTGCAGCCGACGGACGACCGTGAGCTGATCGCCACCAGAACGGCTTCGTTTGAAAAGGCGAAAGGGGATGTTCAAAATTCGATAAGCCGCGTCGTTGATCTAGCCTATTTCGCATATCGGCTTCCGCTGCCTTCGGAAAGTGACGCAGCCTCCTGGTTCGGTGGAATCCTCAGCGCAGATGATCCGGCATTCAGGATCGAGATCGACGTGGAAGAAGCCGCACGCATGGCGACGCTCCTCCTGAAGCAAAGGCTATATGCCAACTTTAACGGAACGCCAGTACTAGTCCACGCTGCAGCGTTCGCCGGAAAGCGACAGACCGTTGACAATCATGGCCTTTCTTATGCTTCTCGGCAGACATTAGCCAATTTGGTCCGACGTCGCGGTTCATCTTTGAACCGACCGGAAGTCTCTTCCGGCAAAGCCTCGAACATGGCCGATCTGATTAAGAAACTCGTCGACGAAAATGACGCAACTGAAGATGTTCAAGTCTTTGAAGCCACCGTCGTCGATTATCGAAATCAGATCAAGCAGGTGGTTACTACAGTCAATACCTCCATTGAAGCCACTTGGAGCGAAAATCGCCGCCTTGCTGAGGAGATAGACCTGCTGTGGTGGCACCTGGGCGGCCAAAGCTTCACGCTTGATCGTCCCATCGCCGATGTGCCTTCAGCCCTCCGGCCTATAGTGATCGGGATGGATATCGGTGAAATGGTCAGCGCTGCGCCGGGACCGTATGGCACCTATGGTATCATTCGCAAAGCTTTGGGCGAGCTTTCCGAGGAGAAATTCAAACTCAGCGACGCCATCAAGGAACTGTCCGACGAATTCCACGGGCTGATATCGAAACCAGTATCCCGCTACGCTGTCGCGCCGATACACGGAGCGGCGGGGGAAGTTCTGCTCAGCGGCCCGACGGTGGTTGCAGCCCAATTCAAACGCCGTACTGGGCTTCCGCTGGACGTCAAGCTTTCCGGTTACGATCTTGCGATACAGGCCTATCACGAGCGCATGCTCAGCAAGCTTGGTTGGGTTTGATGGCTGAAAATGGCAATGGACCGGCCGGTGGCGGCCAACTTTACGGGGCAGCAGAGACTGACGATCTCGACCCCGGCGAACTCGAAGAGGTTTCTAAGCAAGTATCGCCCGACGACGACGGTCTGATACTCCGACCCAACACCCTAATCCCTGAACGCGGCATCACTGGGTATAGAAACAGAAGCAGGGCTCAGACGGTCGTCCTGATCGGCGAGCAGAGAACCGGCAAGACAACGCTCCTTGCCGCGTTGTACGGACTTTTCTGCAAAGGACCTGTTGGCGAATACGAGTTCGTCAGCAGTCAGACCTTGTATTCTTTTGCCGAACGCAATCACCTCGCATTGATCCACCCAGATCGCGCCGTTCCAGTAACACCCCGAACGAGCATTGGTGATTCCGTTGGCTACTTTCACTTGAAGGTTCGCCGGGGCGATAGCGTCGCCGAAATAATCATCTCGGACCGATCCGGCGAGACCTTTGAGACCGCAAGGACTGACACATCCCTTACGAACCGCCTGACTGAACTGGCGCTCGCGGATAGGGTCTGCTTTCTGCTGGATGCCGCACGCTTAACGAACATCGACACGCGGCACGGTTACCGGCGGATTTTCAAACAGACGATCCGTGCGCTCATCGACAACAATGTCATTCCGAAGATGGCGAGTATCGAGGTAATCGTTACCAAGATCGATCGTGTGACCCGCGTGTTAGATGACCGCGATCTGCTAGCGGAGTTGACGGAATATGAGGAGGGGCTGGTCAACGACTTCGGTAACGTCGGCTTCAAATTCAATATTCACCGGATTTGCGCTCTACCGCGTGCAGCGGTGAAGATCGGGTTTGTTGGAATGGATGAACTTGTGGCGCGTTGGGCGTCCGACCCTCCGGACGCAGATGTCACGCCCAGGCCTGTTGATGATGCACTGAGGCACATTGACCGTCTGTCAAAAATTTGGAGCTAAGAATGGCTGATGAATTGCGACACATGGCTGTCGGGTTGCAGTCTTCTGGCAAGACGACCTACGCGGCGGCACTCTGGTATGTCGTAGATGCCGGTGAATTCCCCACGGTGCTTTCGAAAGGTAAGCACATCGGTGATCATCGCTACTTGGAGACCTTGGCCAAACGATGGGAAGACGGCTGGCAGGTTCCTCGGACGAAGACGCTCCAGCACGAAAACGTAACGATGAACCTCAAGGACCCAGGCACTGGTTGGGGCATCGCGTTGCGTTTTGCCGATCTGTCGGGGGAAACGTTCGAGCGAGCTTTCGCAACAAGAAGCCTCAGCACAACGGCTGCGTCGGCTTTTGACGGGGTGACGAACCTGATGCTGTTCGTCAGTGCGAATGACCCGTTGGACGATCTTACGTTGATCGATCTGGCGATGCAGCTAGGGGAAGATGTCAATGAGGACGAGATCGCAGACGACGGCGGTGACGACGTTCCGTTCGACCCGGCCAGAACACCTCGGCAGGTCCAAATTGTTGATTTCCTCGATAGTATCCAGCAGCCGCCGCTCTCCGTAAGGATCGAACGGATCGCTGTCGTTATTTCCGCCTGGGATAAAGGGCCCGATCACAATGATCCACCTCGGTGGATCAAAGAACGGATGGGATTGCTCGACCAATACCTTCGTAATAGCGGCATCGAGTTCAGAATTTACGGCGTCTCAGCTCAAGGAGGCGACCTGCCTGACAAGGACAATCCGCCCGCTCTGGACGACCCCAATGGTTTGAAAGAGCAAAAGCGTCTCTTGCAGCTTGCAAAAGCTAGCGAAAGGGTCGAAGTCGTCGGTTATGGTGCGGGAAAGCACGACCTAACGCACCCGATCAGATGGTTAAGTAGCCTGGATGGTGAATGAGCAGCAACGAAACAAATGAAGTGGGTCAGGGGGTCTTTGGTTATTCCAACGGCCATCGTCTTCTGACATCCACGGTTTCGTTGTCGTCCGTCGATATTTACGAGCTTGCGGCTGCCTCTGACCTTGCTCCCGGAGCGCAAATTTCAGGCACTTCCAGCTATCTAACTGGCTTTTCCTTACCGGACAGCAAACTCTATGCCCTGATCCGCACTTGGCTCGCCCCCGAAATGCCTCGGCCAGGCTGCGTGTGGAGCCACGTGCTATTATTGGATCAAACCCTGATGGCGACACAGATCGACCTGACCGTGTTATCTGACCTCCATCGACGGCCTGACGGCTACGCGTCCGACAGCACTTTTTCGAAACCGGTAACGATCAATCGGCGTTTGCGCGGGCGCAGGGCGGGTCGCCAGGAAACCGAGATGGTCCTGTCAGCGTGTTACGGCGATGCGCAACTTGACGCAGACCAGGAAGAGCGCGGCTCGATCGAACAGGCGATCTTCGCTGCCTGGTCCCAGCAATGGCCCCGCTTGCGGCGACAGTTTGTTTTCAGATCGATCGCAACGACTTCCGAATTGAAAGGGCAATTCATTCAGTTCAAACGGGGATCATCGCCGGCGCGCGGTGGCGGCCCAGCCGCATGGCTGAACGAAGCCGTAGAGGACGCGACATCGGAAAGTGTAACGCCTTTAAGAAGGTTTCTGTGGAGATACGGAAAGGACGTTCAGTCCGAAAAAGAAACCCTGCCTGAGCTTGTCCAACTGCACATTGCCACTCGATCTAAGAAGGGTCTTTACAGCGTGGCAGATCGCGTGCTGACCCGCTTTCCTCCAGGTCAGGCAGAGACGCTGAAGAGAGATGTCCTTGGCCTGTCGTCAGACAAGCTCTCTCAGGTTCCCAGCGTAAATGCCGTTGACCTGATGCGTCTCCTGTCAAAGCATCAGGATTTTGGAGTCGGCAACGAACCGGGCGAACTGTCATCCGTCTTTTCTCGGGTTGATCAGCAACACCTCATCGAGCTTATGGTCGTTTTGATGACCTCGCGCGAGCAGCTCGGCGACATGTTCGACCTTGTGTTCGATGCCATCCTGCCAATCGTGGATGGCGAAGCGGTAGAAGACCCCAAAACTCCGCTTGATTTTGCGCTAATGGCGGCGACGAGGAGGGCTGATCTACTGACGCCCGCTCTTATTGAGCGTTTTGCGTCCGACGATCTCTTGGACCTGTGGGCACTGGAGCTCACGCCTGATCAGCGTTCAGAAATCATGCTCGCGATCATGCAGCGCCCATATGTCGATGCGGCTGGTGACGTCGCTTTGTCTCAGTTGGCGCAGGCGCTGCAAGATGCCGTGCACCTAAGCAACCGGTCAGGACTGCACGGCAGCTGGAGTTCATTCTTCCCGAAACACATTTCGGCCTTCGTTGACGAGATAGCGACTGTTTCAACAGGTGATGATCTTGCAGCGGCTACGAGCCTCTTTGGGTTTCCGACCGAACCAGAAAGGGTCGTGCGCGCCTGGTTTGAGGCATTTAAAGCTAAGCGATCGAGTATGTCGAATGACAACGAAAGCCGGTTGCTGGCCTACTTACTTGCTTTGTCTATCAAGTATGGAATCGAAAATTACCAAGACGTTTTGCTCGCTATTTCTGATCGACTTCGACACCGAATATTGCGAGCAGAACTTCCCTCAGATGCAGAAAACCGTCTGTCACAGTGCCTTCCATATGACGAGGCTCGGTGGGACCTGAACAGGCGGCTATTGAAGATGTTTCGTAAGGCTTACAAGAGAGGCCGAGCGTTCGATGAGGTGTTGGACACCTTGAACCTAACCGACGATGAATATGCCTATGCCACCGATCAGGACCCCGATAACATGGTCAGGCGATTTTGGAGAGCGTTTAATCCTTGGTCATACTGGGACTGAAATTAGAAGGTTGTGAAAGTAAAGGTGAGTTCAGATCGTTGTAGCGGTCGCGTTGACCGTTTTCGCGACGGTCATGTTCCTCCATCAAGTCGGACATTATCCTGTGCTGGGCGCAACCCCTTGTAGGCAGCGTGGCGGAGTTTTCCATCGGCCGTCCACAGTCGATACTCGCTCTCCGATTGGTCACTACTGATACAGTGCCTTGAACAGCGAAAGTGAAATCGCGACAGTCAGCAGAAGCGGGGACGCCCACATAAGAGCCTCCTCCAACCCACCTTTCGCAGTTCGTTGCTTCTTCTGTTCGAAGTCGGCCACCGCTTTATCATGCCCATCGAGAACGTTCTGAACTTCTCGCTGCAGCGCCACTATTTCCAGATCGTCGATGCCAGCAGGAAATGCGGGTTGAGCCCGTCGCAGCAGGGTTGGTTCGTCACCCTGTCTCAAAGAGCTGTCGCTGGCGTGCTGAAACCACGGTCTCACTGCAACGTATTGGGGAAGGTTGCTTACCTCTGACCTGATCCGGAGGTCAATGATATCCAAATACCGTGGCGCGATAGATTGCAAGACGAGGACTTGTGACCACACGCGTGGCCTGCGGCTGGCAAGCTCGTTACTGGCAACGGCGCGGCGGACGTCCCCAATGGCCGACACCAAGGCCGTAGCTCCGGTCATTATCGTGACGATTTCCAGAACCCGCCAGTTGACTGCAGTAAGATCGATCACCTGGCCGGAAATTGCAGCAGCGAAAACACCGATCACGAACAAACCCCACATCATCATCATGGCACCGCTCTTTTTTCAGTCGCCGAAGGGTCGCAGGAAATACGATCCTTGAGGAGAGGACAAGATACGAATGAAGTTTGACGGTTGACCCTAACCGCGATGAGAACATAATAGGAACGCGACAACCGCCGTGAGAGGCGGCAATCTACATTCCGCACAATCCGCCGTATGCGCGCTTGGCGTGGACGGTGAAACTTTGACTGCCCAGGCTCGAAATGAAATCAGCACCTGCACCTGTCGAGCCCGACCTTGATGAGGACGTGGAAACGGTGCTGACTTGGCACCAAGGCGATGCACGCGCGGCCGTCAAACCCTGCTGAACGATTGCAGCCACTTGCGACAGCAGCTGCAGATCACCGAGACCGCCATGAGCAGGGGCTTCGTTCGCTGCTGGCGGCCGAGCTACATTCGGGATTGAGATCAATACCGTGCTCGTGGTCTGCGAGGCTGTATTGCCTTGCGCGGGAACGAGGACGATAAGGCTGACGACGGGAAGGCGGTTTTTATCGAGGCGGCACATGAACTAACTGGATTTCAAAGTCCTCGATCGCTGACTTTTTTAGGTTCCGATAATGAATGTTATCGGAACTCAGAGTATTTGATGGCTATCTCCCTGATGTGAACTTTAGAGCCGGTGGGTTCACTAAGGTGGCGGGGAGGGCTGCTGGAATCTGGAATTGTGAACGAAGTGGACGTGAAAAGCTGTGAAGAGGGGAGGCAACTCTGGCGCGCCGTCAGACACAAGCCTCACAACAATCCAGCTGACTACCCAGGCCTGCATCATTGACCTGGTGACGCCTTGTCTTCCGAACAAAGTCTTCTATTCGCGAGTTGAGTCGACGATCAGGGTCCCTCGAACTGCCAGTGAATGGGTGAGAACAGCCCACCTGTTGGGCAACAAGGGGCTTCACGCCGCTTAGGGCAAACATCGTCCTCGAAGGGGACGTGTCGTCGGCGAAACTGCGTGGTTTCCACGATCTACCGGGAACCGGCCCGGACGATGTGAAGAATGCGCGAATTTGATCGCGGGCTGTTCGTGCGTTTTCTGAGCATCCGACCCCTCCGACCAAGCTACGATCAGGGGCCGGTAACTTATTCAGCAAGCGTTCGACGGAACGCTCCGTTTGAACCGCGCTGATTTGCGCTGGCGACAAAGAGAACGTGCGGCCTCAGCCTAACCCCAAGGTTCAGCTCACTGCTAGGATATTTCAAACATAGAGTTGTTTACGACAGAAGTTGCCTGAAATGAGCCTTTCTCCAGACACGCCGACGCCCTCGTCAAAATCTGCGCCTCGTGGTGCAGCATTTGGCCGTGATGCGCATAGGGTCTACGATGCGGCTCAATTGGACGGACAGTATCTAGCCCGGTTCGGGGTTCCGGCTTTCATGAAATTCGTAAAGCGACGGCAAAGCGACAGCGCTGCTTTGGTCGACGCCTGTTCCTGTGCGCTGGACGTGCCGTCCGGCGAAGGGAAAGACGAAACGTTGCATATCTTCCATGCCGCCCACCGAACGCCGGCACCAGTGCTGGTTTTCTATCACGGTGGTTACTGGTGCTCCGCCGACAAGGCCTGGTTCCGCTTCATCGTCCTTCCGTTCGTCAAGCGCGGGGCGGTCAATCCCGAGCACCCATTCAGCAGGATGGTCCGCAATCACATGGGACTGTCCTAAGGAGGAAGAAATGCGTTTCGTGCTTATCGGGAACCACGGCTCCGAGTGGGTGCTTTCCAAGGCGGAAGAGCGGCGTCTGAGCTCCATGGAAAAGTGCAGCGAGCTTGGCCTGAAGGTAGAGTTCAACGCTTTTACGCAGGGGCAATACGACTTCGTCACGGTGATCGACGCTCTCGATCCGGAAACCATCAGCGCCTTTTCTCTATGGTTCAATGAGAAAGGTTTTGGCCGCATCCAGACCATGCGCGCGTTCGATGCCGAGGAATTCAAGACCGTACTGGCCCGCGCTGGCGGACCCGCAGCATGAAAACGAACTTCACTGCCGAGCAGCTCAAGGATCCGGAGCTCGCCGAGGCCAACGAAATCCTCAAGACCTGCGTGCATTACGGCTTTTGCACCAACACTTGTCCGACATACGTGGTCACCCGCGATGAGAACGAGTCGCCGCGCGGCCGCATCGACCTCATCCGCGAAATGCTGGAGGACGGCGGCGTCCCCAAACCCAGCACCGTCCAGCACATCGACAGCTGCCTCTCATGCCTGTCCTGCATGACCACCTGCGCGGCAGAGGTCGACTATGTGCACCTCATCGACAAGGCACGCGTTCACGTTGAGGAACACTACGACCGTCCGATCATCGATCGCCTACTGCGTTCCGCCCTGGCCGCGACGATCCCGTACCCGAAGCGCTTCTCGGCCGCCTTGAAGCTGGGCAGGATCGGTCGCCGGTTCGGGAGACTGGCGCCCAAGCAGCTCAGGCCATTGCTGGACCTCGTTCCCGACGCAGCAGCCGAAGACATACTCGCGCCCCAACTGTTCAAGGCGGAAGGCGAACGGCGCTACCGGGTGGCAATTCTTGCCGGGTGCGCTCAGCAGGTCCTCAACGGAAACATCAATGCTGCGACAATCCGCATCCTGCAGCGTCACGGTTGCGACGTGGTCGTCGCCAAAGGCGCGGGTTGCTGCGGTTCGCTCGCACTCCATATGGGCCGGGACGAACAGGCCAAGGCAAGCGCCACGCGCAACGTCACGGCATGGCAGCAGGAATTGGCAGTGGGCGGTCTCGATGCCATCATCGTGAACAGTTCCGGCTGCGGCACCACGATCAAGGATTACGGGCACCTGTTCCAGCGCGACAGCAATGCCGCCGAGGCGAAGGAGGTCGCAGCCAAGACGTGCGACATCACTGAATTCCTTTGCAAGATCGGCCTCAACGTAACCGAAAGTCCGTTGCCCTATGTCGTGGCCTACCACGACCCTTGTTCCATGCAGCATGGGCAAAAGGTGAAGTCGCAGCCTCGTCAAATTTTGCGGAAGGCCGGCTTCACGGTTCAGGACGTGCCTGAGGGCCACTTCTGCTGCGGTTCCGCCGGCACATACAACATGCTGCAGCCCGAGATGGCGGCCAAATTAGGCCAGCGCAAAGCCGACCACATCGCGAGTACCACGCACCACTTGGTCGCCACCGGAAACATCGGGTGCATGACGCAAATCCAGAAGTACCTGGGCAAGCCGGTGGTTCACTCTGTGGAATTGGTGGACTGGGCGACCGGCGGTCCCATGCCGCCCGCTGTGGTCGGCGTCGATCTGCCCGATCCGGCATCGCTTGTCGAAATCCCCAAGGATGTTCCGCAGCAAGCGGCAACCCCCGCGCCCATCTCAGACGGATTCTGGTGATCAACAATGTTGCAAGGAAAAAAGATGGCAGGAGACATGAGGAAGATCGAGGAATTCTTCGCCAATATCGCAGCGAAGCTCGGAGGGGACGCGGTAAACCGTACCGAGGAGACCATCAGCCGTTACGGCGAGAACACCATGCCGAGCGGCTCCCGCTCGCCACTTGGCGTCGTCTACCCGCGGTCGACCGATGAAGTTCAGATCATCGTCCGCGCCGCCAACAAATTCGACGTAGCGCTCTATCCCGTCTCGACGGGTAACAATATCGGCTTGGGCAGCCGATCCCCTGTCCATGCGGGTCAGGTAGTCGTCGATCTCGGCCGGCATATGAACCGGATCATCGAGGTCAACGACAAGCTGGGCTATGCGGTCGTCGAGCCAGGCGTGAGCTACCAGTCAATGTACGACGAGTTAGTTCGCCAGGGCAACAAGTACATGATCGACGTGACCTCCGGCCCGCCCCAAGGCGGCGTCATGGGCAACGCCTTGGACAAGGGGGCAGGCTACGCTCCCTATTTCGACCATTTCGGCATGTCGTGCGGCATGGAGGTGGTGCTCGGCAACGGCGAGATCCTTCGCACCGGCGACGGGGCACTCGCGACGGGTAACCTGCTGAATTGGCACACGTCCAAGTATTCCTACGGCCCGATCATCGACGGTCTTTTTGCACAGTCGAATTACGGCATCGTCACCCGCATGGGAATGTGGCTGATGCCGCGCCCGCCCGCTATCCGGTCGTTTCATTTTACCTATGAGGATGACGACGCGCTCGAGGAAATCACCGACGTCTGCCGCATGCTGAAGATGTCTAATTACGTCCCGACGCTTTTCCGTGTGGCCAATGATCTCTATACCTGCGGTGCCGAAGTGGTCAGCGAGGAGTTCACCCAAAGCGGCGGTCAGAAGTCGATTTCCGATGCGGCCCGCCGGAGGTTGCGGCAGAAGTTTGGTCTCGGCTCATGGACCGTGTCTGGAGCATTCTACGGCCCCAGCATGGAGGCGATGGAACCACAGATCCAGCGTGTGCGCGACCTGTTCGGCAGGTCGGGGAAGGCAGGGTACATCTCCCACGAAGATGCCGAGTACATCAATCCACTCAAGGTGGCGATCAACGCGTTCTCGGGCGTCCCGAGCGCCAGCGAATTGGGTCTGCTCCGGTGGCGCCCGGGCGGCGGCAATACCTGGTTCCTTCCAGGCACTCCGACCGACGGTCAAGTTGCCAACGAATTCCAAAAGGTCGGTCGCGCAATCTACGAGAAGCACGGCATGGACTACATGGTGATGAATGTTTGTGCGGCCCGCTTCATGCGCGGCCTGCACGTGATCACCTTCAACCGCGAAGACGAGGACGAGTGCCGACGCGCCGACGCGTGCTACCGCGAATTGTCGGAAGAGTTGGTGCGGCGTGGCGTCTTCGTCGGTCGCGCGCCGATCGACTACCAGAAGTTCCACATGGACCAAACCACCGACAGCTTCCGGGACGCATGCTCCGGGATCAAGAACGTATTCGATCCCAAGGGCATCATAGCCCCCGGTCGCTACGGCATCGGCGAGTAAGAACGGAGACGGTAATGAGCGGTTTGAATTTGACCATGCTGCCTGAGGCAGGATCGCGCGTGGTGGTCGCGGGGGGCTGCGGCGGCATTGGCAAGATTCTGGTGAAGGCATGCGTCGATCATCGCATGGACGTTACGGTGCTCGACACACCGTCGGCGATCGAGAGTGCCGAAGCGATCAAAGGCGTTTCCTATGTCGCGTTCGACGGTCGTGACCCGGAGAGCATAGAGCGGGCCGTCAATACCGTGACTGCTCGGCACGACGGCTTGGAATGCCTCTTTTTCCTGAGTGGGTTTCCCATTATCCCGCGACGTCCGCTGAGCGAAGTGCCGATAGACAAGTGGAACGAGCTGATGTCGGTAAATTTGACGTCGGCATACCTGCTTGTGAACGGGCTATCACCGCTTCTAAAGCAGGGGCGTGACTCTGCGATCGTCACGGTGGCCTCAAGCCTCGCCTACCAGGTAATGCCCGGCATGTCGGCCTATGCTGCCTCCAAGGGCGGGCTTATCTCCCTGACCAAGGCTTTCGCGGCCGAACTGGCACCAACTGTCCGCGCCAATTCCGTAGCGCCGGGAGCGGTCGATACTGACTTCCTATCCGGTGGTACGGGGCGCGTCGAGGACAAGGGCGCCCGCTCCTGGTTCGACGACATCAGCGCGAAGTACGTCGCCAGCATCCCGCTCGGTCGGGTGGCCAATGCGCAGGATGTGGTCGGCCCGATGCTTTTTCTGGCCGGGCAGGGCAGCCGCTACATGACAGGCCAGGTGCTGCACCTGAACGGTGGGCGCCTCACTCCTTAGGAGTCAGGCCCTATTGATTAACGGGCTTTCCGAGCAAAAAGCCGCAACGACAGAAGAACGCTTTGGGGAACTGAAAATGCTTCACCGATGCGCTGCCGAAGACAGAGTCCGGCAAGATCCAGCGCTTCAGGCTGAAGCAGGATTTGCCCGCGTAACCATACTGCACAACAGGCGGAATTTGGCGTGCCTGTGCGATCGGAAGTTCCACGCAAATGTGGAAGGTAAAAAACCTTCGGTGGAAACCTCGTCCACCGCCGGAATCTGGGAACGACACAACAACAAACGGGAGTTCGTCACATGAAGAAAATGCTTGCTGCAGCCACTTTGGCGCTGAGCATGAGCACCGCCGGCATGGCTTTCGCCGAGCCTTTGAAGATCGGCATGATCACCACGCTGTCGGGCGGCGGGGCCGGCCTCGGCATCGACACGCGCGACGGCTTCATGCTGGCGATCAAGAGTTCCGGCAACAAGGACATCACCGTCGTCACCGAGGACGACGCGCAGAAGCCGGAACTGGCCGTTCAGATCGCCGACAAGATGATCCAGAGCAATCAGGTCGACATCCTGACCGGCATCGTCTGGTCGAACCTGCTGATGGCCGTCGTTCCGGGAGCAGTCGCGCAAGGCAAGTTCTACGTTTCGACCAACGCAGCCCCGGCCGCACTTGCCGGCAAGAACTGCAATGCGCTCTATTTCAACGCCGCCTACCAGAACGACAACCTTCATGAAGCCATGGGCGAATATGCCAACAAGGGCTACAAGAAGATGTTCATCCTCGCCCCGAACTATCCGGCCGGCAAGGATTCGCTGACCGGCTTCAAGCGTTATTACAAGGGCCAGCTCGCCGCCGAAGTCTACACCCAGGTCGGCCAGACCGACTACGCTGCCGAAATCGCCCAGATGCGCGCTTCCGGCGCCGATGGCATCTTCACCTTCCTGCCCGGCGGCATGGGCATCGCCTTCATGAAGCAGTTCGCCCAGTCGGGCGTCAAAATCCCGGTCATGGGCCCGGGCTTCTCCTTCAGCCAGGACGTCCTGCCGGCAATTGGCGATGCCGCTCTCGGCGCAAAGGCGTCCGGCCAATGGGTGCAGGATCTGGACAACCCGGCTAACAAGAAGTTTGTGGCCGACTTCCAGAAGGAATATAACCGCCTTCCTTCGCTCTATGCCGTCGGGGGCTATGACGCAGCCCAGCTCATCCTGTCGGCCGCTTCCAAGGCAAGCGTCAAGAACGCCGATGCCTTTGGCGCCGAACTTCGCAAGGCCGACATCCAGTCCCCGCGTGGAAAGTTCAAGTTCAACACCAACCAGCATCCGATCCAGGACATCTACCTGACGGAAGTGGTGAAGCAGAACGGCGTCATCACCAACAAGACGGTGGAGAAGATCTTTGCCGATCACGGCGATGCCTACGCCAAAGACTGCAAGATCTAAGGTCCGCCGGTGACTTTGGCACTTGCTCTCGAGCAGTTGCTCAATGGCCTGCAGCTCGGCGTCATGTTGTTTCTCATGGCTGCCGGGCTGACGCTGATCTTCGGCGTCATGGGCCTGATCAATCTCGCTCACGGCTCGCTCTACATGGTCGGCGCATTCGCCTGCGCCACCGTGGCGGCGTGGACCGGATAGTTCTGGATCGGATTGATCGCCAGCCTCGTCGCGGCCGCGGCCGCCGGGGCGATCGTCGAACTCGTGGTGATCCGCAGGCTCTACGACCGCGATCACCTCGACCAGGTGCTCGCCACCTTCGCGCTGATCCTGATATTTTCGGAAGGCACGCGCTGGCTGTTCGGCTCCTTCCCGCTCTATCTCGACATCCCGCCGCTTCTGCAGGGCGCCGTCGCGCTGCCGACGCGCAAGAGCCGCATGCGGCTCGGGTGGCGCGCCGGCGTCGTTTCAACGAGACCCCGTAATCGTCCCGGTCTTCTTGAACCCAACGGCCCTACGGGTCGCGATTGCGCCGCCCCGCGCGGTCAGTGCGAATTACTTTGAACCTGAAGTATTTCTAGCTAAACGCAGTTGACAAGGCTTGGTTGCGCACGCACGATCTCCTTGCCGGAAGCGCAAGTCCGTTGGAAGCGCCTGATTGGCCAGCTTTTGGGAAGGGAATTTCTTAGGTGCACCCGGGCACATGGTCCACCACGTCGATCGGATCCGCAGAACGGTTCGACTACTGGAAAGACATCGTTTGCGATACATTGCTGCATGTCGATGCACATGCGGCGGCCGACGTGTCGCGCTTTTCAGCCGAGTTGAGCCTGAAGAGCCATCTCGCGGGTAACTTTGTCAGGTTCAAGTCGCAGGGGCATGCTATCGAGCGGTCCCACAGGCTTCTGCGTGCCAAGCCGGATGAACGATATCTGGTCAGCTATCAGGTGTCGGGCGTGACGAGCGTGACCCAGGGTGATCACAGGTTCCAGCTACGGCCGGGGGACGTGGGCATAGTCAGCGCCGCCCGACCGATGAGTCTGCAATTCTCTGACCCTGTGGAACGGATCATCGCGCTGGTTCCCCGCAGCGCCCTGGAAAAATCATGTCCATGGCTATCCCCTGGGGTGGCACTTCATTTGCCGGGTGAAAAAATCGCCACCCGCATACTGTCACATCTGCTGATGGAGCTCTCCACGACCGAAATGGAGATCGGCACCAACGAAGAGGTCGCTCTGGGTCAGATCATCTCAGAGTTGGTCGGAGTCCGGCCCAGTCAAGATCCCGGCTCGGTTCGGGACCAACAGCTGCGGTGCCGGGTGCTCGGCTTTCTGACCGCCCATATCGAGGATCCCGAACTTGCTCCAGGCATGGTAGCCAACCGGATCGGCATCTCGGAACGGTCCCTGCACTACGTTCTTGCTCGGGCCGGAACCACGTTTCGCACCTTCATAATCACCGAGCGGCTCGATCGCGCTGCGGAAGCGCTAGGCTCGCCCGACTGGTCGCACAATTCCGTATCGGATATCGCCTTCAGGCTCGGTTTCCGCGACCTGTCGCACTTCAGCCGCCGCTTCAAAGAGAAATTTGGCGTCCCCCCGAGCAGCTACCGCTTTAGCAAAACCGGACGTTGACCAGGCTTGCACAAAAGCTCAGCTCTCGGTCTCAGGTTGTCCATGCAGGCTTGCGGCTGCTGCGGAATGGTGCTCGTTCACTAACGGGCTTGAGAGGGGACAGCCTAGCGGCGTGCTGTCCCCTTCGCGGGCATCATTACTGAGTCCGATGCTGTGTTTGCAGTCGGCGCCGTCGGAGCTCCGAGGGGCGTGCTGTTTTTCAGTTAAAACGTGAGATGCCGGTGATTATTGTCCCGGCTCAGCAAATGGAGGTCGGCCTTCCATACGTTTCAGTGCCACCCACACGACGGCATCGATCGCCTCAATCTGCCGGACGCTCAGACGGGAGCGTTCCGTCACCCATTCTCGGTCTTCGAGCAGAGACATTGAGCCGTCGTCTTCTACGTCCACGTACTCACGGCCCGGAAGCCATGTTTCACGATCATCAATCGAATACTCGAAACGCAACGATTTCCGGCCAGGTTTCACGTTGGCGAGGCGTGTCGAGATGACCCGAATATCCACCCGCGGTTCAAGATGACCATCCTGATCGCGGCGCAACCCGGCTCGCTTTAACAGGTCGCCAATATCCTTTTCGAAGTCGGGAAGAACATAGTTTCCGTAATCCTGGCAGGCCAGAGCGCTCTCGTAAGCACGATCGATCGCCTCATCGATGACGACCAGATTGGCCTCCTCTTCAAGCGCCGAATGCACGGCTTCGAGATCGTCTGCGAACTCGCGAATCGCGTCGAAAACGATGACTTGGAACAACAAATCGGCGGCGGGATTAGAAGACAACCCTATCGCGTCGTCCATCGAAAAGTGTTTGTCACCATCGACCTGGTAAACACTATGCAGTACGCCGCCGCGCGGAACATGCTTCGCTTTCACATCCTTATATTCAACGATCCGCCCGGTCAGACCGTCGGTCCGATCGGCGTAAAACGCCGCGTCGGATCGTTCGGACATTCTCCGCAGAGCGATATCGATCGCATGATGCACCGTAGGAACAAGCCGTCCATCGAGAGCGACCGGCTCTTCGACAATATCTCGGCCGACCAGATAGATGCTGACGTTCCTGGATGGAATTGCACGGATTGCTGACATTTGAGACCTCATTGGGTTGCGGTATCCTGCAGCGGTCGACAGTGAATGCCGCCGCAGGTCGCGGGTTGGGTTCGATATTCAATGTGGGGAGAATGGCGCCGCTAGACGGCGTGCCTATAGACGTCTGGACCCACCACAGCGGGCGCTGCGGGATCCCGGCGCATCCGGCCTTTTCGGACGGTCTTTTCTGCATTGTAGTCGAGATATTCCGCGTGCAAGATCAGCGCGCGTCGAAGCGCTGACCTGCGTGAGCCGGAGAGCGCTTGGAACTCCAGGCTCGTTTCCAGGACGGCAAGCTCGATCGCGAGCTCGGCGTGGATCCGCCCCTTCAGGAGACGCCGCGCCGTGTTTACATTTGAGCGTATCTGGCGAGCCGTTGCGGGGCTCTTGCCGTGACGCCTGAGCCATCGGACGAAGCGACCTTCAGCGCGCGGAATCTCATGCCCAAACTCGCGTGCCAGGATCACCTGACCCAAAGCCTCCGCGAGCGGGGCGGGGACCGCATTGGCCACCATCTGATAGATGTCGCGTTTTGCCGTTGCACGCCACTCATAGTCTTCCGGAAATCCCTGCAGCATCGACAGTTGACGCATTGACAGGACCACAGCTTCCGTCGCGGGGATCGGGTCGTCGGGATGCGGATTGTTCGTATACCGCGCCGTCGGGCGTTCCCATGACGTCCGCGTAATTGTCGACATCGGCTCATCTATACTGCGCACACCACGCCCGGCGTGCAGGGGCCGGGCATAGAAGTAGCCGACATCCAGCAGCCGTTGATCTTCTGGATGACGAGTGATGTTCACGTTGGTGAAGAACTCTCGAACTGTCATGCGTTCAGCCGACGCTGCCGCGGTGACGGCGCTATCAAGAAAGCCGTCTCGCTCTCCATGGCGGCCGATGACGATTAACCGTCGCCGACGCTGCGCAATGCCAAACCTGCTCGCGTCCACCTCGACGACGGAAAGGCCGTATCCAGCCTTTTTGTACATCTCCACAGCCAACCGGAAAATATCGAAATTCTTTGCCTGGATCACGTTCTCCATCAGGAACCACGACGGCCTCGCCGCGACCACGATCGAGGCGAATGCCAGAGTCAGATTTGCGTTATCACCGGCTTTCCGAAGGCCGGCGCCCGAAAAATCCTGGCAAGGCGGCCCCCCGACAACCACGTCGGGCTGAAGGACGAGCAGCTCGGCGATGACCTTTAGCGGATTGCTGAGATCAGCCTCCGAAATATGCTCGCTGACGTTCCTGCGATGATTTTCGACCGCGACCGGCCAGCAATCGTATGCTGCAGACTGGAGCAGCCCGGCTCTCAGGAGCCCCAGTGAGATTCCCCCAGCGCCGGCAAACAGTTCAACGAATTTCACGCTGTACTCCATCGTTATGATTATAGATCGTGCGAAGTGCGAGATAGATGGTGAAAGGTTCGGTCACCAATCGTCACCGCCAAAGATCGCGATGAAGTCCGAAGGATTGCGAAGATCGAACACGTGAAAAGCGACGTGCGGCGCTGCTCTCTCAGCAGAAGACATGACGAACAGATCCGCCTGCCGATGATCGATGACGAGGTCGCCATGCTGATAATTGAACACAGCGCCGTCGACATCGCCCCATGCGTTGATCGCATCCGCGACATAGTGGAACGAATGAGCCAGGACGTTCAGACTGACGTATACGCGATCAGCCATTGGCGCTGGCCTTTGCGGCGGCCTGCGGTGCATCACGCATCGCGCTCGCGAGCGTCTCAAACACGTCGACGGTCATCTCATTGTCGTTGATGTCGCGCACGAGCCACCACGTGCGATTAGAGCGACGGATGCCGCTTGCGGAAATTGAGTCGCCGGCAAACTTGAGAAGATCGCCCGACACGGCTCTGGACAGATCGACAATGCGCCCGCGCGTCGGCAGAAATGTACGCTGTGCGTTTGCTGCGTTTTTTCCGACCATAATTGCAGTCCAGTTTTTTGCGCGTCGATGCGCGCAGAAAACTGGGTTTTCAATTGATCGTCCGTCCAGTTCGAAAGTTTCCATCTCGTCCTTCTTTCATCCGGGCATAGCTTCGCCGGTCGCGCCAAGCGGCCCGATTGCCCATGGGTTTACTTTGAAGACCGTCGTCTGTCCGAAGTATTATGTGCGCTACACGAAGCTTATTGCACTTACGGTTCGGTCAACCCGCTGATCTTTACGACGCCTCAAAGATAGCATAATTGAAACGAAATTTCAATATCACGGAGTATTGAGAAACCATTTTTCTTAAAATTATTAATTGTAGAACTAAGTTCTTTAGTATTCCATGTTGGAAGGTGACGAGGTCTTCATTTATTCAATAAATGTAGAACTCGAACGTTGCTTGAGAGAGAAGGCGAGCTTTTTCGCCGGAAATAGAAGAACTCGAAGGGAACGGGGAGCATTCTGTATCCACATTTGGCGTGATGATTTTGCATCCGGCGGATCGACAGCCGCAGGGGCGCGGCCCGGACGGCGACAAGTTTGGCGGCGGGCCGCCGCGCACGCGATGCGAAGAGCGTTGGGTGTTAAACGGCAACTCTTTGGGGGCGCTTCACAAGCAACATGTCTACTCGACAGCGATCCGAGGGGTTGGTTCGATGGGACCGGCCTCGGCAGGCCGGGTCATGTGCTCGGCTATTGGTGGTCGGGGCATCAGCACCACTCAGAACACATCAACGACTTCCGGATCGTTGTCTCGGCAGGTAACATTGACGAATTCGATAGGCGTTTGACAGCCGACGTGGAGGTCAAGCTGTAGATCGCATGTAATGCGCATGAGCTCCTGCAGCGCTATGACTTCATCTTCAGCAGTGACCCGAAAGGTCGCCATCATTGTCATGTCGATTAGGTATGTCGGCACTCGATTTGTCCTTGGTGAATACCCAATTCTGGAGAGCTTTTGGCACCGGCGCAAATGAAAGCGCGCCCGAAGTGAGCAACGGGGGAACGACGGAGCGTTCCTACGATGAAGCCGATAGGGTATTGTGATGCGAGCTCCTCAGCCCGGTCAGGCCTGCGTCGGCAACCTGCCGCCATCTGTCGTTGGCGATCCGGTCGCCGATGCGGCTTCCGAAATTTGAACCGTCTAAGTCTATCGGTACCCTGCCCAAGGCAGCGGTTTCTGCAATCATTGCCAACAGACTCATTAGTCCACGCTGGAAAATCAGACCTTCATGACGCGCGAATTCGTCTGAGACCGTTGGTAGATGGTTTTCGAGGGCATCGTCAATCAATCGGAGGACAACGTTAGACAACATTGAGAAATCCCTGAGGAACAATTACTTTGAAGATGCTATGGGATAATCTCGCCGGCATCAAATCTACATCTCATACCAAGAGGGGCAGGGTATGTATCTCGGGTCGCCTCGCTACCGGATGGTACGGCCGGTCATTTCGTTGCTGATGGCGGCGTTACTCGCTGCGGTGTTCGCGACCCGAAAGCGCAATTTGTTTGGTACGAGATGTGTTGGATGACCTCCGCATTCTGGACGATCCGACAGGGTCTAAGCTATCTTGGCTGACTGGAGTAATTAACGATGCGGGCTGCGTGTTCAGCTCCGATGTCTCAGAGTATCGACGATCAGCGCTGTGAATCAGCACCGAAGGTCGACCCCTATGATCGATCCGGTAAAGCCTTGATCTACTGAGGTGAAATGCAGATCGGATGGGGTCACGATCAGCGCCATGCGGGTTGCGGGAAAATCCTACAGGACAAACGTGGCGACGGCATCCCGTGGCGTAGGCGCAAATCGGCAAAGGAAAAATGCATGAGCCCGTTTGTCTTCAGTACGACTGCACAGATCGTCTTTCGACCTGGCGCTGCAACTGCGATCGGCGATCTCGTAAAGCAGAAGCTCGGCCGCCGTATTCTCTTCGTGACAGACCCCGGATTGCGACGGCTTGGCCTCTGTGAACCTGCTCTCGCGTCTCTCGCTGTCTCCGGCATCGAGACCACTGTGTTCGATGGAGTCGAAGCCGACCCATCGCTCGCGACCGTGATGGCCGCGGCAGGCGCCGCCAAGGCTGATAATGTCTCCGGGGTCATCGGCTTCGGCGGCGGTTCTTCACTTGACGTGGCCAAAGTCGTCGCATTGCTTTGCGGTTCAGGTGAGCCCCTCGACGATGCGTGGGGCGTGGGGAACGCGAAGGGTCCGCGGCTGCCCCTGGTTCTTGTTCCCACCACGGCCGGAACAGGATCGGAAGTCACCCCGGTTTCCATTATCACTGTCGGCGGCGACGAGAAGCGTGGCGTGTCGTCGCCGATCATCCTGCCCGACATCGCGATCCTCGATCCCGATCTGACCTTAGGCCTTCCCGCTCACATAACGGCTGCCACCGGCATCGATGCCATGGTCCATGCGATCGAGGCATATGCGTCGAAGAGCGCGAACAACAACCCTCTTTCAAAGATGCTTGCGCGTCAGGCTCTGCAGCTTCTGGGCGCGAATATCGAAAAGGCGGTCTTTGACGGAACGGATCGTGCCGCCCGCGGCGCAATGCTTCTCGGCTCGATGCTGGCTGGACAGGCCTTCGCGAACTCCCCCGTGGCGGCGGTTCATGCGTTGGCCTATCCGATCGGCGGAACCTTCCACATTCCTCACGGCCTTTCAAACGCGCTCGTGCTCCCGCACGTCCTGCGGTTCAACGCGCCGGACGCTGCGTCGATATACGCGGAGATCGCGGCCGACGTCTTTCCGGACCTCGCTTTGGAACAGGGTGACCAGGGACGATGCGCCGCTTTCATCGAGCGACTTGCCGGGTTGTCGCTTAAGCTCGGGCTTCAGCCGCGGCTGCGAGAGGTGGGTATAGGAGAAGAACACCTGGCCGGAATGGCGCGGGACGCCATGAAACAGACCCGGCTTCTCGTCAACAACCCCCGCGAGGTCGGCGAGGCGGACGCCCTCTCGATATACCGGGCGGCCTGGTGATGGCGGAACGAACAGCTCCTGAACGGTCCAGCCCAGAAGGTTCCGAATGAGTGCAATCATGCCTCTGGTCCTCGTCGGCATATTTCTGGACCGCTATATCGCCAAGAGGCCGACTGCAGGCGCCGTCAAGTAAATGCCAATGAGGAGGACATCATGCTTAAGAACATTCATCCGGCGTTGAACGCCGACGTGCTGCACGCGCTTCGCTCCATGGGGCACGGGGACATGCTGGTCGTCTCCGACACCAACTTCCCGAGCGACAGCGTCGCCAGGCAGACGGTGGTCGGGCGGCCGCTCAGCATGGCCAACCTCCCGGCACAGCAGGCAATCCGTGCCATTCTCTCGGTGCTGCCGCTCGACACGCCGCTCCAGAATTCTGCCGGCCGCATGGAAGTCATGGGCGCGCCGGGCGAAATTCCGACGGTGCAAAGCGAAGTGCAGGCGGAGATCGACCAAGCGGAAGGCAGGCCTTCACCCATGTACGGCATCGCGCGCTTCGATTTCTACGATCTGGCCAAGAAGGCCTATTGCGTGATCTCGACTGGGGAAACCCGCTTCTATGGCTGCTTCCTGTTCACCAAGGGTGTCATTCCACCTGTAGGCGTGTGAGGTATGGGCATGGGAACCGGAATTCCATTCTCGGAATTTTCGTCGCCGACACGGCCTGCCTCGCGCCGAGAATTTCAGCCGTGAGCGAGATTATAGCCGGCACCGGCTTTTGCGAAAGGTCAAAGACTATCGCAGTGCGGAAGTATCCGCCTTGCCCGGATATGCAGTCGTCTCGATCAACCGCGATTGCGAAGCTTGGGGAAAAATCTCCTGTCGGTCCGAATTTCGGACTGTATCGCGATTTGGGGAGCGTTCGGCGGACAATGGAATATTCGCCGGCTCTATTGCCGGGTCGGTCGCGGCCCGAGTACCCGATCCTGAGGTGCGCCCTTTTATAGCCACCGCTCACTAAACGAGGAATCGGCGATGTTCTTGTCTCGACGTTCGTCGGGATAAAGCCGCAGGCGTTAGCCTTTTACGCTAACTTCAGCGGTTAGGCGACACGATAGCTGCGTCAGGAACGGGCGGCAGTTGCCCGGCCTGCTTCGCTCGATAGACACGAAATAAGAGCCGGCGACGACGGCGCCTAGCAGGACTATCCCACCAGCACCAATCCCCGCTCGGCGACCAGCAATTCTTGATTTAGTTGTCATGCCGCCGAACGTAGTTCACCAGCGAAGCCCCCGCTAGGTCACCTAAAGTAGCAGTGTCTAGCTTTCTTTCGGGGATGCCCATCGCTCTTGGTTGAAGGCCAGCCGTATCAATCCTGCGATTAGACAGCCGGGAGCTACTCGTCTGGCGGACAGGCCAGCTGCCAACTGTTGGTCACTACGAAATCCGCCGGCACATGGCGAGCTTGACAAACGGAGAAAACCCAGCGACGCTAAATCTAGCGAGCGCTCGGTATAATTAGGCGCATGATGACCGGAGGAGGCAGGCGCGTCGCGCCTGTTCGGTCGCACTCGGGAGGAAGATTGATGACCAACAGGATTTTGCCTGCAATTCGCCATGCCCGCCCCATCGGCGGGATGATTTTCTGGGCCGTTCTGGCCTTTGGTCTCTGTGCCGCCGTTCCGGCGAAAGCCCAAGATAGCAAGCCGGTTCGCGGGGGGGCGATCACTGTCTCGCAGACGGCGGATGCCCAGCCACGCAACATCCTGACACTGCGTGCCGGCAATTCGCCTTGGGTGAAGAACGTCTTCGAAACGCTGACCCAGACCGACCCCAAGACCTTCGAAGTCAAACCTCTGCTCGCCAAGTCCTGGAAAGTGGCCGCCGACGGACTCTCGATGGAAATCGTGCTGCGCGACGACGTGACCTTCCATACCGGCCGCAGGATGACGGCCGACGACGTGAAGTTCACGCTGGAGACCATGGCCCTGCCGGAAACCGCCGCCCAGGTCGGCTTCATCGCCAAGGAGTTCCAGAGCATCGACGTCACCAGTCCGACGACGCTGACGATCAAGTTCAAGAAGCCGCTCGCCAACATCTTTGACCTCTTCGAAGAGGCTAACGTCATCGACAAGGAAACCTATACCAAGCGCGAGGACGGCTCCCAGGTGATCGGCACCGGCCCGTTCAAGTTCGCCAAATGGACGCCGGGCGCCTCGATCATGCTGGAGCGCTATACCGGTTACCGCGACAGGAACCTGCCTTATCTCGACTCGATCGAATTCGCGATCATCACCGATAGCACCGCATCGGTTTCGGCGTTACGCAGCGGCCGTTCCGTCATGGCGACGGGACTTTCGCAGAACGACCTCGTCGAATTCGAGGGCAACCCGCAATACCAGTTCCTGAATTCAGGCGGGGCTATCTATCCGTTTGGCGTCAATGTTACCAAGGCGCCGTTCGATAAGAAGGAAGTGCGCCAGGCACTCGGTTATGCGATCGACCGCCAGCGTATCAACGAACAGGTATTTGGCGGTATCGGTACTCCGACCGATCTCTTCTGGGGTGTCGGCTCGCCGGGTTATGGTGAGGAGCAGGCGAACCGCTACAGCTATGATCCGACGAAGGCCAAGGCGCTGATCGAAAAGGGCGGCACCACGGGTGCCAAGGTGCCAATCATCGTGCCCTCCATCCCGGCGAATCGCAGCATTTTCGAGATCGTTCAGAACAATCTCAAGGAAATCGGGCTTGCGCCGGAAGCAGTGGTCCTCGACGTTGCGGATTTCGACAAACGGCAGGTCGCCGGGGATCTCGGCCCCGCATTCCTGCTGATCCACGGCCAGGTCGGTTTCAGCACAGCGACGCTGCTTTCCTCGCTTCCCTCGCTCCGTCAGGGAAACCCGTCTGGCTTCTGGTCCGACCAGTATGTCACGCTGCGTAACGCGGTGACGGCGGCCAACTCGCCTGATGCAACCGACAAGGCAGTCAAGGCGCTCTCCGACTACATGCTCGATGAGGCCTTCAGCCTGTCGCTGTTGCAGACACCGGGCCAGACCATCCTCTCCGACACGCTAAAGGGCGTGAAGGCGACGCTCCGCTCGCAGATGCTCTACGGCGAAGCTTATCTGGCCGAGTGAGATGCTGACCTTCCTCCTCAAGAAACTCCCGTCGGTGGTGGTGGTGGCGATTGCGAGTTCTCTCATCGCCTTTATTCTGCCACGGATGGCGCCCGGCGATCCCGCCGTGGCACTGGCGGGATCGGATGCAAGCCCCGAACAGCTCGCCGCGGTGCGCGAACAGATCGGCCTCAACGGGCCGCTCCACGAGCAGTATTTCCATTGGATGTGGAACCTCCTGCATGGCGATCTCGGACGCTCATTTGCCATGCGCCGCCCGGTCTCGACGCTGATCATGAGCAGGCTGGAAAGCACGGTCGAGCTTGCGGCGCTGGCGCTGATGCTGATGATCATCATCGGCTTCACGCTCGGCATCCTGTCGGCAACGTTGCGCCATCAGTCCGCCAGGGCAGGGCTCGACATTCTCAACACCATCTGTCTGGCGACGCCGCCTTTCCTCACCGGTCTGCTGCTGATCCTGCTGCTCGGCATCGCCTTTCCGATCCTGCCCGTCAGCGGCGAGATCGGCCTGCTGCGCGACCCGTTGAAGGGGCTGCAATTCCTCATCCTGCCGGCCTTCGCACTCGCGTTGCCGCAGGCGGCGGTTGTCGCCAGGCTTTTGACCACAGCGATCAATTCGGTGCGCGGTGAAGACTTCATCGATCTTGCCAAGGCAAAGGGTGTGCCGCCGGGCCGGCTAATGCGCCGCCATCTTTTGCGCAACAGCCTCGGCCCGGCGATCGTCGCAATCGGGCTTCGGGCCGGCGAGCTCTTGGGCGGCGCGATCGTCATCGAGGCAATCTTTGCCCGGAACGGGCTTGGCCAGCTTGCGGTCTCCAGCGTCCAAAACCGTGACTATCTGGTGCTGCAGGCGCTGATCCTCGGGGCGGTTCTGGTTGCAGTGCTGATACAGCTTTTGTCCGAAATCACTATCGCGGCGCTCGATCCGCGCATCCGGCTGGAGAGTTGACCATGGCCGCACCGCAATCGGAATTGATCCATCGCCATTGGTTCAATCCGTCGATCGCCGGCTACATGCAGGCGTTCACCACGACGCGCGGCATTGTGGCGCTGACGGTGATCATTCTCATCTCGGCGCTTGCCTTTCTGGCTCCGTTTATCTTTCCTCTCGGCTACGACATCCAGTCCCGGGAATCGTTGCGGGCACCGTCGCTCGTGCATTTCTTCGGCACCGACGAACTCGGCCGCGATCTTTTTGTGCGCAGCATCTACGGGCTAAGGTCGGACCTGACGCTTGTTTATTGTGCGGTGCCTGTCAGTATGGTGGCAGGCACGCTGCTTGGGTTGATCGGGGCAGTTTCGCCAAGACTCGGCAATTTCGTGCAGCGTTGCCTCGATATCATCGTGGGCTTCCCGGGGCTCATCCTCGGCATCTGCGTCGTGCTGGTGCTCGGCGCCGGTTGGACGGCGCTGTTGGTGGCGATCGTCATTTCCGGTCTGCCAAGCTTCGGACGCCTTGCCCGCGCCACGCTGCTCGCCCAGCAACAGCGGGAATACGTCATCGCGGCTCGCACGCTGGGCGTCGGTAAATGGCAGATCATGGTCCGCCACATCTTGCCGAACGCCATCGACCCGATCATCGTACAAGGCGCCGTCTTTGTCGTTTCGGCGATCTTCATCGAGGCGGCGCTCAGCATCGTCGGGCTTGGATTGCAGCCGCCGGAACCGTCACTCGGAACGCTGCTCAACAACGGCATGCGTTATGTCAGCCGTGCGCCGACTTATGTGCTCGGTCCGACCGTCATCCTCATCCTCGTCGCGCTTGCCTTCAGCATGCTGGCCGACGCCTTGAACGATACGGTGAACCGCAAATGACCGACATTTCAGTCCAGTCCGTTGCGCCGCTGTTGAATGTCGAGGGACTGTCCGCCTCCTTCGCCGGCCGGCATACGAATATCCGCATCATCGACAACGTCTCCTTCGAGGTGAAACCGCGCCGCGTGCTCGGCATCGTTGGCGAATCCGGTTCCGGCAAGTCGGTCACCGTACGCTCGGTCCTCGGCATGCTGCGCCATCCCGGCCGGATCGATACCGGCAAGGTGATGTTCAACGGCCGCGATCTCGTCGGCCTGCCGGAAACCGAGATGCGCAAGATTCGCGGCAAGGATATCGCCATGGTCTTCCAGGACCCGCAGGCGGCCCTGAACCCGGTGATGACCGTCGGTGAACAGATCGCCGAGGCGCTTGTGGTCCATGGCGCAGGCCGGGCGGCGGCGCGCGAACGGGCCCTCGAGCTGCTGCGGCAGGTCGGTATTCCGGATGTGGAGCACAATTTCGACCAGTACCCGCACCAGTTTTCCGGCGGCATGCGCCAGCGTGTGGTGATCGCCATCGCGCTTGCCAACAAACCTTCGCTGCTGATCGCCGACGAACCGACCACGGCGCTCGACGTGACGATCCAGGCGCAGATCCTGCGGCTTCTTTGTGAGCTGAAGGACGAACTCGGCCTGTCGATCATCATGATCACCCACGACATGGGCGTGGTGGCCGAACTATGCGACGATCTCGTCGTCATGTATGGCGGCCGGGTCGTGGAGCGAGGTACGGTAGCCAATGTCTTTTCCGCGCCGCGCCATCCCTACACCGCGGCGCTGCTGCATTCCGTGCCTCGCATCGACAGCGATACCGGCAGCCAGCTGCGCGCCATTCCCGGCTCGCCGCCGACGCCGGCGCGGCTTCCCTCCGGCTGCGCCTTCCATCCGCGCTGTCACTTCGCGGTCGATCGCTGCCGCACGGACGTGCCGAAGCTGGAGGCATTGGCGCCCGGTCATTCCGCCGCCTGCTGGGTGAGCGCGGCCACTGGCATCCCCGTCGTACCGGAAGAAGAAGGTCTTGCGCTCAAGACCCGGCGGACCCTTTCGGCCGAGCCTGTCCTGAGGATCGACGACCTCAGGACAGACGTCAACCGCGGTTCGGGTTCGTTCTTTTCCAAGGCCAAACCGATCTTTGCGGTGGACGGCGTATCGCTCGAGATCCGTCCCGGAGAAACGCTGGGCCTTGTCGGCGAATCCGGTTGCGGCAAGTCCACGCTGTCGCGCACCATTGTCGGCATCAATCCGATTGCCGCGGGGAAGATCACGGTCGCGGGCCGCGATGTCAGTGCGATGGATCAGGAGGATCGCGACACGATCACCCGAACCATCCAATATGTCTTCCAGGACCCGTTCGCCTCGCTCAATCCGCGCCGCAGTATCGCCCAGTCGCTCGGTGAAGCTCTGGGCGTCGCCGGCGTCCACGGCGAGAAAGCACGGCAGCGCTCGGTCGAATTGCTGCTGCGGGTCGGGCTGAACGAGGATTTCCTCGAACGTTACCCTTACGAGCTTTCCGGCGGCCAGCGCCAGCGCGTCGGCATTGCGCGAGCGCTCGCCACCGAGCCGAAGCTTCTGATCTGCGACGAGCCGGTCTCGGCGCTCGACGTCTCGATCCAGGCGCAGATCATCAACCTCCTGGAGGAACTGCGCGACGAACTCGGGCTCGGTTACCTGTTCATCGCCCACGACCTTTCGGTGGTGCGCCATATCAGCGATAATGTCGCGGTGATGTATCTTGGCAAGATCGTCGAGCTTGGCACGGCCGAACAGGTCTACGGCTCTCCGCAGCATCCCTATACGGCGGCGCTGATTTCCTCGACGCCGGAACTGGTGCTCGACGCGCCGCAGGAGAAGATCGTACTTGCCGGCGATATGCCGAGCCCCGCCAATCCGCCGAGCGGCTGCCGTTTCCGCACCCGCTGTCCGATCGGGCCGGCGTATTTTCCGGAGCGGGAAATCTGTTCCACCAGTTCACCAAGCCTCCAGGAAACTGGTAGCGGACAGAAGGCTGCCTGTCATTTTGCGGGCACGTCTTTGCAGATCCGGACGGGGAGATGAGGTTGAGCATGGAGAAGAAAGCGACGCGCAAAAGCCCAAGGGGAGACAGCAGGCGGCGGGCGATCCTGGATTCGGCGCTGCGGCTTTTCTCCGAGCGAGGCTTCAACTCCGCCAGCATTGCCGATATTGCCGCTGACGTCGGCATGACGCAGGCTGGCATGCTGCATCATTTTCCGTCGAAGGCCGCATTGCTTCTGGCCGTGCTGCAGGAGCGCGAGGAGCGAAACCAGAAGGCCAAATCGGAAAGTTTGGAGCGGGGCTTCGACTATTTAAGCACATTTCTACGAACGCTTCACACCAACGAACGAACACCAATTCTTGTACAGCTTTTTGCGATTCTATCGGCCGAAAGCATCGTTCAGGACCATCCGGCCCACGACTGGTTTGTCGAGCGGTATCGAGAGGTGGCGGCTTCTATGACCAGTGAGTTGGCGGCGGTTTTCGATCAGAGTAAGCTTCCAACCGGAATGACTCTCGAGACATTTGCACGTTGGATCATTGCGGTAGCTGATGGCGTGCGACTCCAGTGGCTTCTGGATCCGACGGCTGTCAGCCGCGAGGCATCAATGATCCAGTTCTTCAACATCCTCCGCCCCTATATGCGAGACCCGGATATGTACATTTCGCTGGACGAGCCGAGCCAGGAAAAACGCCGATGACCGATGCCGTTCTCGCCGGAAATACCTGCTGCTGCGCCGCTTCACACGAGCGGGAAGGCGAGGTCGTGCCGGCCGGGATAAAGCCGCAGACGTCCGGCGCGCGCCCGATCCACCGGGAAGCGGAGCCGCCTGGCGGTACTTTCCTGATGGGCGATCATTTCGGTGAAGATTATGCGCCGGATGGCGAGGCGCCCGTTCACGGGGTGTCGCTTGGCCCGTTCGCCATGGACACGACATGCATGACGGTCGCGCAGTTTTCGGCCTTCGCAAAGGCGAGGGGATATCTGACGGAGGCGGAGCGCTACGGCAATTCGAGCGTTTTCCGCCTCGCCGCCGCAGCCGACCGACCTGATATTCTCGGATATCACGGCACGCCCTGGTGGCTCACCGTGCGGGGTGCGGACTGGCGCCATCCGTTCGGGCCGCTGTCCGGTATCGAGGGCCTGATGGATCACCCGGTCGTGCATGTCAGCCATGCCGATGCGCTTGCCTATTGCGAATGGGCCGGGCGCCGTCTGCCGACCGAAGCGGAGTGGGAATATGCCGCTAGAGGCGGTCTCGCGGGCAAACGGTTCCCCTGGGGCGGCGGCTCCTATCTCTGTCACGCCTCTTACTGCCACCGTTACCGGGTGGCGGCGCGCAGTTCCAATACGCCGGGCTCCTCAAACTGCAATCTCGGCTTTCGAACCGTTTCCCGCCGATTTTCATAGCGCATAAGGACAGGACGTACCGATTTGAAAGCGATCATGATCATGTTCGACACCCTCAATCGCCGGTTCCTGCCTGCCTATGGTGCCGACTGGATTCACCTTCCCAATTTCCGCCGCCTGCAGGAGCGCACTGTCACCTTCGACAATTGTTATGGCGGCAGCATGCCCTGCATGCCGGCCCGCCGCGAACTCCATACCGGCCGATACAATTTCCTGCACCGCTCCTGGGGGCCGCTGGAGCCCTTCGACGATTCGATGCCGGAAATGCTGCGAACCAGCGGGGTCTATACCCATCTCGTCACCGATCATCAGCATTATTGGGAGGATGGCGGCGCCACCTATCACAATCGCTACAGCAGCTACGAATTCTGCCGCGGCCAGGAAGGCGATCGTTGGAAAGGCCATGTCGGCGAGCCGCTGATCCCTGCGACCGCAAGCTGGCGGTCCGGCAGTCTCTGGCGGCAGGACTGGGTAAACCGCCAGTACATGACCGACATCGCCGATCATCCGCAGACGAAGACCTTCGATGCGGGCGTCGAGTTCATCAAGGCTAATCACGCCGAGGATCGCTGGTTCCTGCAGGTTGAATGTTTCGATCCGCACGAACCCTTCTTCAGCTACGACCGCCACAAGGAACGGTATCCGCACGATTACGACGGCCCGCATTTCGACTGGCCGGACTACCGGGCCGTGACCGAAAAGCCGGGGGAAGTCGAACATGCGCGGATGGAATATGCAGCGCTACTCAGCATGTGCGACGACAGCCTCGGCCGCGTGCTGGATGCGATGGACGAATATGGACTGTGGGACGATACGATGCTGATCGTCTGCACCGACCACGGATTGCTGCTCGGCGAGCGCGGGTGGTGGGGCAAGAACGTGCAGCCCTGGTACGAGGAAAACATCCACACGCCGCTGTTCGTCTGGGATCCGCGCCTGCATGTTAAGGACGAGCGGCGTTCGAGCCTGGTCCAGACGATCGATTTCGGTCCGACGCTTCTCGATTTCTTCGGGGTAACCCCGACGGAGGATATGCAGGGCAGGCCTCTGTCCGGCGTCATTTCTACCGACGAGCAGGTCCGTGAAGCCGGCCTGTTCGGCAGTCATGGCGGGCATGTCTGCATTACCGACGGGCGTTACGTCTATATGCGGGCCTGCGTGACCCCCGAAAACCAGCCGCTCGAGCAATATACGCTGATGCCGACCCATATGGACCACCGCTTCGCACCGGGCGAACTCAAGGATATCTCGCTTGCCGGACCGTTTCACTTCACCAAGCAGGTGCAGGTCATGCGGCTTCCGGCCAAGGCGCTTGGCAATCCGTATATATTTGGAACGCTGCTCTTCGATCTCCAAACCGATCCCGAACAACAGAAACCTCTTCGCGATGAAGAGGTCGAAACGCGCATGGCGAACCTCCTCGTCGCAGCCATGCGCGCCAATCACACGCCGGCCTCGCAGTTCGAACGACTTGGCCTGCCCCTGGTGGGCGCCGTCGGTCCCGAGCATCTGCTGATCGACCGGCAATGGGCGCAGGTCAAGAATGGCGAGCGGCTGTCACAGCGCAACGATGACAGTCCAAGCTACCACCGTTGCGTCAGATTAACGCTAAACGAGGTTGTTAAGGACGCCCGGCTCTCGGCGGCGTTCAGGACGATTTTCGGATTGGATTTGTCATCTACAGTGCTCGATCGTTTCGGCCATCTGACCCCATGGCAGCTTTCGTTCTTGATGCCGAACGTTACTTCAGACATGCTCCGTGTTTTTGATGCCATCCCTGCCGAATGGTCGAGCGCTGGAGCTTTGCCATGATTGTTCCTGTTTGAGTCTTTGTGTCGCTTGGCGGCTAATCGTGAGAATGCGCCCGTTCGAGCGGTTCTTGGCATTTAATTTGAGATGTGCCGCCCGGGTTCCGCAGTGACCAATCCGTGGCCCGGTCGCATGATCGCGCCGCCGAGGTGCAGTTGTCTGATTTTGTCGAGCGTGTGAAAGTGGACGGCTTCATTGCCGATGCGCTGGGCAGGCACGGGATGCCAAGCCCGACACCATTTTTGATGGCACGCTGGTGTCGGTCCATCCTTACCCAATTCCGGGACTTGAGGATTGAATGTTCCAAAACGGATTAATCATCGCCGCTGATTGGCGCTGATTTCCAAACCGACAATGTATGCCGCCGTTAGAATGGGACCGAGCGAGCCACCGTGGCCGGGATATCCTTTTCCGAATATACTTGCTGCAACATTCCCGCACGCAAAAAGTCCTTCAATCGCGGATCCGTCATCACGAACAACGCTACCGCGAGATTTCGTCTTCAACCCGCCCTTTGTGCCATTGTTTCCTGGTAGAACTTCAACTGCGTAGAGGGGAGCAACATTGAGCTTCCCCAGGCATGGATTTGGCGCATGGCCAGAATCTCCATAATAAAGACCATGAACGTCCTCACCGCGTGCGAAATCTGGATCATGGCCCCCGCGAGCATACTGATTGAATCGTTCGACTGTTGCGGTTAGGCCTTCAACCGAAACGCCAAGCTTCTGAGCGAGTTCGGCCGCCGAACCCGCACTGATCATCCATTCCGGTGCGGTTTGTTGCGGGGAAACGGACGCGACGGGATAACGCGACTTGAAGGCGTGATCGAAAATAAGCCAGGCAGGCCTGTTTGGGTAAGAAAACGAGCCGGGATCAAAAGCGTTGAACGCCATACCGAGGTCATTGTATGAGCTCGCTTCGTTCACGAAACGCTCACCTTTCCGGTTGACCATAATGGAGCCTGGCAATGCCAGTTCACGCACCATGTTGCGTGTTAGTGGTTCTCCATCAAGGGCATCCCCCGGAATTCGATATGCAGCGGTCCACCATGCTTCAGTCATATTGGCCACTGCCGCGCCGGCCCGAAGACCAAATCGCAGGCCGTCTCCCTCATTACCAGGCGGTGTGGTCGGTGCACTTGAAAATCCAGGCAGGTAAGCCGAGACGAGGGACGAATTCCACTCGAACCCGCCTGTGGAGAGGACAACACCGAGCCGGGCAGATGTTGAACCCGAAACGGTTTCGACTCCTACACAGCGCTCTCCGTCGAACGATAGACCCGCGGCGGCTTCATTAAGGTGAAATTGAACACCATGTTTGGCGCAAGCCTGCGCCAGCCCAGCGACCAGGGCTGCTCCTTGCGTGCGCATTCGACGCTTCTGACGGTCTTCGATGATCTCTGATGGCAGACCTTTGCGGCTCTCGGACGATGTCACCGGCTGACGCAGGTGCGAATACCGAAGCGTCTGAAATAGAGTCTCGTCCATTGCTGGCGCGAAAGGTAGCGGTTCGACCGATCGGCCGGAACGTGCGCCGGGCCAGCCGGGATGGTAGTCCGGGCGATCTACACTGAAGAAGCGCAGCTCCGAGTGTTTCTCCAGAAACAACAACATTTCAGGCCCGGTTTTTAGAAAATCGACCAGAAGGCTGTTGTCGATCTCGCCAAGGGTCAGTCGCGTCAGATAGGTGATACCGTCTGTCTCCAGGTCCTCAAAACCGGACTTTTGCATCACGTGGTTTTTTGGAATCCAGATGCCGCCACCGGAGATCGCGGTGGTGCCACCGATTAGATGGGACTTTTCGAAAACACCGACTGACAGGCCCTGAATTGCAGCTGAAAGCGCCGTGAGTAGACCTGCACCACCGCTACCAAGGACGACGACATCATATTCCGACGGTTGCATATGACTATCCCTGCGATCTGCTTACTCGCCGATCATGGTTGTTGACCAGATTGCGGTGCGTTTCTGTAGTGAGCAGAATGATATTCGTGCGAACATGCGCTTCGATCTCGGCGGGAGATTTTTTGGCGATATAGGCCGCAATGATCCACTCGTGCCCTTGAAGCGTCGACTTCCCGCTATCCTTTCCAAGAGTATGCAAGATGGTCGCTTCCGTCCGCGGCTGGATGAAGCGATTGATCATCGCAATTCGCGATCTTAATTGCGCGATCTGCTCGACGATTGTTTCGTTAGGGCACCTCCGATTTATCACGGAGTGGAAGTCCAGGTTGCCCTGAGTCCATCCCGAAAGGTCGAAGGAAGCTAGCGCCTGTTCCATGCCCTCGTTGATTTTCTGAAGCTGCTTGATGTCGCTGGCAGTAATCCTCGGCGCGGCGGCGCCGGTTACGTAGCCCTCAAGCAATGCCAGAAGTTCCATCTGCTCAGCCCAGAGATCCGGATCGGCTCCAGCCACGATTGCGCCGGAGTTTTTACTGAATATGATCAGGCCTTCTGCTTCCAACCGACGGATCGCCTCGCGCACCGGTACAGGGCTGATCGATAGCTCCTTCGCGAGTGTGTCAATTACAAGCCGCTGTTTGGGTGCATAGAGGCCGCGATCTATCCCAGCCTTGAGATAATCGTAAGCAAGTTGCTGTTTGCTTCTAGCTTCTGTGACGGGTGCCACCACCTTTGCCATGCGTCACTCTCCAACGGTGATCAAATTGAAAATCAGATTTGATTTCCTTTTCGACCTAATGACTTCGGGTGGTTTCGGCAAGTGCTAGTGCTTCCAGGCCAGTCGCCGCTCAAGGCTCATACTCAACCGCGACAGGACGAAGACAATCAGGATGAAGATCACCCCAACCGCCGTCAGATACTCGAACTGCTTGTAGGTGATCGATGCCTGGGCATTCGCCACATAGAGGATGTCCTTGACACCAATCACGCCCACGATCGCGGAATCCTTCAAGATGACGATGAATTGGTTCAGAAGGAGTGGAATTGCAGTCCGTAGCGCCTGCGGCCAGATAATGATCGAGTTTGTTTTCCAGGGTGACAGACCCATTGCGGCGGCCGCTTCCCATTGCCCGCCATCAATGGTGAGCAACACGGACCGATAGATTTCTGCAACATAAGCGGTATTCAGAAGCGTCAGGGATATGATAGCGGCTGTGATCGGATCCATTTTCCAGCCTGTTGCTCCGGCGAGGGCAAAATAGACGAGCAGAACGTAAACATATGGCGATAGTGAGCGGAAGACCTGGATGTAGAGAAATCCTACCGCTCGGATGGCTGCAGATTTGCTCCTGAGAAGGGATACCACTAGCCCTCCGAAGACCATTGCAAGTGCGAGCGAGACGATTGCGATCAGGAATGTGTAACGAAGCCCGTAGAGCATGTCGGGCAGGTGGTTGAGGACAACGTACCAGCTATTCATGAGCTTCAAGCCCCTTTGCCGTCATTGAGACGGTCTTCGACGACTTTGACCAGCAAAGATAAAACCAGCATCGTCGCGATGAGTAGGACGGCGACCGAGATATAGGCTTCGAACGGCCTATATTGGTTGAGACTGATGTCCTGGGCCGTGAAGACGAGTTCCGGGACAGCAACCACTGCCGCGTAAGTCGCCGCTTTGAAGCAGATCACGAAGACGTTCAGCAGGGGCGGGATCACGACCCGAATGACCTGTGGAAAAAGGATAGTGCGATTGATCCGGAGGTCGGAAAGACCGAGCGCCTTGCCGGCTTCAATCTGGCCGACGTCAATCGAATTATAGCCGGTCCTGAAAATCTCGGAAGCAAACGCCGAGCTCATGATGGCGATGGCGATGACTATCGCTTGAGGCCCCGTCAGTGCCAGGCCGAATTTTGTTGCGAGCCCGAAGTAAATCCACAACAGCAGCAGATACATCGGCAGGCCCCGAACGATCTGCACGTAGGTGTAAGACACTGCGCGGGCGATTTTTGAGCGGGAGGCCGAGCCAAGATAGGAGATGAACCCGATAACGCAGCCCAGCGCGAATCCCGCGAATGCGAAATAGAGATCATACCCTAATCCCCATAGGAACCGGGGCCATTGCGCCAGGATGATCGAGAAATCGAGGTTCATGACGTTCCCTTTTTCTTTACTCGGCTTCTTCTCCGGTACTGACTCAATCGATAAACCCGAGCGCGAGCTTCGTCAACATCATATATGATTTCATATTGCAAGACAGATAGATTCAGGTCATAGATGTCAAAAAGCGGTCCCAAGCGGTCGCAAAAAAGCAAATAATGGGAAGTCAGACATGCGGTTTTCAGGAAAAACGGCCCTCGTAACCGGGGTCGCAAGTGGGCTCGGGCGCGCCGTTGCGCAGGCACTGGCGAATGAAGGCGCGAGGCTTGTTCTCGTTGATCGCGCAAAAGATCAGCTGGAAAACTTGGTGCTGCTTCTACGCGGAGAGGGAGCGGACGTCGCCGAACTCGTGGGCGATGTTTCCCGCGAGGAAACCTCACAGCAAGCAGTCGCACTGGCCCGGTCACGCTTCTCATCCCTGGACATCTTGATCAACAATGCCGGCATCAATCCTACAGGCACGATCTCGCAGACCGATCCCGCGATGTGGCAGCAGGCTTTGGACATAAATCTGAAGTCAGCTTATCTCTTCTGCCGGGAAGCGATCCCGCACATGGTGGAGGCGGGCAAGGGTGTGATCGTCAACACGGCCTCTATCGCGGGTCAACGGGCCTCGACAGCCGAGGCGGTATACGGGGTTTCCAAAGCCGGATTGATCATGCTGACGCGCACCATCGCGCGGGACTACGGAGCAAAAGGGATTCGCGCAAATGCGATCTGCCCCGGCGTCCTTGAAAGTGTCATGGCAGACAGATTGACCCGAATGTCGGCCGAACAGGTCGCAGCACGTGACCAGCGCTTTGCGCCGACGGTCCCTCTCGGTCGCCTTGGGACATACGAAGAAATCGCCAAAGCCACGCTTTTCTTGGCGAGTGAGGATGCCAGCTACGTGAATGGCGCGCAGCTGACAGTCGATGGCGGTCTTACCGCCTAACACAAGCTGTACCCCACGGATCGTGGGTTCCAGGCCGAAAATTTCATCGTGGAAACAACAAGGGGAATGCTCATGGATACGAAGCAAGATAATGGAATGCAGGCAAACCGCCGTTCGCTACTGACAGCAGGTTTGTTCGTGGGCGGCGCAGCTGCTGTTGCACTTGGTGCAACGACACCGGCCGCCGCGCAGGATGCCGCGAAGGAATCCGTCCTGGACAAAGCGATCCGCACCAAAAAAATCGTGGTCGCGGCGAGCCTCAAATATCCGCCAAACCTGTACATCAATGACAAGGGTGAGCCGGACGGCTACGAGATCGCTCTCATCCGTCGAATGATGAAAGATGTCTCGCCTGATATCCAGGTAGAATTCGCAGACATGGATTTCGGTCAGATGTTTGCAGCCGTCGAATCCGGCCGTGCCGATATCATGACAACGGGAACGATCTTGCCATCACGTTCGCTGCGTGGCTGGTTTGCCGGCTGTGCCGTGACGTTTCAACCGGTCTACGTCGTTGGACGCGACGCGTCAGACTTGACTTTCGAACAGATGAACTCGCCGGAGTTCAAGTTCGCCGCTCTTCAGGGAAGCTCGCAGGAAGCGAAGATCCGGGCGCTCTACCCGAAGGCAAACGTGTCGGTATTCCCTGACCAGACGGGCGCCATCGGTCAGGTCATGTCAGGACGTGCGAACGCAACCTTGCAGTCGCTGTTCACTATCGTGAACACCAAGAAACAGGGTGTCGCGCTTCAGATAATCGGCAAGGAACCGGCTTATGTCGATCACAATACCTTCTTCATGCCGACGGGAGACATGAAGATGTACATGTTCGTGACCAACTGGTTGCTTTTCAATGCAGCAGGCGGGATCCTCAACTCCGTATTCCGCGAGTATGTCGGCAAAGATGCGATCGCCGCAGGCCTTCCTTACCTTGCGGTTGGTCCGGGCGGCAGCCCTCTCAAAGTGGACGCGTGAGATTCGTGTCGGGGCGGCCGAGTGGCCGCCCCGCTTCTTCGAGGAGCGGAACATGGAAAATTCAGAAGAAAGAAAAACAGTCATCTCACTGCGGAATGCGAGCAAGTGGTTCCCCAGTCGCGACCTTCCCAATGTGAGGGGGCTGAATTCGGTATCGCTTGACGTTCTTGAAGGCGATGTCGTCGTCTTGCTCGGACCAAGTGGCTCAGGCAAAAGCACACTTTTGAGGTGTTTGAACCTGCTCAATATTCCCGACGAGGGACAACTACGGGTCGGCTCTGTAGAATGGGATGCCAAAGCCTATTTTTCGGCACGCTCACGAGAGCGCCGTTACAGCCGTGATTTTCAGCGGCTTCGTCGCGAGACGGGCATGGTCTTTCAGCACTTCAATCTCTTCCCGCACATGACCGTTTTAGAGAACGTGATGTGTGGCTTGGTGCACAGCAAGGGGATGTCGAAAGACGAAGCGCGTGAAATCGCGCGCGAGGAGATCGCAAAAGTCGGTTTGGACGACAGAGAAGGACATTACCCCGGGCAATTGTCGGGCGGTCAAAAGCAGCGGGTTGCCATTGCCCGCGCCATCGCCACCAAACCGCTGGCGATGTTGTTCGACGAACCCACGTCAGCCCTTGATCCCGAGCTGCGAGGAAGCGTTTTGGCGGTGATGCAAGATCTCGCCAAGGAAGGCATGACCATGGTCGTGGTCACGCACGAGATGGGTTTTGCGCGGGCAGTCGGGAACCACATCGTGTTCCTCGAAAGCGGTGAAATCATCGAGGAGGGGCTTTCGAACGATTTCCTCGACAACCCAAAGACCGAACGTGCTCAACGGTTCCTATCTGAGATCGCTTGAAGTCTTAGGGCGCACACGGTCACTCTGTCGGTAGAATTCGGAGCCTTCGATCCCGGAACAACATAAGAAAAGGGACGCCGGCGAACCCGGCGTCCCTTTCTTTTCTCGCGCTCCAGGCTCTTACTGAAAAATGACCTGGATCGTCGTGTATTCCGCCAGGCCCTCTTCAGCAAATTCTACGCCCAGACCGGAGCCCTTCACGCCACCGAACGGCACGTTCGGCTGGATAGCCCCATGCTTGTTGATCCATACGGATCCACATTCCAGCTGGCTTGCCACTTTCTTTGCTTTTGCAATGTCTCTGCCCCAGACGGAACCACCAAGACCGTTCGGGTTGTCATTCGCGCGCCTGATGACTTCGTCGAGATCAGAATACTTGATGATCGGGAGAGCCGGCCCAAACTGTTCCTCGTCCACCAGACGATCACCGTTATTAAGGTCCGCGACCAGCGTCACGGGATAGAAATTCCCAGGAGCGTTGTCGTCAGAATCCCCTCCAATGAGAATGCGCCCGCCACGCCCCTTCGCGTCGTTCACCAGGTCTTTGACCTTCTGGTACTGCATGCGGTTCTGGACCGGACCCAGGACACTATCTTCCGAAAGTCCATCACCGACTTTGACTGTCGCTGCAAAGCTTGTCAGCTCGCGGCAAACGTCCTCGTAGATGTCCTCGTGAACATAAAGTCTCTTCAATGCCGCACAGGTTTGCCCGCCATTGATGAAAGCGCCCCAGAACAGTCCCTCGGCAATCTGGCGGGGATCGCAATCGGGCAGGACAATGCCGGCATCATTACCACCGAGTTCAAGAGTCAGGCGTTTCAATGTCGCCGCAGCGCCTGCCATGATTTTTTTGCCGGTCTCGGTCGAGCCCGTGAAAACGATCTTGGCAATACCAGGGTGGGAGGACATCGCGGCCCCGATGTCGTTTTCACCCGTCACGCAATTCAACACACCTGCGGGTAGAACTGTGTTGAGCAGTTCGATCATCCGGATGGTCGACAGCGGGGTGAGCGGGGAGGGCTTGATCACAACGGTGTTCCCGGTTCGTATGGCCGGTACAATGTGCCAGATCGCAATCATCAACGGCCAGTTCCAGGGCGTAATTGATCCTACAACGCCCACCGGTTTGCGGTGCAGTTCCACCCGGCCCTGATTGTCATCCTGCAAAACCTTGACCGGCAGCTCCAGACCGGCAGTGTATCGCGCCCAAGCTTCGGCCCCTCCGAGCTCATACCGGGAGCCCATTCCATTCAAGGGTTTTCCCTGTTCCAGGGTGAGAAGCTGGGCCAGCTCCTCCGCATGATCGTGCAAGGTGTCAGCGATTGCGACACAGGCCTTCCGGCGCGTCGCGTCGTCAGCTTTGCTCCACTTTTCGTAAGCTGTTTGCGCCGCGGAAACCGCCTGGTCCAACTGGGCCACGGTTGCCTTTGGCGCTGCCCCCACGACTTGACCATCTGAGGGATTTAGCACCTCGAATGTTTCTTGGGTTGCGATCGACTGGCCGTTGATAACGAGCCTGTATTGGTGGTCCACCATGGGAAAACTCCTCCTATTTCCGTCGCTGAATTATTAAACATGTTAAGTAAATCAGCGAGGGAAAGCAAGGGCGCAAACTCGACTAACGCGTCGTCGCCTTGTCCGTGACCTCGTTAAGCAGTGCAATCAGGGCTTCGATCTTGTCGTGGCCAATGCGAAGCTCAAGCTCTTCATAAATTTTAAGACTTTCGGGCCGCACTTCTTCGAGGAGCTTAGCGCCTGCGTCATCAATCCGGACAAGCAGACGTCGGCCATCTGCAGTATCCTTCGTCGTCCTGATGAGCTTACGGTCCTCAAGCGTCTTGATCATCCTTGTCAGGCTGGGGGCAAGGAGCGCGGCACCTTGCGCCAATTCGGTGGCATCGATCTGCCCCCGCTCCCTCAAAAGCCGCAGCACACGCCATTGCTGCTCCGTCACATTGTGCTGCGCAAGCATCGGTCGAAAATGACCCATCACTGCTTCTCGCGCCTTCAATAGTGCGATTGGAAGCGCCTGACGGGTGCTACGCAGAAGGCGAGGGTGATTTTTATCCTGATCCATATGAGGTGTCTAAGTGAGAATTTACCGGCCCGTCAATATTCGATCAGGCCGAGATCACCCGACGGTGGGTTGACAAAGGCTCAATAATTGTTAACGTGTTAAGTATCGGAGGAGCGATAAATGCCACATTTCGTCATTGAAGGGTCCGCGAACCTGAAACCGCGCGTCGATTTCAAATCGCTGTGTGAGGTCATTCATAAAGCGATCCTCGACAGTGGGCTGTTCGAACGTGGCGCGGTTCGTGTCCGAGTTTTGCTTAGCGATGACTACGCGATCGCTGACCTCGACGAGCGCAATTCTTTCATCGACATGAGCTTTCGTATTGGCGCGGGCAGATCTTCAGAAGAAAAGAAGCGTGTTGGCAACGCGATCGCGGCAGTCGTCAAGGCCGAGCTGCTGGACCTTTTCAGCGAGCCACATTTTGCCCTCTCCCTTGAGGTGCGCGAGATAGATCCAGCCCTAAGCTGGAAAGACAATGCGATGCATGCGCGCCTTCGGGCGGGGACTTAGAAAACACCATTGAACATTGGCTGAGCGAATGCTGCTGCATTCGAGATGGAGATCTCATGACGAATTTTGAAGACAACAAGAAAAAGGCCGATGCCTATCTTGCCCGGTTTCGCGCCGGCGGCGTCCTCAACCACATTGCCGGAGAGGCTGTCCCTGCTTTAGATGGTGCCACGTTCGAAACAATCTCGCCCGTCGACTTGCAGCCTCTGGCGCAGGTCGCCCATGGCAAAGCGGCAGACATCGATCGTGCCGCCAAAGCCGCATCCGAGGCATTTCCCGCCTGGGCGGCAATGCCTGGTGACGCTCGCAAGGCGCTCCTGCACAAGATCGCTGACGCGATCGTTGCCCGCGCCGAGGAGATCGCCTTCGTCGAGTGCATGGACACCGGACAGTCCCTGAAATTCATGGCGAAGGCGGCACTACGTGGCGCAGAGAACTTTCGTTTCTTCGCAGACCGAGCACCAGAAGCAAGAGACGGCAAATCGATCCGTATTCCAGGCCAGGTAAACGTAACAACGCGGAACCCCATAGGCCCGGTCGGTGTGATCACGCCTTGGAACACGCCATTCATGCTATCCACCTGGAAGATTGCACCGGCCCTGGCGGCCGGTTGCACGATCGTCCACAAGCCGGCGGAATTCTCGCCGCTTACAGCACGCCTGCTGGTCGAGATTGCCGAAAGCGCCGGCCTTCCCAAAGGTGTTTGGAACCTCGTCAATGGTTTGGGAGAGGACGCCGGTAAAGCGCTGACAGAACATCCATTGATCAAGGCGATCGGTTTTGTTGGCGAAAGCCGGACGGGCTCAATGATCATGAAGCAGGGTGCCGACACGCTCAAGCGCGTCCACTTCGAGCTCGGTGGCAAAAACCCGGTCATTGTTTTCGCTGACGCTGATCTGGAGCGAGCGGCGGATGCTGCCGTATTCATGATCTATTCGCTCAACGGCGAACGCTGCACGTCCTCATCCCGATTGCTGGTCGAGGACAGCATCTACAGTAAGTTCACTGAAATGGTCGCCGAGAGGGCCAAACGTATCAAGGTCGGTCACCCGCTCGATCCGCAGACGGTCGTCGGACCTCTGATTCACCCTGTCCATGAACGCAAAGTGTTGGAATACGTCGAGATCGGCAAAGCCGAAGGCGCAACTGTCGCCGCCGGTGGCTATAAGGTCGATGGACCGGGAGGCGGATGCTACGTCGCTCCTACGCTCTTTACCAGTGCCGACAATGGAATGCGGATCGCCCAGGAAGAGATCTTTGGTCCGGTTCTGACCGCAATCCCGTTCAAGGACGAAGCGGATGCTTTGAAGATTGCCAACGATGTCCAATACGGTTTGACCGGTTATCTTTGGACTTCCGATGTCACGCGCGCTTTCAGGCTGACCGACCAGCTCGAGGCTGGCATGATCTGGGTCAATTCAGAGAACGTCCGCCACCTGCCGACCCCATTCGGCGGCGTCAAGAATTCCGGTATCGGACGAGACGGCGGAGACTGGTCGTTCGATTTCTACATGGAAACCAAGAACATCGCTTTCGCCACGACTGCCCATGCGATCCAGAAATTGGGCGGCTGACGGGATTTCGCGACACTCTGGCCGCGTCAACAAAAGACGCGGCCGCTTCGTAACAACAAAGCGCCGAACACGGGCTGTTTCGGCCCCGAGGAGGAAACCATGCCGCTCCCGCAATTCAATCTCTATCCAGCGTTCAACACGGTTCGGCTTAGCCATGTCGAATTCCTTGTTAAGGATCTCGCTGCCAGCCGTGCCTTCTATGTGGACATGCTCGGCCTTCAGGTCACAGACGAAGATTCTGATACTGTCTACCTGCGTGCCATGGAAGAACGCGGCCATCACTGCATGGTGCTCAAGAAGAGCGATACTTCGGCAATCAGTTACCTCGCCTTGAAGGTCTATTCCGAGGAAGATCTCGACAAAGCCAAGGCCTATTTCGATACAAAAGGTCAGAAGACGGCATGGGTGGAGCGCCCTTTCCAGGGACGCACCCTGCGCACCCATGACAACTTCGGCATCCCGCTCGAATTCTATTTCAAGATGGATCGCCTGACCCCCATCCATCAAAAGTACGCGCTTTATCACGGGGTCAAACCACTCCGGATCGACCACTTCAACTGCTTCACGCCAGACGTCGATGCATCCGTCGCCTTTTACAACGATATTGGTTTCCGTGTTACGGAATACACCGAGGATGCAGAAAGCAAAAAACTGTTTGCCGCCTGGTTGCATCGAAAGGGTGGCGTCCATGACATGGCGTTCACAAACGGCGTCGGCCCGCGACTGCATCACACAGCATTCTGGGTTCCAACACCTTTGAACATCATCGATCTCCTCGATCTTATGTCGACCACTGGATACCTCGCAAACATCGAACGGGGTCCAGGCCGTCACGGCATCTCTAATGCATTTTTCCTCTACATCCTTGATCCGGACGGCCACCGCATCGAGATTTACTGCTCGGACTACCAGACTGTCGATCCCGATCTCGAGCCGATCAAATGGGACCTGAAGGATCCACAGCGTCAGACACTGTGGGGGGCACCTGCGCCGAGGTCTTGGTTCGAACACGGCAGTTTGTTCACCGACCTTCCAACCCAGGAGCCGCTTCTAAAGGCTCAACCGATCATCGCGCCCTGATCTCGTTGCGAACACAGACGGCGAGGGACATTGGCAAGTCCTGTGTCCCTTTTCTCTTAGCCCACACGGAGTGACCAAGCGATGCACCTGAAAGACCCAACGTTATTCCGCCAGGCCGCTTACATTGGTGGCGACTGGATCGAAGCAAACGATACGGATGCCATCGCGGTCACAAACCCCGCAACTGGTGAGAAGATCGGCTCCGTTCCCAAACTGGGGGCGGCAGAAGCACGTGCGGCGATCGCGCATGCCGAAGATACGCAGAAGGAATGGGCAGCGCGAACCGCGAAGGAGCGTAGCGTAATCCTGCGCAAGTGGTTTGAGTTGATGATGTCCAACCAGGATGACTTGGCGCACATTCTCACACTCGAACAGGGAAAGCCGCTTCTCGAAGCAAAGGGTGAGATCGCCTATGGGGCAAGTTTCATCGAGTGGTTCGCCGAAGAAGCCAGACGCATCAACGGCGACATTATATCCGGCCATCAGCGAGACAAACGCATTCTGGTGATGAAGCAGCCGATTGGCGTCGTTGCAGCCATTACCCCTTGGAATTTTCCGAACGCGATGATTACACGAAAAGCTGGCCCGGCGCTCGCAGCCGGATGTGCAATGGTATTGAAACCCGCTGCTCAGACGCCATTTTCCGCGATCGCTTTGGCGGTACTGGGGGAGCGGGCAGGATTGCCGGCAGGATTGTTCAGCGTGATCACCGGTTCATCTCGCGAAATCGGCGCCGAGATGACCTCAAATCCCATCGTACGTAAACTCACATTCACTGGGTCGACGGAAGTTGGTGCCGAACTTTACCGTCAGTCTGCTCCCACGATCAAAAAACTTGGTCTGGAGCTGGGCGGCAATGCGCCCTTCATCGTGTTCGATGATGCAGATCTCGACGCAGCCGTCGAAGGCGCCTTGATCGCGAAGTTCAGGAACAATGGTCAGACCTGCGTTTGCGCCAATCGCCTGTACGTCCAGGATACGGTCTATGACGCGTTCGCTGAAAAGCTGGCCAAAGCCGTTAGTAAGCTTCGGACCGGAAACGGGTTCGAGGAGGGTGTTGCGCTCGGACCCTTGATCGATGAAGCGGCTCTCAAGAAAGTCGAAGAGCACGTTCAGGATGCCGTATCGAAGGGCGCAACCGTCATTCAAGGCGGAAAAGCGCATGAACTTGGCGGCACCTTCTACGAAGCGACTGTTCTCACAGGCGTCACGCAAGACATGGCCGTGGCATCCGAAGAAACCTTTGGGCCTATCGCGCCGCTCTTTCGCTTCGAGAATGAGACTGATGTGGTTGAAAAGGCGAATGACACGGAATTCGGTCTCGCCTCCTATTTCTACGCGAAGGATCTGTCGCGGGTGTTTCGAGTTGCCGAGGCCCTCGAATATGGAATGGTTGGCGTGAATACCGGCCTGATATCCACTGCTGAAGCACCGTTCGGCGGCGTAAAGTCCTCCGGGCTAGGCCGTGAAGGCTCCAAATACGGCATCGATGACTACCTCGAGCTCAAATACGTATGCCTTGGTGGCATCACAACAAAAGAATAATAAAGGAAAGTCCGTATGCGTCCCCGTTTTGCATCTTTTTCCAATTCCGGTCGCCAGGGTTACGGCCTAATCCGCGAAGATGGCGTGGTGGACCTGTCCGTCAGGTTCCGCCCGCGTTTTCCGACCCTGCGCGAAGTTATCGCCGCAGGTGCTTTGGACATGTTGGCCGAGAAAGGTCAATCGGCCCCCGTCGACTATCCCCTGGCTGCGGTTACATTGGACATTCCAATCCCGTCGCCGGAAAAGATCATCTGCGTCGGCGTCAATTTTCCGGACCGTAACGAGGAATACAAAGATGGGCAGACAGCGCCCACCAATCCGTCGCTGTTTATCCGCTTCCCGCGATCCTTCACGAGTCACGATCAGCCGCTGATCCGGCCACCGGAGAGCCCTCAACTCGATTATGAGGGGGAAATAGTTGTCGTCATCGGAAAAGAAGGCCGACGCATTCCAGAAAGCGAGGCTCTCTCACACATAGCGGCTCTGTCGCTCTGCAACGAAGGGACGCTGCGGGATTGGGTCCGCCACGCCAAATTCAACGTTACTCAAGGCAAGAATTTCGATGCCTCGGGCTCGATTGGGCCATGGATAGTTCCTTATACTGACGAAAGTCAGCTGGCGGACATCAAGCTGGAGACGCGGGTCAACGGCGAGGTCCGCCAGAGTGATCGGACCAGTCGAATGATTTTCTCATTCCGCAAGATCATCAATTACGTCTCAACCTTTACGACACTTGTGCCAGGCGACGTAATCGTCTGCGGAACACCTACTGGCGCTGGAGCACGCTTCGATCCGCCAATTTGGTTGAAGCCGGGCGATATCGTTGAGGTCGAGGCCGACGGTATCGGTCTGTTGCGCAACACCATTGCCGACGAGAGGATCTGAGATGCTTTCCACCGCAGACATAGAAACAGCTGTTGCCGCGCTGGACGAAGCCGAACGGACTCGCGTTCAGACCGGACTTTTGTCACTGCAGCATCCGGACATGGTGATGGATGACGCTTATGCGATCCAGTCTGCGTGGGTAAAAAAGAAAGTATCCGACGGACGTCAGGTGGTGGGCTGGAAAATTGGTCTCACATCGAAGGCGATGCAATATGCCCTCAACATCAACATTCCAGACTCTGGGGTATTGCTGGACGACATGGTCTTTGAGGACAGTTCGGTCGTCCCAAAAGACCGGTTTATTCAGCCGAGGATCGAAGCTGAAATCGCCTTTATCATGAAAGCGCCTCTAAAGGGGCCGAACGTGACCGTCGTCGATGTACTCAATGCCACCGATTATGTCACTCCAGCCCTCGAAATTCTCGACACGCGGATTCTTCGGGTGGATCCCCAGACGAAAAAAACCCGTAACGTCCTCGATACGATCTCTGACAATGCTGCGAACGCCGGCATCGTAACGGGCGGCCGCGCTGTGCGCCCGGATCAACTGGATATGCGTTGGATGGGTGCCATAGTGTCTCGCAACGCGGAGGTCGAAGAGACTGGGCTTGGCGCGGGCGTCCTCAATCAACCTGCTCGTGGTGTTGCGTGGCTTGCCAATCGGCTGTCGCAATATGGAGACGGAATAGAAGCAGGGCAGGTGGTCCTCGCCGGCTCGTTCATTCGACCGATTGAGGCACGTCATGGAGACACGATCGTAGGCGATTTCGGGCCCTACGGAACTGTAAGCCTGTATTTCGAATAGGGGAAAACCATGCCAGCTCCAACCAACACCTTCAAAAGGGCGCTTCAGGAAAAGCGGCTTCAAACCGGATTTTGGCAAGCTCTAGCAAATCCTTACACGGTCGAAATATCAGCGGACGCCGGCTTCGACTGGCTCCTTCTCGATGCCGAACATGCGCCAAACGACATCCCGCTCCTGGTCGCCCAGCTACAGGCGATGAAAGGTTCAGCCAGTCACGCGGTTATCAGGCCGCCAATTGGCGAGACATACATCATAAAACAGCTGCTCGACATCGGCGCGCAAACACTCCTGATCCCGATGGTTGACAGCAAAGAGGTCGCCGAGAATTTGGTAAAGGCCGTGTCTTATCCCCCGCGCGGGGTCCGGGGCGTTGGTGCAGCGCTGGCTCGTGCCTCACGCTTCAACCGGATTCCGGACTACCTCCAGACGGCAAACGACGAAATCTGTCTCTTGCTTCAGATCGAAAGCCGCGCAGGTTTGGCCGCGCTAGATGAAATCGCATCGATCGACGGCGTCGACGGCGTGTTCATCGGCCCGGCTGATCTCGCAGCTGACATGGGCTATCTTGGTAAGCCGGGAGCCCCGGAAGTCCAAGAAGAAGTTGAGAAGGCTCTCCTGCGCATCCAGTCCCATGGAAAAGCTGCAGGAATCTTGACCGCCGATCTGTCGCTTGCCAGGCGCTACGTCGATCTCGGTGCAACATTCGTTGCCATTGGAAATGATGTCACTTTATTTGCGAACGCCACGACACGGCTGATTGAGGAATTCGGTCGTACCGCTTCCAGCCCCGGTACTGCGAGCTCAGGCTGCGTATACTGATGTCATATCTGGGAAAAACCAGGGCAGACCGTGTACGCGCCCGGCAAGACTGGTGGGTATGTTACTTTCTGGCGGTCCTCGGGTCGGTCACCTTTACGATATGCTCGCTCATCCTGGCCTATCGTCCGGATGCTTTATCCGTAGCGACCGCTCCCGCGGTCGTTGGGATGATTTTTGTAGCGAGTGCGTTCACCAAATTCGAGCTTGAAGCGTCGGTTTGGTGGAGAAGTCGCTATATTCGTCTGACAGCTTCAGTTGGAGGAATGGTCATAGCCTCAGGTTCTGTCATTGCAATCGTCGACCGAGCCGCGATATCGAAGGTAGCCGATAGCCTGCTTTTGGCGTTGTAGTTGATCCCGCTAGGTCTGAATAATCTGCAACGGGAGTTCGGTACTCTTCTTAAGGGTCCGTAGCACGATGCTGGAGGTGACCGACGCCAGTCCACCCGTCACCTTGATCATACGCTCCAAAAAGATGCTGAGGTGGTCAAGATCGCTGGCCACAATCTTCATCAGGAAATCCGCATCGCCCGTCTGGGAGTAGCATTCCAGGATCTCTGGCGCCGTTTCGATGAAGCGGTGCAGTTGAGCATTCCCTTCCTCTGTGTGGGACCGAAGGCTAACCAGCGTGTGCGCAACAACGGAAAAGCCGAGTTTTTCCGGGTTCAAAATCGCTACAACGTTCTGGATCAGACCCTCGCTTCTCAGCCGGTCAAGCCGCCGCGAGCATTGAGCTGCTGACAGATTGACGACTTGCGACAGTTCAGTCTGTGTCAGCTCAGCATTGCTTTGAATAGCCGCGAGAAGACGGATATCGAATTGATCTAGGGTATGTAACTTTGAGGTCATGTCAAAATATCTGCATAATTTGCGGAAAATTGGTGATTTTCATGTAAGATAATATCTCTGTATGCTGAAAATTGCAAACTTACCTCACTGAGGCGCCTGTACGCTTAGGCCACGTTCTTAGGAGGTAGACAACATGTTTGAGAAACTCACCGCGCAACCAGCCGACAGCCTACTTGCGCTCATCAAGGCGTTTCAAGCCGATCCCAGAGGCTACAAAGTCGACCTCGGCGTCGGCGTCTACAGAGATGAACAAGGGCGGACCCCGGTTATGCGGGCCGTCAAGCTCGCTGAAAAGCAGCTCCTGGAGACCCAGGACAGCAAGCGGTATCTCGGGCCTGAAGGGGACCTGAATTTCGTCAACCTCCTGAAACCGATTATTTTCGGCGCAAATCATGATGCCGGCAAGGTTGTAGGCATTCAGACGCCAGGTGGAAGCGGTGCTCTGCGACTGGGCGCTGAACTCATCGCCTCAGCCAGACCCGGTGCGAAGGTCTGGCTTGGTACACCCAGCTGGCCCAATCATGCTCCAATTTTCGAGTCGGCGCGCTTGACCGTCAAAGACTATCGTTTCGTCGACCTTGCCAAGCAGCAAATTGACTTCGATCGTGTTCTGGAGGCTCTCGACGCGGCCGAGGCTGGTGATGTGATCCTGCTACACGGCTGCTGCCACAACCCAACTGGCATTGATTTTGATATCGACCAGTGGAAGCAGATCGCAGCAACGCTCGTAGAGCGCAAGCTCCTTCCCTTTATCGATCTTGCCTACCAAGGCCTGGGCGATGGCCTCGAAGCGGACGCGGAGCCGACCCGCCTTATCCTCGAGGCAGTAGACGAAGCGCTTGTTGCCTACTCGTGTGACAAGAATTTTGGTCTTTATCGCGAGCGTGTTGGTGCCCTTTACCTTGTGAGCCGCAATGCGGAGCAGCTCAAAATCGCCGATGGCAACATGGCGTCGTTGGCACGTGTCAACTGGTCGATGCCCCCGGACCACGGCGCTGCCATCGTACGCGTGATTCTGGAGAGCATGGAGCTTACCCAAATCTGGAAGCAGGAGCTGGTTGAAATGTGTGCTCGGGTCAATGGTAACCGCGCCGCCCTTGCAGCGGCCCATCAGGAACTGAGCTTTATCGCAAACCAGCGAGGGCTCTTCTCGAACCTGGCGATGTCGAAAGACACGGCAGTCGGATTGCGCCACAAACACGGGATCTACATGGCCGATTCCGGTCGCATGAATTTGGCGGGGATGCAGCCTTCTGATGCGTGCGCGATCGTCAAGGCTCTGTCGGCGGAAGGCACGCTGAGCGCCCGCTCGGCGGCCTGAGCATTCCTAAAAAAACAGGTTTGGACATCATCATGAAAAACAAAGAGACCACAGGGCAGGCCATCGCTCGTTCACTCCTCGAAAACGGTGTGGACACTGTCTTCGGCATCCCCGGCGCCCATATGTACGACTTCAACGATGCTCTCTATGAAAAGCGCAACGAGATCCGTTTTATCCATACCCGCCACGAGCAGGGTGCGGGCTACATGGCATACGGTTACGCGAAGTCCACTGGACGCATCGGCGCCTATACGGTTGTGCCCGGCCCAGGTGTTCTCAATTCCGGCGCCGCCCTATGCACTGCCTATGGAGCGAATTCCCCGGTCCTGTGTTTGACGGGCAATATCATGTCGCACTTGATCGGCCAGGGCCGTGGCCAGCTCCACGAGCTGCCCGACCAGCTGGCGACCATGCGTGGGATCACGAAGGTCGCAGAGCGGATTGATCATCAGTCCCAGACCGGAACGGTCATGGCCGAGGTGATCGGAAAAATGCTCTCCGGACGTCAGGGACCCGGAGCGGTCGAGGCGCCTTGGGATGTCTTTGGAATGACAGGCCCGGAGCTCGATCTTCCTGAAACCAGACGCGCCGCGGACCCCCAAGTCAATCCTGACAGTATTCAGGCTGCGGCTGCTATCCTGGCAAATGCCAAAAACCCTCTGATTATGGTAGGCGGAGGCGCTGTTGATGCGGGGGCGGAAGTTGCTGAATTGGCCAAAGCGCTTAAAGCGCCGGTGACGTCCCATCGATCGGGAAAGGGCGTCGTAAGCGACGAGCATCCCAACTATCTGAATTTTGTCGCTGCGTTCGATTACTGGAAAGATACCGATGTGCTCATCGGTATCGGTAGCCGTCTTGAACTCGAATTCATGCGGTGGAAGTGGCTTCCCAAGGGACTCAAGGTTATCCGGATCGATATCGATCCAACGGAAATGGTCCGGTTGAAGCCGGACGTCGGAATTGTCGCGGACGCAAAGGCGGGCACCGCAGCTTTGACCAAAGCTGTGGGACCATCGGACAGAGCGGCGCGAACTGATGAGTTCGCGGCCCTGAATCGCAACGCGAAAGAACGGTTCTCAGCCGTTCAGCCTCAGGTCGATTATTTGAATGCGATCCGGGAGGCACTGCCGCGCGATGGTTTCTTTGTCGAAGAAGTTAGTCAGATGGGCTTCACCGCCCGGTTTGCTTTCCCCGTCTACGGCCCCCGACAGTATGTGACTTGTGGCTATCAGGACAACCTCGGATTCGGCTTCAATACCGCGCTTGGAGTCAAGGTCGGCAATCCGGATAAGGCAGTCGTTTCAGTGTCCGGCGATGGTGGTTTCATGTTCGGTGTGCAGGAGTTGGCCACAGCCGTGCAGCATAACATCGCGGTCGTCGCAATCGTGTTCAACAACAATGCCTACGGAAACGTATTGCGCGATCAGAAGCAAGCCTATTCCGGCCGGTACATTGGCTCAGATCTCACCAATCCTGATTTCGTAAAACTCGGCGAGAGTTTTGGCGTGAAAACATATCGCGTGTCGTCCCCAGGTGAACTGAAATCGGCTGTCAGCGAGGCTCTGGAACTGAACGCTCCCGTTCTCATTGAAGTGCCAATCGAGAAGGGATCCGAAGCAAGCCCCTGGCCCTTCATCCATCCCGCACCGCCTACTGCATAAGAAGTCATCCAACTGGATTTCAAAATGACAGACATCTATCCGGGGCCTGTCTTTGAGATGGCGAGGATCCAGTTCAATCGTACTGCTGACCGTCTGGATCTCCCAGACGGTCAGCGCAATCGCCTTCTCTATCCGAAAAGGGCGATAACGATCTCTTGTCCTATCCATCTCGACAGCGGCGAAGTCGCGGCCTTGGCCGTTTGGATGAGTTGGAAATGCGCGCTTGCCGGACTTCCCTACGGGGGAGCCAAAGGCGGCATCACGGTTGACCCTCGACAGCTTTCAATTCGTGAGCTGGAAGCTCTGTCGCGCAGGTAGATGCAAGAGATGGGGGGCGATCACAATTGGAGTGCAGCGCATTACCGACGCCAAGCAATCTCGGGGACTCGTTCCTTGACGAGTGACTGAGAAAATAGGGCGATCTTATCCCTCATAAAGCGAGTTCGTAATGATCAGGCGCAACATCGTAATAGTGGGGGCCGGCTTCGGCGGCCTTCAGGTCGCCAAGCAGCTCCGTGGCCTGGAAGTCGACGTGACGATAGTCGATCGGCGAAATCATCATCTTTTTCAGCCGCTTTTATACCAAGTTGCCACGTCGGTCCTAGCAACTTCAGAGATCGCATGGCCAATTCGGCAGATGTTCCGAGGAAGTCCCAATGTACGCACGTTGCTTGGCGAGGTTGTTGGGATCGATCGCAATCAGCAGGTCGTATCATTAGCAGACGGGACTGTTCTTGCCTTCGATACCCTCGTTTTGGCGACTGGTGCGCGGCACATGTACTTCGGTCACGATGAATGGGAAATGCCCGCTCCAGGGCTAAAGACACTTGAAGATGCAACGACTATTCGGCGTCGAATCCTCATGGCTTTCGAAAAAGCAGAGGTCGAACGTGACGAAGAGCGCCGCAATGCACTGCTCACACTCTGCATTGTCGGGGCTGGCCCAACAGGTGTTGAGCTAGCCGGTATGATCGCGGAGCTTGCCCAGCGAACGCTAGTCGATGAATTCCGGGCTATCGATAGTCGAGCAGCTAGAGTCTTGCTTATTGAGGCGGGGTCAAGACTTCTTCCCACGTTTTCGGAGGATCTGTCTTTCTACGCTGAGAAATCCCTGAGCAAGCTGGGCGTCGAAATCCACAAAGGCCACCCGGTCACGGCTTGCACCTCAACCGGCATAAATGTCGGTTCAAGCTTTATCGCTTGCGAAACAATCATTTGGGCAGCGGGTGTGAAAGCATCTGATGCAGCGCAGTGGTTAGGGGTTCCAAACGATCGCGCCGGGCGTGTGATCGTGAAATCTGATCTAACAATTGACGGCGCAACGAACATCTACGTGATCGGCGATACTGCAGCCGTTGTATGGAAAGACGGTGCAAATGTTCCGGCAATCGCGCCGGCTGCGAAGCAGCAGGGATATTACGTAGCTCGGCGCATTCGAGCGGAGTTGCTAGGCAAAGCTTCCCGTGATGAGTTCAGGTATCGCCATCTTGGAAATCTGGCCACGATTGGACGCAACTCAGCGGTAATCGAATTTGGTAACCTTAAAATTCGAGGATGGCTTGCCTGGTGGATCTGGGGCGTCGCCCATATCTATTTCTTGATCGGTACGCGGAGTCGCCTAGCAGTTGCGATGAGTTGGCTCTGGATATCCTTCTCGCGCCAGCACAGTGCTCGCTTAATTACACAGCGAGACATCGTTTCTGTCGCTCAGAAGCCAACAAGCAGCGTCAACTCGGTTCTATAGTGGGCGTCGCGTGTATGCATTTGGCACCAGGGGCGAGAGGCTTATTCTCGTAGCTCATCATAGGGCGAGTCCGCGGACGAAGGCGTCGCGGATATCGGCGTCGGACGCGACTTCGCTCTTCGTCCGCGGCTTCTCGATCCAGCGTAGGTCCGTCATGACGCCGTTCACGAGGTCGACGATTTGCGGCTCCGGGACCTCATTGGCGAAACCAACGAATTGCCTGATCTGGCCGTAGACCTGGCCGTCGATTTCCTTCGGCACAATCTGGATCGTCGCACGGCGGCCACCGTCCGCGTCACGGACACTGTAGAACTCATGCCCGCCGACCAGCAGGTCTTCGTCGTATGACCCGCGCCCGATGCAATGCGCCATCTCCGCGCCTTCGACGTCGAAGGCAGCAGGTGAGAGGAGGCGGACCAGCGAATACTCGGCGCCGAGGTCCATCTCGTGGCGCTCGTCGGCGGACGTCAGTGTGAGATAGTGAGGCAGCGGCTGGCGCTGCAGGCGGCGCTCGGCCTTGTCTGCTTCGTGCAGCAGGCGCTTGACCGTGCCGCACTTCATGAGCTTCTTTGGACGCCCATGATCGTCCCGGTTCTTGAGCCACGCGTGGTTTTCCACGGACGCGGACCAAAGCCAGTCAACGATGTGAATGAGAGACTGCTCGTAGCGGCCGGCATAGTCGTCAACGGCTGAGTGCCAGTACCAAGACAGCTTTTCGAACGTGCTGAAGCTGTTCGGCCCGGGGTGACCGATCCTGGCGTCGCGGATGCGGACGTCCTTGAGGAAAATCCGGCCGACGGATGCGAAAAAGAGTTCGTCGATCGATGAGGCATTGCGAAGGGAGTCCAGCCGCGGGCCGATGTCGAGACGGCGCGCAAGGACGTGCATTCCCATCTTCTCCGCATCGGTCATCCGCATCGCCGCTCTCCCGTTCGCCGTCGATTATCCTGGTGGACCGATGATGTCCGGGGCCATGCATAGAAAAAGCCGCCCGGAGGCGGCACTTGTGATTTCACGGTTAACGACGGGCTCAGGCGGCCACCTTCTCCTCCTGCGCGTCAACATGGATGATGGATTCGTAGACGCCGACGGTTTGATATTTGGGGCCGAACAACACCTTTTGAGTGCGATCGCGCGCGTCCCATTCGTTGGTACGCTGGAGCTCTTTCGAAATACCGACCGCATCAAGAGCCGCGCGGCGATGCCCATCCAGGCGGCACACTTCGTCGCGTTGAACTGGAGTATCAAGGATATACGGATGTGCGAGGATACCTCGGCGGATCGCGACACGGCGTCCGCCGGTCGAAATCGAAACGCCGTGTTTCTACGATTCGGGGATTCATATTTGATGAGTAATGGGGGGAAACAGGAAAAACGCACGCAAACGCGAGGCAGGGAAGCCCGCCAGATATGGTCGAAGCGAGAAGATGACCCGCGCATCATCCTTTATCAGCAAGCAAGGACGAGTACCGACGGCGCTTAACGAGCCGAGCTGTCAGAGCCGTCCATGACTGCTGGCGGTCAARGCCCCGAACCTCAACGAGATGATCGAGCGCGCTGTCGAACAGCGAGTTCAGGAACGTCGACGTCAGGACCTGGCGGTCTCCGTCGCGCTTCATGGACTTCAGCGCCGCCCGGACCGCTGCCGACAGCGCCTCATCGATTGCCACGGGCTGAGGCTTGCCGACGTCCAGCCTACGTTTGCGAGTGCGCTGGGCAGATGTCCGCTGGCGCTCTGTCGTCCGATAGAAATCCCTTGCCATCGCTCAATACTCCCGAAACGACGTTTCCCGAGCTTACGAAACGACGTTTCGGTGCAAGCGACAAAACGGCGACCGTGGTGGTGGTCGCCGTAATCGAAACAAAGTGGAAATGGGACACCGATGTCCCATTGGCAAATTAAGAAGACGTGCGGGCGAACTTCAGAAGCTTCGGCTTCAGCAGGCCAGCTTTCGCTCGTGCCTTGATCGTTAGGGGAGCGCCTGCCTGGTCCGAAAAGACCCTCTCTAAATACTTCTCGATAGCCGCCGAGCCGTCAGCGCCGGACGCCAGCAACATGATAGCTGCATCTGCCAGGGCCTCGCGGGCACTGATCATGTCGAACTTGACGCTCCCACCATCGGCGCGTTCTTTCAGCTTCGCCCGCCGCTCGGCTTGCCTTGCCGCCTTGTAAGCCTTCCGTTCCTCATCCGGAAGATCGCGCACGGGCACCGAAGTAGGCTTCTTCGCCTTGAGCGGGCTATCGTCGGAAATCAGCTCCCTGAGCAGTTCAATCGTCAAACTCATCTTTGTACCCGTTCTACATGTGGAACATGATTTCGTGATCTACATGTAGAACCGTGCCTGTCGGCCGATCCTGGCGCAAGTCTTTTCTGATTTCTTGTTATACTTGTAGAACGCGATATAAAAACAGGCTGGCGCACTAGCAGGGCTCAGCCCAAAACCCGACACGGCACCAAGGGCTCATGGCCGCATTCGCGAACGAAACCCGAAGGGCTCCGCAATCCAGAACCCTGAGGAATCAGGGCCAGCACGTTGCCTCATGGACGCTGACGCATCTTGGGCGGCTCGGCGATTGCCGCTTGCACCAGGCTTCACCGATGGGCACTCTAAACCCTAGACAAGCGTAGCGCCCCGTCCTTTCTTTCGTAGACTGACAGAAACCAGTTACGCGGAGGCCCGGAGAACCCAAGACTTCTCTAGCAAAGGTATCGCGCTGTCGTCTTCTAACCCCTATAAAACCAAGTAGTAAAAATTTGTAGTCTCAAATATGTATTACCCCGGTATGCGGATCGCCGATGTTACAGTGCCAGTGCGGGTTTAGGCGGAATTTTATAGTTGCTCACCGTCACAAATCACTTGTGTCAGGCGTCGCCGGCAGCAATCCTTGAAGTATGAGAGCAGAAATCTTCGTTCCGATCCTGAAGACACCGAAGCGCGTGTACATCAACAAGCGGCCGCCGTCGCTTGCCGTTGTCGGCTCGGAGCGTGAAGGGATTGCCGCGGGCAAGTGGGCAGAAGAAGCCGTCTACACGAACGAAAAGAACAGCCCTCGGATTGAAATCCCCAGGGTAATCGTGAAGACCATGCGTCTCGTCAACTTCGAACACCTGACCGGTACGGACCTGGCAGTCTACTGGTTCCTCTTTGCGAACGCCCGTCAGCAAGGCATCCATCGTGAGCGTCATGCTGTGACTCTCGGCGCTATCGCGAAGTTCCTCGGCGTCCGTCACCTTTCTCGTATCCAGGCCTCGCTGGACAGGCTCGGCGGGGCAGACGTCCGCTATGACTGCAATCAGGACGGCACGAGGAAGCAGACCTCAAAGCTCATCGATATCGCCGAGACTGACCGCGACGTACCCGTAAAAGCGCGCAATCTCGTTCATTTCGAGCTTCCCGACGTTCTGCGCCGCGCAGTGATGAAGTCCAAGGACTACGCGCTGGTCGATATCAACGCATTGCCACGCCTACGGTCCCGATACGCCGTCACGCTCTTCATCCGCCTCTGCTATCTCGCAGGCATGAACGACGTCGCCAGGCCCAGCTGGAACGTCGATGTCGCGAAGCTGGCAGCGCACCTGTCGTTCCCGACGAAGGGGTTTCGCAAGCTTCATCTGACGAGGGCCGTGGCATTGGCGATCGACGAGATCAACGGACTGTCCAAGCTGCACCGCCGCTTTCAGTTCGATGTCATTGCACCGGACGAATACAGCGCCGAATACATGATCACCGTCGGCGGCTCGGCGAGGCGCGTAGCTGAAGTCAGCCCTGCAGAAATCCCGGACGACGAGTACGAAGCCATCTACAAGCGCGACGTCCTTCCGCTCGAAGATCATCAGTATCCGTCGGTTACCCTCCTGCGCCGGGCGGCCACGCTCATCGAAAAGCCCGCGAAGCTTATTTCGCACGAATGGCGGACTGATGTATGGGGCGCGACGCATCACGACGCGAGTGTCGGCGGCATGGACGGCTCAACGTTCCTGAAGGCGCTGCATGACAAGGGCGTCGAGGACATGTTCGACTGGTGGATCGACAGGCTTGTCTTTGCCCCGAACGGTCTGCGGGTCCGCCATGGCCTTGAACGGCCGCCGTTCGTTCCGACTAGGGCCGCCGCACCGGCCGCGCCTGACATCATCGAACCCGAGACCGTCGAGGAAGAGTCTGTTCCTGACGACGACGTCACCATGGCTGCCGACTACCAGTCCTTGGAATACGGAGACGTCGAAGCGCCCGCGCTCGTCGAAGCGGAAGACATCGATGATGCGGACATCCCGTTCTGACCTTCGATCGCACTCCATTAACTGAACACCCGGATGTCGCGTTGACAGCGAAATTCATACGCGGCATGGTTGCGTCGAATTGAGGACCAAGAACATGAACGCACTGCGAATAGCCATAGCTGTCTGAACGCTCGCAAGGGCCGACGCCGCTATCCGTTATACGCAGGAGACCGCATGTCCTACTTCCGCCGCAAGTTCTACACGTCCGACACGCATTTCGGCCACGGGCTGATGCTCACCTCGTGCAACCGTCCATACAAGTCCGCCGACGAGATGGACGAGGCGCTCATCCGCAACTGGAACGCCGTCGTCCGTCCCGACGACATCGTCTACCACCTCGGCGACTTCGCGATGAACCTCGGCGACGAGGACCGCGTCCGCTCCATTTTCAGCCGTCTCATGGGTTCCAAGATCCTGATCCTCGGGAATCACGATTACAAGAAACCCAACGCTCTGCACCCGACGCTGGCGCGTCTCGACTGGTTGGGGACACCAACGACTGCTCTCGAGACGACCGACGAAGGCCATCGCGTCTTTCTTTCGCACTACTCTCATCGCGTCTGGCCCGGCTCTCACAAGGGGTCTGTCCATTTCTACGGCCACTCACATGGAAAGCTCACGGGTGTCGGTCTCAGCCGCGACGTGGGCGTGGACGCGTTCGGCGTGGGCTATGCCCCGCGGACCTTTAAAGAGCTGACCGCTCGGATGGACCTGGAGGGCTAACGATGACCGGAGACGAACTCAACCAGATGTATGGCAGCATCATCGCGCCTGACGCACGGGTTTCCGTTCCGACGGAATGGATGCCCGCAATCCACAAAGCGCTTCAGGATATCGCGGATTTGCCGTCGGAAATCCGGGCATTCTTCATCATCGTTGCCATCGGACAGGACGCCGAAGGAGACCTCGTATTTTCCACGGCCGGTCTTCCGGCTTTCATCGGCTCAGAAGGCATGCGTCAGCTGCGCGGCATCATCGATGTCACCCTGCACGCCGTTAAGGGGAGCCTGCACTGATGGACAATCTCATGAGCCGTGTTCTCGTCAACAAGTATCGCGAAGTCTTCGTTCCTGGCGCGGTCGTAGACATCGCTGTCGGTCACTTCGGGATCGCCGATCGCGCGATCCACGCCCTCAAAGAGCTGCATCCGGGTCTGCGCGTCGGAGCGATCTCCCGCAACCGTGGCCTGATGTGGCTCGACGTCGGATACGACACAGCCGTCTATCCCGAGGACATCATCGACAGCGTCCTCGGAATCGTCACGGATGCCCGAACGCTTTCGGCGTGGACCTGCTCGAGGGACGGACGCCCGGCATGGCCGGTGGACGGGCCGAAGGGGCAGACGGTGCTTTGCCCTGGCTGCCAGAGTGACCTGGGCCTGGAGGTGCGTCGTCATGAGGCCTGAAGACATCGCGCAGCTGCGCACGGACTACCCGGAGATCATGACATCGTCGACGGGAATCGAAGAGACGATGCCAGACATCTGGCTGGCATCGATCAAGCGCTGCCTGTCAGAGCTTCGTCGCATCAAGGAAGGCTCCCTGTTTCCGGACACGCCTGCGGTCGATCTTCATGTCCGCGGCATCCGATCGGTCCAGCGTCGATTTCGCGCCAGCGGCCGCCCGACGGTCGGCTTCGAAGTCCATGCGCCCACAGCTCGCGGCCGTGGGCAGCAGGCGATTATGGGCGCGTTGGCGCACGCACAGTACGCATGCGGGGAGGCCGAGAAAGAGGAGCTGGGCCGTCAGCGCGCCGAGCAGATCAATGCCGACGCCGCGCGCTACGTAGCGGAGTGTCTTATTGGTCGCCGCATCGTCGACTTCCGCCACGTCGTGTTCGCGGGCGTCGACGACGATGCTTGGACCCAGGTGTCGTATGTCGAACTCGTCGTCGAGCGCGTGCGAGTGTTCCGCAATGGCGCTGCCATCGAGGGTCTCGACGAGGCGGCGCGGTCCCGCTTTCTCGAGATCTGCAAAGCGCGAGGGTAGCTAACATGTCTCAATTGCAAGACTCGGATATTGCCAAGGCGGCCGCTCACTACATTTGGGCGTCACTCGGCCGGGGCCGTCTTGTCCCGCTCGAGACTGCTGTCCGTCGGGTCCACGAGGAGGATGCCGAACACGAGGCATTCGTGGTTGCCGTCCACGCTCTGCTCATCGCGTTCCAGAACGGTGAGAGGCTGACAGCTCACCGTTCGGGGGACACCTGCGAGCCTCTCCGCGAGGATTTCAGGCGGCTCGGCTATGAGTGAGATCGCGGACGTCTTGGACGCATGGCAGCGCGGCGAGATATCGGGCCAAGAAGCCCGCCGCCGCACAGGCGCTAGATCCTACGGCTACCTCTATCGCCTAGTTCGCGAACATGATGTCGAAATTCGGTTTCGTCCTGGGGACGTCGCGCGTCGTATCCTCGAAGGCACTCTGACCCCCGAAAAGGGTCAGGAAATGCTCGGCATCGAGGACACCGCCGAGATGCCCGGCTTTGTTTCTGCCTGGACGGCGTAGGTTGGCCCGCGTTCAATACCACTGAAAAGCCCGAGATTCGCTCGTTGCTAGGCTCTTGAAAAGGCCTGTGGACAATGCACGGTTTTTAAGCTGCTGACCCTATGCTGACCCTAAGGGCGAAAATCAACAGCATGCAATTTCTGAGGAAACTACCACAACCTATTGATAATGCTATGTATATTGTGGTGAGAGCGTCGGGGTTCGAACCCGAGACCTACTGATTAAAAGTCAGTTGCTCTACCGGCTGAGCTACGCTCTCCCGCGGCCGCGGATGAGCGCGTCCTTGAAAGTGCGCGGAACATAGGCAGGTGACCTCTTGCGGTCAACCCGCAAAAACAGCAAAAATGCGGCTATCTGCCGCTTTTTCACGGCAATGCGAAAAGGTGATTGGCATTCGCCGCGTCGGGCCATTACCTCAAGCGCAAGACGCGGGCTCGCAAAAGGCCCGCCAGCCGGAGCCGCACGTGTCGATTGCCGAAATATCCCTGTTGAGCGCGCTTCTTGCCGGCGCCCTATCGTTTCTTTCTCCCTGCGTGCTGCCCCTCGTGCCGCCTTATCTTTGTTACATGGCGGGCATTTCGGTCGAGCAGTTCCGCGGCGGCGGGGGTGCGGCGGTCATCGAATCGCGGAGCGGCACGCGTCGCGCGGTGCTGAAGTCGGCGCTGTTCTTCACCCTCGGGTTTGCGACTGTGTTCGTAGCGCTCGGAGCCGGCGCCTCGACGATCGGCGTGCTCCTGCGCCAGCATCTCGATCTCCTGTCCAAACTCGGTGGCCTGATCATCATCGTCATGGGCCTGAATTTTCTCGGCGTCTTCCGGATTGGTATTCTCGCCCGCGAAGCGCGTTTCCAGGGCGGCGGGCAGCCGGCGACACTGTCCGGCGCCTATGTCATGGGACTCGCCTTCGCGTTCGGCTGGACGCCCTGCATCGGTCCGGTGCTTGGCGCCATCCTTGGGGTCGCCGCATCGCGCGATACGGTCGGCGAGGGGGCGGCGCTGCTCGCCATCTATTCGCTCGGCCTTGCCGTACCGTTCTGGATCGCCGCCGGTTTCTCCGGTGCCTTCATGCGGTTCCTCACCCGCTTCCGCCGCCATCTCGGCATGGTCGAGAAGGTCATGGGAGTCTTCCTGATCCTCACCGGGCTTGCCTTCATCTTCGGTTTCGTCACGTCCGCCGCAATCTGGTTCCAGCAGACCTTTCCAATCCTGACGCAAATCGGCTAACGGAAAACCGTCTTCCAATACGGCCCGGTCAGCGGGCAGGGTACCGATGACCGATATCATTGCATTGCTGTTGCCCTTCTTCGGGCTGATCTTCATCGGTTATCTTGCCGCAAGGGTGACGAAACAGCCGGCTGAAGCGCTCGGCTGGATGAATACGTTCATCATCTACGCGGCCCTGCCGGCGCTCTTCTTCAAGCTCGTGTCCCGCACGCCGGTCGAGCAGCTGACCCGGGCCGACTTCATTTTCGGCGAGATCGGCGCGACCTACCTGGTCTTCCTGGTTCTCTTTCTGATCGGCTTCTTCATCCGCCGCAATTCCTTTGCCGATTGCACCATCCAGTCGTTTGCCGGCGCCTACGGCAATATCGGTTATATGGGGCCTGGCCTGGCGCTACTTGCTTTCGGCGAGGCGGCGGCGGTGCCGGTGGCGCTGATCGTCTGTTTCGAGAACGCCGCGCATTTCATCGTCGCACCGGCGATGATGGCAATGGCCGGCGGCGACAAACGCCCAGCCGCCCATGTGGTTGCCGATATTGTCCGGAAAGTGGTGATGCATCCGTTCATCATCTCAACGGCGCTGGGCTTCTGCTTCGCGGCATTTGCGGTGCAGCCGCCGGCAGCCTTCCAGCGGCTCGTCGATTATCTCGCGCAGGCTGCAGCACCGTGCGCGCTATTTGCCATGGGAGTGACGCTGGCGCTGAGGCCGATCAAACGTGTGCCGGTGGAGATCGGTTATATCGCGGTCTTCAAGCTGATCCTGCTGCCGATGACGACCTATATGGTCCTGTCACTGATCGGCAATTTCGATCCGGTGTGGATCTATTCCGCGACGCTGCTTTCGGCGCTGCCGACAGCGACCAATGTCTTCGTCATCAGCCAGCAATACGGCGTCTGGCAGGAGAGGGCGTCGGCCAGCATCCTGATCATCACCGTTGCGTCAGTGGGGACCTTGCCGGTATTGTTATACCTCATCAATTCCGGAACGTTACCGCCGGATCTCTTTCCGTAAGGCATCGACGACAGCGCGCAGGCCCCGGCCGGGCTCGATCCCTTCGCGCATCAGCAGATTGCGCAGCGGCGGTGCATAGGTAAGGATGTGCAGGCCGGCGGCCCGCAGCATCTGCACCGGCAGGAAATCCGACAGCAGCGAACGGTTGAGAAGATCGACGCCGACCGTGCGGCTGACGATGTCCGGCCCGCGGCGCCGGCTGAAGCGATCGCCGGCATCGGCTGCAATCGCGCGGTCGCTGGTTGCGACGAGCAGTTCCGAAACGGCGATGATATCGCGCAGCGACAGGTTGAGGCCCTGCGCTCCGATCGGCGGAAAGGCATGCGCGGCCTCGCCGATCAGCGCCAGCCGACCCTTGCCGAACCGCTCTGCCATCAGGCTGGAGAGCGGCCAGGCCTGCGCAGTGCCTTCGACAGTCACCTTGCCGAGCACCGATTGCATGCGGTTTTCGACCAGCCGCGACAGTTCCCCGGTCGGAAGTTCGACAAGTCGGCGAGCTTCATCCGGCTTCACCACCCAAACGAGGCTGGAACGCAGGCCCGGCAGGGGAACCTGCGTGAACGGCCCGCTTTCGGTATGGAATTCGGTCGAGATATTGCCGTGTGGCACGCTGTGGGCGAAATTCAACACCACCGCCGACTGTGGATAGGACCAGCGACGCACGCCGATGCCGGCGGTCTCACGGGCTTTCGAATTGCGTCCATCGGCGGCAGCCACGAAGTCGGCACCGATCGAGGCGCCGTCCGACAGCGTCAGCATGGCTCGTTCGGCCGAGAAGTCGAACGTCTCGACGTTTTGCGCGATCCTGCTGATATTGGGTTCGGCGGCAACGGCGGCATCCAGCGTTTCCGACAGCGCGCGGTTGGGAATGTTGTAGCCGAAGGCGTAGAGTCCGACATCCTGCGCCCGGAACTGCGCCGTCGGTGCGCGCAGCAGCCGTTTGGTGCCGTCGATGATCTGCATCATCGAAAGCGGGGCGGCTGAAGCCGCAATGTCCTCCCAGACGCCAAGCCGTTCGAGAAAACGGATGGACTGATCCATCAGCGCGGTCGTGCGTTCATCGGTCTTTTCGGATGGCGGTGCGATCAGCGCCACCTTGCGGCCGGCGCGCGCGAGCGCCAGGGCGGCAACCGATCCGGAAAGTCCTCCGCCCACCACCGCAATCTCGAAATGCTGCATGTCCGTCGTCCTGCGCTGCAAATGTACGGTGGATTATCTAGAGCTTCGGGGCGAGCATATCCATGGGGCACGGCAGCGCAGCATAGAAAAAGCAATGCTTTATGTCTGGCGGCGCCCCCAAGCCGGTTGCAATGCGCGGTGATTGGCCGCATATCTCGCCGGATGAGGGAAAGACGGGACTGACGCGTGATCAGACGAATCTTCAATTACAAAAAAGTCCCGTATGCTGAAATCCGCGCCTTCTCGGTTCATCTGCTGACGGCGTCCGGCTCGTTCCTTGCTTTCCTCGGCGTCGTCGCTGCAGCCGAGCATCGTTTCGTCGACATGTTCTGGTGGCTCGGCCTTGCGCTTCTCGTCGATGGCATCGACGGGCCGATCGCTCGCAAGGTCCGGGTCAAGGAAGTCCTGCCCAACTGGTCGGGCGATACGCTCGACAACATCATCGACTACGTGACCTACGTGCTGCTTCCGGCGTTTGCACTTTATCAGAGCGGCATGATCGGCGAACCTTGGTCCTTCGTTGCCGCAGGCGCGATCGTCGTCTCGAGCGCGGTTTATTATGCCGACATGGGCATGAAGACGGACGAGTACTTTTTCTCCGGTTTTCCGGTCGTCTGGAACATGGTGGTCTTCACACTGTTCGTCGTCGACGCGAGCGCAACGGCGGCTCTGGTCCTCGTCTCGGTCTCTGTCATTCTCACCTTCCTGCCGATCAACTTCCTGCACCCAGTGCGCGTCAAACGGCTCCGTCCGCTCAATCTGGCTGTCTGCCTCATCTGGTGCGCCCTCGGCGGCTATTCGCTGCTCCTGCATTTCGAGACGCCCGCCTGGGTCGTTTACGGCGTCGTCCTGAGCGGTATCTATCTCTATTGCATCGGCAGCGTGCTGCAGCTTTTCCCCAGTCTCGGAAAATAGTTGGACCTTCCTGCAACCCCCTTTCTTTAGTGTTGTGCGAAGCAACAAATACGGTATCAATATCAGTCGAATGTCCGGAGTGATCGCCGGATGTCGGGAAAATCAATACGCCGCGTCGCCCTGAAAAACCTCGAAGAAGGTCGGCCCGCGGTGAACGAGGGGGTTCAGTGACGTTATCCGAGGGTCCCGCGACCGGTCCGCTTCTGTCGGTTCGAGGTTTGACCAAGCTTTTCGGCAGCTTCGCGGCCTGCAACGCGATCGATCTGGATATCGCGCCCGGCGAAATCCACGCATTGCTCGGCGAAAACGGCGCCGGCAAGTCGACGCTGGTAAAAATGCTGTTTGGCGTGCTGCAGCCGAGCGCCGGCCAGATCCTCTGGCAGGGCACGCCGGTGACGATCGCTTCGCCGGGCGAGGCCCGTCAGCTCGGCATCGGCATGGTCTTCCAGCATTTCTCGCTGTTCGAGGCGCTGACGGTGGCGGAAAACATCGCGCTGTCGCTCGACCCGAAGATTTCGCTCGCCAGGATCTCGGACGAGGCGGCATCGCTTTCCAAGGCATACGGCCTGCCGCTCGATCCCAAGGCGCATGTGGCGGACCTTTCCGTCGGCGAGCGCCAGCGCATCGAGATCGTCCGGGCTCTGCTTCAAAACCCCAAGCTGATCATCCTCGACGAGCCCACATCGGTCTTGACGCCGCAGGAAGCGGACCGGCTGTTCGAGACCCTGTTCAAGCTGAAGGCCGAGGGTCGGTCGGTGCTCTATATCAGCCACAGGCTGGAGGAAGTGCGCCGCATCTGCGACCGCGCCACGGTTCTGCGCCATGGCAAGGTCACGGGCGCCTGCGATCCGAAAAAGGAGACGCCGGCCTCGCTCGCCCGCATGATGGTCGGCTCCGACGTCGCCGAAGTCCATCGCGACAGCGCAGCAGCACTCGGCGATATCCGCATCGAGGTCAGCAATCTGTCGGTGCCGGCGCGCACGCCTTTTGCGGTCTCGCTGAAGAACGTCGCCATGAAGGTCCGAGCCGGCGAAGTGCTGGCGATCGCCGGTGTTGCGGGCAACGGACAGGGCGAACTCTTCGATGCGCTCTCGGGCGAATATCCGGTCGCCGAAGACGAGGCGATCCGCATCCGGGGCAAGGCGATTGGCCGCACCGGCATCAACGGCCGCCGCCTGCTTGGCGCCGGCTTCGTGCCGGAAGAACGCCACGGCCACGCCGCCGTCTCCGCTATGGTGCTTTCGGACAATCTCCTGCTTGCCCGCAGCCAGTCGGACAAAAAGGCCTTTCTGTCCGGCGGTGCCTTTTCCGTCATCCGCTTCGATGCGATCCGCTCCGCCACCCGCCGCATCTGCGAGGCGATGGATGTCCGCAAGAGCGGCGAAGATCCGCAGGCGGGCTCGCTCTCCGGCGGCAATCTTCAGAAATTCATCGTCGGGCGCGAGCTTGACCGCCAGCCATCGGTGCTCGTCGTCAACCAGCCGACCTGGGGTGTCGATGCCGGTGCGGCAAGCCGCATCCGCCAGGCGCTGATCGATCTCGCCAAGTCGGGCTCGGCGGTGGTGGTGATCAGCCAGGATCTCGATGAGATCTTTGAGGTGGCGACGAATATCGCGGTGATCTCGGAAGGTCGTCTTTCCGAGCCCCATCCGGCCGGCACGCTGACGTTGGAACGTATCGGTCTGCTGATGGGCGGTATCCACGAAAGCCACTCCAATCCGGAGGCGGCGCATGCGCATTGAGCTCCAGAAGCGCGCCCGCGTCTCGACGCTGTTCTCGATCCTCTCGCCGCTGCTCGCCTTGGTGCTGACGCTGCTTTTCGGCGCGATCATGTTCTGGCTGCTCGGCAAGAACCCGCTGAGCGCGCTCTACATATATTTCGTCGAGCCGTTGCTGGAGGTGTGGTCGCTGCACGAACTGGCTGTGAAAGCAGCCCCGCTGATCCTCATCGCTGTCGGGCTTGCTGTCTGTTACCGGTCCAACAATTGGAATATCGGCGCCGAAGGCCAGTTCACAATAGGCGCGATTACCGGATCGATCCTGCCGGTCATGTATCCGGCCTGGCACTCGCCGATGATCCTGCCGCTGATGCTGATCCTCGGCATGGTCGGTGGGGCGCTTTATGCAGGCATCCCGGCACTTTTGAAGACGAGGTTCAACACCAACGAAATCCTGACCAGCCTGATGCTGGTCTATATCGCCCAGCTTTATCTCGATTGGCTGGTACGCGGACCATGGCGTGATCCGCAGGGCAACAATTTCCCGATCACGAAGACGTTCCAGATCGAGGCCGTCGTGCCGGAAATTCTGTCGTCGTCCGGCCGCGCCCACTGGGCCTTCGTCTTCGCCATCGTCGCCGCCGTGGCGTTATGGTTCATGATGCGCTTCATGCTGAAGGGCTTCGAGGTCTCGGTGCTCGGCCAGTCGGAGCGGGCAGGGCGGTTCGCAGGCTTCTCCGCCCGCCGGATGGTGTGGTTCTCGATGCTGCTGTCGGGCGCGCTCGCGGGCCTTGCCGGCATTTCGGAGGTCTCCGGCTCGATCGGCCACCTGCAGCCGGTTATCTCGCCGGGCTACGGCTTCACGGCGATCATCGTCGCCTTCCTGGGGCGGCTCAATCCTCTTGGGATCATTGCTTCCGGGCTCGTGCTGGCGCTCACCTATCTCGGTGGAGAAGCGGCGCAGCTGTCGATCGGCATTTCGGACAAGGTCAGCCGCGTCTTTCAAGGGTTGCTGCTCTTCTTCGTGCTCTCCTGCGATACGCTGATCCACTACAAGATCCGGCTGATCTTTGCGGGCGCGAAAACGGCGGAGGTGAAGGGCTGATGTTCGAGGCGATCCTTCTTACCGTCATCACCGCATCGACCCCGCTGGTTCTGGCAGCTCTCGGCGAGCTGGTGACCGAACGCTCCGGCGTGCTGAACCTCGGCGTCGAAGGCATGATGATCATGGGCGCCGCCTGCGCTTTCGTTGCCGCGCAACTGACTGGTTCCCCCTATGTCGGCCTCCTCGCCGGCATTTTGGGCGGAGGGGTGTTCTCGCTGCTCTTCGGATTACTGACGCTGACGCTGGTGGCCAATCAGGTCGCGACCGGGCTTGCGCTCACCATCCTGGGGCTCGGGCTTTCCGGCCAGATTGGCGAGGCTTTCGTCGGCCAGCCCGGCATCAAGCTGCAGCCGATCGTCTTCCCGCTTCTCTCCGACATCCCGTTCTTCGGCCGCGTCCTGTTCGCGCAGGACCTCACCTTCTATCTCTCGGTTGTGCTCGTGATCGGCATCAACTGGTTCCTGTTCAGGAGCCGGACCGGTCTTAAGCTGCGGGCGATCGGCGACAGCCATGCCTCCGCCCATGCACTCGGCATCAACGTCATCCGCACCCGTTATCTGGCGGTCATGTTCGGTGGTGCCTGTGCCGGGCTGGCAGGCGCGCAGCTTTCGCTCGTCTACACGCCGCAATGGGTGGAGAACATGTCCGCCGGCCGCGGTTGGATCGCGCTCGCGCTCGTCGTCTTCGCCTCCTGGCGGCCGTGGCGGGTTCTGGCCGGCGGTTACCTGTTCGGCGCAGTCGGCATCGGCCAGTTGCATGCCCAGATCCTGGCGCAGAACCTCGGCATCGTCATCCCGTCTCAGTTCCTGTCCGCACTTCCTTATGCGGCGACTATTGTCGTGCTGATCATCATTTCGCATAATCGTCGCACGACGCTCATCAATACGCCGGCTTCGCTCGGGAAACCCTTTGTCCCCGACCGGTGACCGCGGAACCAAAAACAAAACGTCTTCAAGCCAATAGAGGTCAGGAAATGAAGAAACTGATTATCGCCCTTGCCGCATCGGCCGCCCTGATGGGCGGTTTTTCGACAGGCGCCCAAGCCCAGGAGAAGAAGAAGGTCTGCTTCATCTACGTCGGTTCAAAGACGGATGGTGGCTGGACCCAGGCGCATGAACTTGGCCGCCAGCAGCTCGACAAGGCACTCGGCACCAAGGTTGAAACGCCCTTCCTCGAAAACGTTCCGGAAGGCCCGGATGCGGAACGCGCCATCGAGCGCATGGCTCGCTCCGGTTGCTCTCTGGTCTTCACCACCTCCTTCGGTTTCATGGACGCCACCGTCAAGGTCGCCGCGAAATTCCCGGATGTGAAGTTCGAGCATGCGACCGGCTTCAAGGCCGCTCCGAATCTCGCCACCTACAATTCGCGCTTCTATGAAGGCCGATACATCCAGGGCCAGATCGCCGCGAAGATGTCGAAGAAGGGCGTTGCCGGTTACATCGCCTCCTTCCCGATCCCGGAAGTGGTAATGGGCATCAACGCCTTCGAACTCGGCGCGAAGTCGATCAACCCGAACTTCAAGCTGAAGGTCGTCTGGGCCAATACCTGGTTCGACCCGGGCAAGGAAGCCGATGCCGCCAAGGCGCTGATCGACCAGGGCGTTGATATCCTGACCCAGCACACCGACACGACCGCTCCGATGCAGGTCGCCTCCGAGCGCGGCATCCTCGCCTTCGGCCAGGCCTCCGACATGATCGCGGCCGGCCCGAAGACGCAGCTGACCGCCATCGTCGACACCTGGGGTGCGTATTACATCAAGCGCACCAAGGCGCTGCTCGACGGCACCTGGAAGTCGGAGCAGATCTGGGACGGCCTGAAGGACGGCATCCTGACCATGGCGCCCTATACCAACATGCCGGATGACGTGAAGGCCATGGCCGAGGAGACCGAAGCCAAGATCAAGTCGGGCGAACTGCATCCGTTCACCGGCCCGATCAACAAGCAGGACGGCAGCGCATGGCTGAAGGCCGGCGAGAAGTCGGATGACGGCACCTTGCTCGGCATGAACTTCTACGTCGAAGGCGTGGACGACAAACTGCCGAAGTAACGAGGATTGGTCGGCCCGGCCGACGAAACGATCAGCGGATCGTTTCGAGCGACGAACGTCCGGAGCTAAGCGACGGGCAGTGGTCGAGTTCACAGAATGGAGGGCGCTTTTCGGGGCGCCCTTTTTGTTTCCGGCGCACATAAGGCTTTTATCGCCCGTCAATCATCTTGCTGGTATGAAGCGGCAAATCGCCTGAGAAGGAGAATCCCCATGAGCCGTTCCTGCCTTGCCGTCATCCTCGCCGCCGGCGACAGCACACGCATGAAATCGTCGATGTCGAAGGTGCTGCATCCAATTGCCGGCCGTCCGATGATCGCGCATGTGATGGCGGCGGTGGCATCGACCGGCGTGACCGAGGCGGCTCTGGTCGTCGGCCGCGACGCAGACGGAGTGGCCAGGGCCGGCGCGGTCGAAGGCGTTTCCGTCGAGGCTTTTCTGCAGGCGGAGCGCCGCGGCACCGGCCATGCGGTCCTGACGGCGAAACAAGCGATTGTCCGCGGTTACGACGACATCCTGGTCGCCTATGGCGACGTGCCGCTGATCACTTCCGCGCCCTTCGCCGAGGCGCGGGAAAAGCTTGCCGCCGGCGCGGATGTCGTGGTGATTGGTTTTCATACGGACAAGCCGACCGGTTACGGCCGCCTGCTGGTCGAAGGCGGCGAGCTGATCGCCATCCGCGAAGAGAAGGATGCGACGGAAGAAGAGCGCAAGGTCACCTGGTGTAATAGCGGCCTGATGGCGATCAACGGGCGCAAGGCGCTTGCGCTGCTCGAGAGCATCACCAATCAGAACGTCAAGGGCGAATATTATCTGACGGACATCGTCGAGATCGCCCGTGCCACGGGCGGCAAGGTCGTGGCGGTCGATGCGCCGGAAACGGAAGTCGCCGGCTGCAACAACCGCGCCGAACTGGCCATGCTCGAAAGGCTCTGGCAGGAACGCCGCCGCCACGAACTGATGATCTCGGGCGTCAGCATGATTGCGCCGGAAACCGTGTTCCTTTCATATGATACGCAGATCGGTCAGGACGTGTTGATCGAGCCCAACGTTGTGTTTGGTCCGGGCGTTCGGATCGACGGCGGGGCCGTGATCCACGCCTTTTCGCATATCGAAGGCGCCCATGTGGCAGGCGGCGCGACCGTCGGACCTTTCGCGCGGCTTCGCCCCGGTGCCGATCTTGCCGCCGGCTCCAAGGTCGGGAATTTCTGCGAGGTCAAGAATGCCAGGATCGACGAAGGCGCCAAGGTCAACCACCTGACCTATATCGGCGATGCCTTTGTCGGCGCCCATGCCAATATCGGCGCCGGCACGATCACCTGCAACTACGACGGCGTCAACAAGCACGAGACCCGCATCGGCGCCAACGCTTTTGTTGGTTCGAACTCGTCGCTCGTCGCACCCGTCTCGATCGGCGCCGGCGCCTATGTCGCTTCGGGAAGCGTCATCACCGAAAATGTCCCGGCCGATGCGCTCGCCCTCGGCCGTGCCCGCCAGGAGATGAAGCCGGACCGCGCAAAAATCCTCCGCGAGCGGGCACTCGCCCTCAAGCTCGCCAGGAAGGCGCAAAAGTAGCCCGGCCATTAACATTTGCGCGTTACTTTCCGACATCGAAAGTGACCGGCGGGCCGATTGCGCAAAACCTGCAATCGGCTAGGAGTTCGCGCGGGTTCCACGAAGCGAAGAGGGTCGTTCATGTGCGGAATTGTCGGGATCGTCGGAAATTCGCCGGTGGCGGCGCGTCTCGTCGATGCGTTGCGAAGGCTCGAATACCGCGGTTATGATTCCGCCGGCGCGGCGACCGTCCACGAGGGCCGGATGGACCGCCGCCGCGCCGAGGGAAAACTCTTCAATCTTGAAAAGAAGCTCGACGCCGAGCCGCTGCCCGGGACGCCCGGGAC